>DAOTUH010000512.1:0-38113 GCA_034437255.1 Anaerolineae bacterium
TGGGGAAGCCCAGTGACCGGGAAAAGAAGCAGTGGTACTTCCAACGCTACGTCACGCACTTCCCGGCGAAAGGCGAGCTGGTCTTCTTCAATCGCAGTTGGTACAACCGCGCTGGCGTCGAGTGGGTGATGGATTTCTGCACCGAGGAGCAGTACCGGCATTTCTTGAACGAGTGTCCCGAGTTTGAGCGCATGCTGGTGCGCGAGGGGTTCACGCTGATCAAGTACTGGCTATCGGTGAGCGCCGAGGAGCAGGAGCGCCGCTTCCAGAGCTGGATGCAGGATCCTCGAACGCGCTGGCGATTCACGCCTATCGACCAGGAAGCCCGTCAGCGCTGGGTGCAGTATTCCAAGGCCAAGGACGCCATGATGGCCCACACCAACATCGACGAGGCGCCCTGGTACGTCATCGACGCCGACGTACCGGAGCATGCCCAACTCAACTGTATGGCCCATCTACTTAACCTGATCCCCTATAAGGACCTGACTCCCCAGAAGGAAAAACTGCCCTCGCGAGAAAAGGAAGATACCGGCTACGTGCGCCCACCCATGAGTGAGCAGAATTTCGTGCCTAAAATCTACGGCGGTGACGTAGACTGAATATTAGGTGATGCCGATTCACAGGGCAGACAGGTAGACAGGGAGAAGAATTGCCCCGTCTACCTGTTCCCGTGCCAGGAGTGCTGGATGGGTAAGAAGAAGAAAAAGAAGAAAAAAGACGCAGCTATCTCGCTCGACGATCCCAGCCTTTACGTTAACCGCGAGCTGAGCTGGATCAAGTTCAACCACCGGGTGCTGGAAGAGGCGCTGGACACGCACCATCCTCTGTTGGAGCGCGTCAAATTCCTCGCCATTGTCGCCAACAACCTGGACGAGTTCTTTATGGTCCGGGTCTCTGGATTGCGCCGGCAGTTGGCCGCCGGAGCGCTGAAAGCGCCGCCCGATGGCATGACGCCGGCCGAGCAGTTGGCCGCCATCCGCCGCGATTTGCTGCCAGAGCTGGCCGAGCAGTACGCGTGCTGGCATGAAGATCTGCTACCCAAGCTCCAACAAGCCGGCATCGTGATCCTCAGCTATGACGATCTGAAGCGCAAGCAGCGCAAACTGATGCGCGGGTACTTCAGAGAGCAAATCTTCCCCGTTCTCACCCCGCTGGCCTTCGATCCTGGACATCCCTTTCCGCATATCTCGAACCTGAGTATCAATCTGGCCGTGGTGATCAACGATCCCAGACACGGGCGGCGCTTTGCTCGGCTGAAAGTGCCCAACACCTTTCCGCGCCTGCTGCGCATCCCCAGCGAGGACACGGCCGACGAATACCAGAGTCTGGGCCTGGCTCAGGCCATGTCCAACAACTTCGTCTGGCTGGAGGAGGTGGTGAGCACCAATCTCGATATCCTCTTCCCCGGCGTCGAGGTGGTGGCCTCCTATCCCTTCCGCGTCACCCGTGACGCTGATCCAGAGATCGAGGAGGACGAGGCCGCCGATCTGCTGCTCGCCATCGAGAAGAGTGTTCGGCAGCGGCACTTCGGCCTGGCTGTGCGTTTGGAGATCGACGAGACCATGCCGGGACAGATACGTAATATTCTGATCGATAACCTGGGCCTGGCCCCGTACCAGGTCTACACGGTGGATGGGCCCATCGGCCTGGCCGACGTGATGGAGTTGATGGACGTCAACCGCCCCGATCTGAAGGACAAGCCCTTCCAGCCCGCTATCCCGCCACCGCTCTCGACTGAGGAGAACATCTTCTCCGTCATTCGCCGGCAAAATATCCTGGTCTATCATCCCTATGACAGCTTCGATCCGGTCGTGGGGTTCGTGCGCAAAGCGGCGCGAGATCCCGAGGTCTTGGCCATCAAACAGACGCTCTACCGCGTGGGGCCGAACTCACCCATCGTGGCGGCGCTGATGGACGCGCGCGAGAACGAAAAGCAGGTGGCCGTGCTGGTGGAGTTGAAAGCTCGCTTTGATGAGGAGAACAACATCGTCTGGGCCCGCGCGCTGGAAGAAGCGGGCGTCCACGTGGTCTATGGCCTGGTCGGGTTGAAGACGCACGCTAAGATCTGCCTGGTGGTGCGCCGTGAGCGCGATGGCATCCGGCGTTACGTTCACATGGCTACCGGCAATTACAACGACGTTACTGCCCGCGTCTACGCCGATCTGGGTTATTTTACCTGCGATCCTGATCTCGGCGCCGATCTCTCCGATCTGTTTAACGCGCTAACCGGTTATTCCCAAAAGGACGAGTATCGCAAGGTGCTGGTGGCGCCGGGGAAGATGCAAAAGCAGATTATCGCCCGCATCGACCGCGAGATTGAACAGCACGCGAAGGACGGCGAGGGCTACATTGCGCTCAAGATGAACGCGCTGGTGGACAAACACTGTATTGAGGCGCTCTACCGGGCGTCGCGGGCCGGCGTCAAGGTCGATCTGCAACCGCGCGGTATTTGCTGTCTGCGGCCGGGTGTGCCCGGCGTGAGCGACAACATCGAGGTGATCTCCATCGTTGGGCGGTTTCTAGAACACGCCCGTATTTACTATTTCCGCAACGGTGGCGACGAGGAAATTCTGGTTGGGAGCGCTGACCTGATGCCACGCAACCTTTATCATCGCGTCGAGACGCTTTTCCCCGTGGAAGATCCGCGCTTGAAGACCGCGCTGCGCGACCAGATTCTCAAGATTCACCTGCAGGATAACGTGAAGGCTCGGCGGATGCTGCCCGACGGCAGTTATGAGCGTGTAAAGCCCCAGGACGACGAGCCCGGGATCAACTCGCAACAGTGGCTTGTTGAACACAGAGGCGTATGGCACAACGAGGAGTGACGAACTTATGAACATAGCATTGATCGGCGACGTGCATGGCAATCTACCGGCGTTGGAAGCCGTGCTCGAACACGCGGAAGAGCACGAGGTCGCAGCTGTTTGGAATGTGGGGGATTTCGTTGGCTACGGGGCCTTTCCCAACGAGGTGATTGAGCGGCTGCAACAAGAAGAAGTCATCAGTATCATGGGGAATTATGACCGCAAGGTGCTGGAGTTCAAGAAGAAAAGCGACAAGTGGCGGAAGAAAAAACAGGCCCAGAAGTTCTTGGGCTTTCAGTGGGCGCGTCATACCCTGACCAAGCTAAATCGTAAGTATCTTGCATCCCTTCCCACGGAACGGGAACTTCACGAGGGAAATATACGGTTCCTGCTGACACACGGCAGCCCAGAGTCGGACAGCGAGCACGTGAGTCCCGCCACGCCCGAAGAGCGGATGGAGGAGCTGGCGGCGATGGTCAAGACGGACGTTGTCCTCTGTGGGCACTCGCACCGGGCCTCTGATCGACAGGTGGATGGCGTACGCTTTATCAATCCTGGCAGCGTGGGCCGGCCCGACGACGGCGATCCGCGCGCGTGCTATGCGATTTTACAGATCGGGGATGGGGTGGAGCCGTCCCTTCGCGTGCAGCCCTATCGTGTCGTCTACGACGTGGACCGTGCCGTAGCGTCGCTTCGAGAGCAGGGGCTACCGGAAGCCTACGCCCAGATGACCATCAATGGCCGCGAGCTGGACGACGTGATGCAGGCGCCGCAGGTGTGGGAGACACCCGCGCCGGCTGCACTTCCCTGGGACGAGGAGGAGACGGAACAGCGCCTCGACGCTGTGTTGGCGCTGGCGGAACGCAACGAGTACGTGGTGGATCACACCCATCACGTGACGGACCTGGCGCTTCGGCTCTACGACGAGCTGCAGCCCTTTCACCGGCTCGACGCGGAGGCGCGCTTCTGGCTGCACTGCGGCGCGCTCCTGCACGACATCGGCTGGGTCGAGGGACAGAAGGGCCACCACAAGACATCGTTGCGTCTCATTCTCAAGGCTTCGGATCTGCCCTTCGACAAGCGGGAGCGTCGCATCATCGGCTCCATCGCGCGCTACCACCGTGGGGCGCTCCCCAAGGACAAGCACGATCACCTCACGGCACTGTCGCCTGTGGATCAGTACCACGTCACCGTCCTCGCCGCGATGCTGCGCGTGGCCGACGGGTTGGATCGTACCCACCGCAACGTCGTTGAAGATCTCGCGTGCCGGTTGACGCCTTGGCAGATCATCCTGACCTGTGACGTGTGCATGTATCCCATCCCGGAGCGGGAAGCAGCCCTGGAGAAGGCGGATTTGCTGGAACGCGCTTTCGACCGCGAGCTGGTGATCGATTGGCAGGCGGTCTAGCATAAATTCATAGAGAGGTGGGGAGGACGGCATGAGCTATCGACTGAACGTAGATGAGTCGTTTCCTGTAGGCGTCAAGCGCATCGCTCGCGAGCAGCTCGATAAAGCGGTGGGCCATCTGACGGAGACAGAGGATCGGGACGAGGCTGTTCACGAGGCTCGCAAACACTTCAAGAAGATCCGCGCCGTTCTACGCCTGGTGCGCGACGAGATCGGGGAGGACGTCTACAAGCCGGAGAACGTCTGCTACCGGGACGCGGGCCGAGACCTGGCCCCGGTGCGCGATAGCTTCGTCAAGGCAGAGACGCTGGACGCGCTGACAGAGCACTTTGCCGAGACGCTGGCTCCCGGGGCCTTCGACTCGCTGCGTGAGGTGTTGGTCCAGCGCCACGCGGAGACCAAGCACCGTTTATTAGTCGAAGAACGTGCGGCGGATCAGGTCGTGGCGACGCTGAAGGAGGCCCGCGAGCGGATCGCTGATCTGCCCATCAAGCACGATGGGGTGTCGGCCTTTGACGATGGGCTGCGGCGCGTCTACAAGCGCGGGTACAAGCGCCTGGTCGAGGCCCTAGAGAAGCCCACCGTCGACGCGCTTCACGAGTGGCGCAAGCGTGTCAAGTATCTCTGGTATCATACCCGCATCCTGGAGCCCATCTGGAGCGATTTGCTGGACGAGCTGGGCAGTGCCATCCACGATCTCTCGGATTATCTCGGCGACGATCACGATTTGGCCGTCCTACGCCGGACCGTGCTTGAGGAGCCGGCGCTGTGTGAGGATGCAGAGGTGACGCAGCACCTGCTTGGCCTTATCGACCGGCGGCGGGCCGAGCTGCAGGTCGCCGCGTTGCCGCTGGGAGAACGACTCTACGTCGAAGATCCCGATGATTTCGTCGCGCGCATCAGCGCTTACTGGGAGATATGGCGCAAGGAGCTGGCGGAGCAGGGAGGTTGTCTTACCTGAACGTTACGTGTTCCGCTTTTGTCGCTACTCCGCTTCGCTCCGTGGCTCACAAACTTATCGGATGCGCTGAACGAGAATGCTGCTCGACACTTCCAGCTCCTGGGACGTCGAGCAGCTATGTTGGGGGGGATGCTCAGGCCCAGGTGATGTAGCCGGGCAGGAACGACGTGATCAGCAAGGGATGGTGGGACAACACGCGTACCGTGTACCCGTGCAGACCACTCTTCTGGCACGTGGCCGTAGGTCGACGCGTTTTCCCGTCCACGCAGGTGGACGGTCAGCTGGAAGGCTTCGGTAGAGTACTTCAGTGCTCGTTGTTTACATTCATCAAATCAGGACTGACAGAACACTAGTCTATGCTAAAACCTTGATGAGGCTCCATGACGACAGAGGGTCTGTACTTTCACCATAACGTGACAGATGCTGCGGAGAACGTCCGGTGAATCGGGGACGCCTAATAGATCAGCAACGTCTTTCCATCTATGCGCATCTTTTCGCTGGTCTGGGCATCCTCATGATCCTCATCGTGCTGACCTTGGCTTCTCCGCTGCCCTCTTCGGAACTCCTGCCAACCCTTCTCTTCTGTGGTCTCATTGTCTTTACAGACACCTCAGGACACGGAAAACACGGACTACGCACACGGCTTCGCTTCGATTTTTATTCTTACCGTGTCATTCCGTGTTTGCCCGTGTCCCATAGAAAAACAAGCCGGTTCTACACGTCCACCAGGGCCGTCGCTCCCAGGGAGACGTGCTCACGCCGCGGACGTGCGGCGCTCGCTTGCTCTCTGACGAGCGCTGTCTCCTCTTCTCCCAGCGGCACGATCTTGACGAAGCGCGCCTCCCAATCGTCCAGCAGCGCGAGCACTTGTTCTGCCTCTTTGTGCTGGTGATTCGAGTCGAGTTCACCGGCGTACGCTTTGAGTAACTCCCGCAAATTGACCCCGTCGCTCACCTCCACCGGCTTTAGCCCCACCTCGGCGCCCTGCGCGATGCGCCGCCGCAGCGCGGCCTCGTCCAGGTTCCAGTGGGGCTGAAGTTGCAGGTAGAGCACGCCGCCGGTCATGCCCGCGCACATCCACGGGCCTGGATCGCCCAGCACCAGCACGCGCCCGGCGGTCATGTACTCGCATAGGAAGCCTTTGATATTAGCCCGTGTGCCAATGAAGCCCGGCGCATCGTTGATGGGTGCCTTGATCTCCCCACCGATAATCACGTCGGCGCCGGAGAGCCGGATGCAGGCGCGGCTGTCGGCGTTGCCCTGCACGATGATCAGCCCCTTGATGGCACCGTACGCCAGACTCTTGCCCACGGCCCCATCGATGCGGACGCCATCGTGGTTGTAGCCTTTGAGGATAACAATCTTGCCGCCATACAGCCCCTTGCCCACGCCGTCCTGCGCGCCGCCTTCCACGGTGATGTTGATGGACTCACCGATGAAGGCGCCCAGCCCATTGCCCGGCACGCTGCTGGCGTAGAAGCGCAGATGCGTCTCCCGGACGTTATCGCCGTTGTGCCCATTCCCGTTGACCGGTGGGCGCCAGCTCTCGGGCTGACCACCCACGCCGTTGTGTCCCGGCATCCAGTCCCAGTGACGACAGTATCGCGTCAGCGCGCCCGCGAGATGCGTACCCAGGGCGCGGTCCACCGGCGTGACGCGGTCGTCCTCAAAGGCCACGATGGACTCTCCGGCGGCCACCGCTTCCATCACCAGGTTGCTGACGACCGTGGTCAGGTGGTTGCGGGGACGCCGCAACGGAATCACACCCTTGGGCCGCGCGATGGGTTGCACCACCTCGGTGGCCGGCGTCAGCATCTCTCGTAGATTCAGCTGGATCTGGTGCGAGCGCTGTTCCAACAGATCGGAACGCCCGACAAGATCCTGCAGACGGGTGACGCCCAGGCTCGCGGCGATAGCCTTGACCTCGTGGCCAAAGGCCTCGAACAGGCGCACCAGCCGCTCCACGGCCTGTTCGAAATCCTGCGGCGTGAAGCGTTTGAGACCGCGTTCCGTCGCCTCCGCGACAGTTTCGATCTGCGTGGTGATGCCCAGTGGGCACGTCCCGGCCTTGCAGTTGCGGCAGACCAGGCACCCCAAGGCTATCATGGGCAGGGTGCCGAAGCCCACCCGGTCCGCGCCGAGGCAGAGCCACTTCACCACGTCGTCGGGTGAGCGGACGCCGCCGTCGGCCCAGATCTCCACACGCTTGCGCATATTGCTCGCCAGCAGTGCCCGGTGCGCGTCCACCAGGCCTATTTCTGACGGAAGGCCTACGTGTTGGATGCTGTGGGCACGCGCCGCGCCCGTGCCGCCATCGAAGCCGGTCAGGTTGATGATGTTGGCGCCCGCTTTGGCGATCCCCACCGCAATGACGCCGATGCCGGGCACGACGGGCACTTTCACCGCCACCCGCGCTTTGGGATTGGCTGTTTTTAGCTCCTCAATGAACTGCGCCAGATCTTCTATGGAATAGATGTCGTGGTTGTTGGACGGGGAGATCAGGTCGATGCCAGGGGAGACGTGACGGGCCTCGGCGACTTTGGGCGAGACTTTTCGGCCCGGCAGGTGACCGCCCTCCCCGGGCTTGGCGCCCTGCCCGATCTTGATTTCCAGCAGATTGCTGGCGTTGAGCAGCTCAATGTTCACGCCGAAGCGTCCCGACGCGATCTGCTGGCCGCGATTGTGAGGATACTTGCCCATCAAGTCGGCGATTTCACCGCCCTCGCCGTTGAGGGCGAGGATATTTAGCCGGGCCGCGGCCTCGGCGTAGGCCCGAAAGGCGACTTCGCCCTGGGAGCCAAAGGACATGCTGGCGATGACAAAGGGCAGGCTGTGACCCGTGATGCTGCTGTCCACGTCCTCCGGCGCAATCCCCGGAGTAGGTGTCACGGGCGCGAAGTCCAGGATATGGCGCAGCGCCCCAGGACGTTTGCGCTCGGCGGCCCGGATCTGATCGAAGGCCTCCGAAGCCGCTTGCTCGCCCTGGGCCAATGCCCGGAGCGGCTTGCCTACCAGGGGCAGCAAGCGCGGTGTCCGTTTTGGTGATCTGGGAGGCGCTGTTAACAGCCGCTGACGGGCGGCGACGTTCTTATCAAGATCGCTCCAGGTTAGCCCGCGCTCGGCGCTGCCGGCGTAGTTGGGGATGTTCAAGACGTTGGCCAGCGGTGAGCTCAGGCCGATGCCGGCGAAAATCCGCCCGTAGCCGCGCACTTCGTGGGTCCCCATGGTGCTGATGACCTTTTCGAGGCCCGCGCACAGAGCGTACAGCGCGTTATCAAGGCGCGTCACGCGCTCCGCTTCACCCTCTGGTGCATCTTGTCCACCGAGAGCGACCTCCAGCAGCAGATAGGGGGCCACGGCGTCGGCGCCCAGGCCGAGCGCCATGATGATGTCGTGGAGATTGCGCAGGGCGGCGCTACGCACCACCAGTCCCAAGTTGCGGCGACAGGAATGAGGGCAGTTTTCCGCTTCTTTGGTCTCCCGCAGCGCCGTATCCACGGCGGCGATGGCTATATGTGGGTCGATCCAGCCGCGTCCCTCGGTGAAGGCAGCGCTATCGTCCAGCACGAGCAGCGCCGCCCCGCCCAATGCGGCCTCGATGGCTTCGTCGCTCAACCGGGTAATGGCTGCCTGGACGGTCTCGCTCGGCTCCGTCGTAAGGTGGAGTGTCGTCACGTGCCCGGCGGGGAAGGCCGCCATGGCGTCCTCCAGACGGAGCGTGCTGTGGGCTTCGGCTAACGTGCGATAGCGCGAGGTAGATAGCGGTGCCTCCGCTGCGTGTCCGCCTACCAGCACCGGTGTATCCAGCACCAGTGGGGGGATGGAAAGCGGATCACCGCCCATGAGTGAGGGGCGGGGTCCTACCACAACTTGCATGGAGAAATGTTCCTGTTCCCGCTCCCGGTCGATGGCGGGGTTGGTAACCACGGCGACCTTCTCTTTGCAATAGTCGCTCACGTTCGAGATATCATCGCTCAGCGCCGCCAGCGGGCCATCGTATCCCAGAGATGCGATGGGGTCCTTTCCCAGTGTGCCTAGAGCCTCGGCCCAGGTGCAGTCGTCACGGTTCCAACCAAAGGCCGCCAGATAGGCCGTTGTCGGTGCAACGGGAAGGTCTGCCGTGAACGCTTCGCCCTGCGCCTGGGGCTTAGGAAGCGGCCGCAGATTTGCAGGCCCCAGACGCTTCTGGGCTTGCATCAACATCTGCTGCCGGATGTGGTTATAATCATAGTACTCCACGCCGGTGTCGCGCAGCACGCGCACGGCGAATTTTTCCCCTGGCGCCAGCGGTTTAGGATCACCGTTAAGAAGATCCAACGGCACCACACCTTTTTCTGACGAGAAGACAATCTCCTTGTCGGTCTCACCGATCCACAGCGGGCGCAGCCCCAGCGCATCGGCGCTGCACGCGCACTCGTCGCCGTAGCGGGCCACGATGGCAGCCGGCCCTTGTGCATACGGTCCAAAGGCGCGCCGGTAGTACCGGTACATGGCTCGCTGCGCTTGCGGAAGTTGGTCTACCTGTAACAAGATAGGCGGGAAAGCGAGTTCCAGCGCCTCGAGCAGAGAGAATCCAAAGCGATGAATAAGTGCTTCGAGGATCCGATTGAGGTCCTGCGAGTCACTGCCACCTCTGACGAGCGGAATGCCGAGCATCCGGGCCTGCTCGCGGAGCCGGGAGATCGTGTTGATCTCGCCGTTGTGCCCCAATAGCGAGAAGGGCTGGACGCGCTCGAAGGCTGTGGTGGTGTTGGTGGAGTAGCGCGCGTGACCGATGGTGATAGCCGAAGTGTAATCACGGCTGCGGAGCTCCGGGTAGTAGTGATAGAGGGTTTCTACCGTTCCTCGCACCTTGTAGACGACGGTCTGACTGGACAGCGAGGCGACGTGGATGGGCGTGTCGTGCTCAATGTTTAAGGCAGCCTCGAAGAGCGCGTGGTTGATCTCTTCCAATTCGACGCGGTTCATGATGCCGGCTACCTGCCAGAAGCGGGGCTCCTGAGCGCGGGCCAGCCGTCCCAGCGCCTCGCGCCGGGCATAACCCGGACGATCCAGCAGCAGATCGGCGCCGGCTCGGGTGATGACGGAGAGCGCGTTGAGCTTCCATTGTTGGATGCGGTCACGCCGATCATTGGGAATCATCAGGTGGCCGACGAAGAAGCGTTTATCTTCGGCCAGCCAGGCGGGGCGCCCGGCTTCTTCCAGGGCCTCGGACCAGAGACGCCGAGGTATGTCGGTCAGGACACCGCAACCGTCGCCTTCACTTTGGACGTCGCCGGAGCGATGGCCCATCTTGCCAAGTGCTTCCATCGTGCGCTTGAGGTTGCCGTGCGTGGCTTCACCGCTGGTGCGGATCGAAGCGACGATGGCACAGGCGTCGTGTTCCTGCGCCACCAGCTTCTCTTTGAACGTGGAAAAGTCTCGTGTTTTCATCGGTCCCCCTCTCCTCAGAAAACTCTCTCCCAACGTGATGCCCGGTTAGGGACTCTCGTTGGCTATGCTATGTTGGCCTACGTCACACAGGACATGCCTTTTTTCCCCTCCTCGGCTGAGATTGACGGAAGTATCCCAGGTTCTCGCAACTTGTCAAGGGAAGTATGTAATGAAAGCATAAGATATTCGTTAGAAATCAGTCCGCTACCTATCACCTTTTTATCAAAGCCCTCGTTCCTTTTTATCCGGCAGCTACCGGCATGTGAAGTGATACGATGGGCCCAGTCTCACGAATGGGGGAGTGTAGGTTGCTAGAGCGAGAAAGTCGCTTACCGGCGGACGTTGTAGAATGTCCAGTACGATTCTTCTCAGGTCGTTCGACAATTGGGCCAAGCCAGTAAGGGGGAAGCTACGTGGGCCGACTTCGGTTTTCTGCGCCAGAAGCGAATACTCAAAAAAGGTCAGCCATCCACCGGCTGCCGCAGGGCTACGCGACCGTGCTCACCGAGCGAGGCTACAATCTGAGCCAGGGCCAGCGCCAGCTCATCGCCATCGCGCGCGCCATCTTGGCCAATCCCGAGATTCTGATTCTCGACGAGGCCACCGGCAACGTCGACACGCGCACCGAGAAGCAGCTTCAGGCTGCTCTGATGCGGCTGATGGATGGACGCACCAGCTTCGTCATCGCCCACCGGCTGAGCGCCATCCGGGACGCCGACTGCGGCGTCATGGTGATCAACGAGGGCGAGATTATCGAGCGCGGCACCCGCGAGGAACTGCTGGACCGGCGCGGCTTCTACTACAACCTCTACACGAGCCAGTTCAAGGGCGAGGCGGCGCCGGAGCGGCAGCGCGTGCCGGCGTGACGAGCGCCGTTCCATCCGCTTTACCGGCGAAGCCTCCACTTGCGTGTGGAGGCTTCGCCTTTTATTGGGTTGGACAAAGACACTTTTGACAGCAGCGACAAAAAACAGTATGATCCCGAGTAACTGTCCAGCCAGTTAGTTATCAAGGGACGGACCTATGAGAATCACGCTCTATTATTTCAGCGGGACGGGAAACACGGCGTGGGTAGTGCGTCGGCTAACAGAAGTGCTGACAGGGTGCGGGCACGAGGTCAACACGCGGTCGTGCGAGACCTTTGAAGCTGACGTGGCACCGCCGGTGTCCGACGATATGCTGGGCCTGGCTTTCCCCACTGCCTCTTCCTACGCGCCGACGGTCTTCCGCGAGTTCATCGTTCATCTGCCTGAGGTTGCGGCTTTGCCCCTGTTTGCTATCACCACGGCGGGCTACGCCTCAGGCGATACGGCCTGGTTCGCTGTGCAGCCACTGCGAGCGCGTGGCTACGAACCGTTCCTGCTCGCCAACGTCCTGATGCCCAACAATTTCTACATTCCTCCGATGGATTTTCTGCCGGTAACGCCGCCGGCACGGGTGCCGCGTCGCCTGGAGCGGGCGCAGCGCAAGATCGAAAAGTTGGCCGGGCTGATTCACACGCGCACGTCGCACGTCGAGGGCGCCGGCTTGTTCGGACGGCTGCTCGGCGTCTCGCAGCGGTGGAGCGTGGATGCCTTCGAAAAGCGACTCTTCAAGCCCTTCTTCGCCGACGAGACCTGCGTTCAGTGTGGCTGGTGTGTGAACCACTGTCCCGTCGATAACATCACCATGGACGAAGACGGCGTGCATTTTGACGACCGTTGCATGTTGTGCATGCGTTGCTACAACTTCTGTCCGGCGCAGGCGATCCAGGCGACGGAGAAGACGCGCAACGTTAAACGCTATCGACGCTATGTCGGTCCAGAAGGAAAACGTTACGGAATCTCAGAGTGAATCGGATGTTGTAGTATTAGGATATATTGACACTTTATCCAGCGCATACTTGACTTAACCCATGCCGGCGGACAAAAGCAGCCACGAGATTTTGCGCTAGACGCCTCCGGGGACGGGGGCTTCGAGCAGGAACGAAGTAACTGCAAAGTGACTCTGAGCTGTAAGGCTTGTGTCTACCCCTGAAATGATGTGTACTGTGATGTATAAACAGCGTAAGAGGGAGGCGTATCATGACCACCATGGTCCGCAAACAAGTCTATATCGAACCTCGGCAGGATAAGTTGCTCAAGGAATGGGCGGCGCGGATGGGCAAGACCGAGGCCGAGATCGTTCGCCAGGCTCTTGATCACTGGCTGGCGCGCGAGCAGCAACCTCAAGAGGCGGAAGCCGCGTGGGAACAAGTGTTGGCTTTTTCCGAAGAGCGGGCAGCACAGGGCGTTGTCGCCGAAAGCCGTTCATGGACGCGGGAAGAACTCTACGAAGAACGGCTGAATCGCTATGATCAACGCTCTGATTGACACGAACCTGCTCGTCTACGTATACGATTCCTCGGAGCCGGATAAGCGACGACGGGCCGTTAGTGTGCTGCAACGTATGTTTGATAACAGATCCGGCACGTTGAGCGCTCAGGTGCTCTCCGAATTCTACAATACCGTAACGCGAGAGCTTGAGCCACCCTTGTCCTCAGCCCAGGCAGAAGCCCAACTCCACGCACTGGTACAGGTTTGGCTCGTCTTTCCGGTCACCTCTGAGGTAATCTTTTTAGCGATCCGGGGCGTGCGCCAGTATCAGTTCCGCTTCTGGGACGCGCAGATCTGGGCCGTTGCCCGGTTGCACCAAATACCCGTGGTTCTGACCGAGGATTTCAACCCTGGCGCCGTGATCGAAGGCGTACGTTTCGTGGATCCTTTCGCGGCTGGTTACCGCCCCGATACGGCCCATTAGTACCACCTCTGATCCCCAGAGATGGCGAGACTTACGGCCCCTTCCTTACTCCAGTGCCGCGACGAGCAGGCGCTGCGTCAGGTCGGGATCGGCGCGGCCCTGCGTCTCCCGCATGACCTGCCCCATAAACCAGTGCCGGAGCCCCTCCTTGCCGCCGCGATAGGCCTCGACCTGCGCGGGATGGCCCGCTACGAGCTCGCCGATCAGCTCCGCTAGCGCTGCCTCGTCGTCGATCTGCGTCAGGCCGCGCGCTGCGACGATGGCCTGGGACGCTTTCCCCGTCTCGAACGTGGCCGCCAGCACCTCGCGCGCCGTCGGCTGGTTGAGCGTGCCGTCGTCCACCATGGCGATGAGCGCCGCCAGGTCCTCCGGCGTGACGCGCACATCCTTGATTTCCGTCTCCGTGGCGTGCATCAGGTGGAAGAGCTCGCCGACGATCCATTTGCTCACCTCGCCCGGTGGACCGTCGTAGGCGGCGGCCGCTGCGTCGAAGTAGTCGCTGCGCGCCCGTTCGGCCGCCAGCAGGTGCGCGTGGTGCCGCGTCAGCCCGTAGTCTGCGACGAAGCGGTCGATCTTGGTGGCGGGCAGCTCGGGCAGCGTCGCGCGGACCTCGTCCACCCACGTCCGGTCGATTTGTAGCGCGGGCAGGTCCGGCTCGGGGAAGTAGCGGTAATCGTGCGCCTGCTCCTTGCTGCGCTGGGCGAAGGACACGCCTCGTGACTCGTCCCAGCCCCGTGTCTCCTGGATCACGCGCCCGCCGCCCTCCAGCACCGCAATCTGCCGCCTGACCTCGTACTCGATGGCTTGGGACATGGCCCGGAAGCTGTTCAGGTTCTTGATCTCCGTGCGCGTGCCCAGCGTCTCCGTGCCGCGCCGCCGCACGGAGACGTTGGCCTCGAAGCGCAGCACACCCTTCTCCATATCCCCGGTGTTGACGCCGAGATAGCGCAGGATCTGCCGGATCTGGCTGCCGTAGGCCACCGCCGTCTCCGCTGCGTGCATGTCCGGCTCCGAGACGATCTCCAGCAGCGGGACGCCGGAGCGGTTGAAGTCGATGAGCGTGTGGGCCGCGCCGCCATTTGCGTGGACGTGAAAGAGCTTCGCTGTGTCCTCCTCAAGATGCGCGCGGTGCACGCCAATCCGCTGCGTCTCGCCGTCGTCGGTGGTTACCGTGAGCCAGCCGTGCGAAGCGATGGGATGCGCGTACTGCGAGATCTGGTAGCCCTTGGGCAGGTCGGGATAGAAGTAGTTCTTCCGGGCGAAGACGGCGCGCTCGTTGATCTGGCAGTTCAGCGCCAGCCCCACCATGATGGACTGCTCAATGGCCCGGCGGTTGGCGACCGGCATGGCGCCGGGAAGCCCCGTGCAGACGGGGCAGACGTGGGTGTTGGGTTCGACCGTGGTCGTGTCGGCGACGGCGCAGCCGCAGAACATCTTGGACCGCGTCCGCAGCTCGGCGTGAATCTCCATCCCGATGACGGGCTCGTACTCCTGGCTGATCGTGGTCATGCGAACACCTCGCTTTTTGTTTTCTCGTGGATCACCGCCTCCAACGGCGGACGTCGCGTGTGCCAATCCGTCACCTGCTGGTAGGCGTGGCCGATGCGGAAGAGCGTCGGCTCGCCCAGGGCCGGCCCGATGATCTGCATCCCCACGGGCATGCTGTCGTCGAAGCCGCAGGGCACGGAGAGGGCGGGCACGCCGGCGGGGTTGACCGCGACGACGTGGATGTCGGAGAGGTACATGGTTAGCGGATCGTCGATCTTCTCGCCGATGCGAAAGGCCGGGGTGGGGCAGACAGGCGTGACCAGGGCGTCGTAGCGCCGGAAGGCCGCCTCGAAATCCCGGCGGATGAGGGCGCGGACCTTCTGGGCGCGCAGGTAGTAGGCGTCGTAGTAGCCCGCCGAGAGCGCGTAGGCGCCCAGCATGATGCGCCGCTTTACCTCTGAGCCGAAGCCGTGGCGGCGCGTCTCCAGATAGCGCTCCAGCACGCTCTCCGGCTCCGGCGGGTGGGAGAGACCAAAGCGCACGCCGTCGAAGCGGGCCAGATTGGAGCTGGCCTCGGCGAAGAGGATCAGGTAGTAGACAGGGATGGCGTATTTTGTGTGCGGCAGCGACGTCGGCTCGACCTCGGCACCCTGCGATTCCAGCGCGGCGATGCCCTCGCGCACCCGCGTCTCGACGCCGGGCGCTAGCCCCTCGGCGAAGTACTCCCGGGGCACGCCGATGCGCAAACCGCGCAAGTCGCCGTCGTCTTCTAGAGCCGCCGCGTAGTCGGGCACCGGCGCGCGCAGCGACGTGCTGTCGTGCACGTCGTGACCGGCGATGGCGTCCATGACCAGGGCGCAGTCGCGCACGTCCCGCGCCATCGGGCCGATGCTGTCGAAAGACGAGACCAGGGCGATGAGGCCGTAGCGGGAGACGCGCCCGTAGGTCGGCTTGAGCCCGGTGACGCCGCAGAAGGCCGCGGGCATGCGCACCGAGCCGCCGGTATCCTCGCCGAGCGCGAAGGGCGCCATCTCCGCCGCCACCGCCGCCGCCGATCCGCCGCTGGAGCCGCCCGGCACCCGCGCCAGGTTCCAGGGGTTGTGCGTCTCGAAGAAGGCCGAGTTCTCACACGACGAGCCCATGCCGAATTCGTCCATATTGTGCTTGCCCAGCAGGACGGCGCCCGCCGTCTCCAGCCGGTCGATAACCGTGGCATTGTAGTGCGGGACGTAGTTTTCCAGGATGCGGGACGCGCACGTCGTCCGCACGCCCTGCGTGGAGAGACAGTCCTTGACCGCGTAGGGAATCCCCGTCAGCGGCGTGATGGCCTCGCCGGTCCGCAGGCGCGCGTCGGCGGCTTCGGCCTGTTGCAGCGCCGTCGCTTTGCTGACGGTGACGTACGCGCGCAGCACCGGATCGAGCGCGCCGATGTGGTCGAGCAGCGCTCGTGTCAGTGCCACGGACGTGATCTCGCCCGCTCGCAGGCGGCGATGCGCTTCATAGATGGATAGTTCATGTAGCTTCATGATGATTCCTCCTCTTTCTTCTCTCCAAGCTCAGCCCGGTGTCCCTCCGCTCGGGCCAGTGTGCCCCCCCAGCTCGGGCCGGTGTCCCCACCGAGCCCTCCGCTCGGGCCGGTGTCCCCACCGTGCCCTCCGCTCAGCCCGGTGCTCCCCGCTCCGCTCGGGCCGGTGTCCTCACCGTGCCCTCCGCTCAGCCCGGTGCTCCCCGCTCCGCTCGGGCCGGTGTCCCCACCGAGCCCTCCGCTCAGCCAAGTGCTCCCCCCTCCGCTCGGGCCGGTGTCCTCACCGAGCCCTTCGCTTAGCCCAGTATCCCCCTCCGCTCGGGCCGGTGTCCTCACCGTGCCCTTCGCTTAGCCCAGTATCCCCCTCCGCTCGGGCCGGTGTCCTCACCGTGCCCTCCGCTCAGCCCGGTGTTCCCCGCTCCGCTCGGGCCGGTGTCCCCACCGTGCCCTTCGCTTAGCCCAGTGCTCCCCGCTCCGCTCGGGCCGGTGTCCCCACCGTGCCCTCCGCTCAGCCCAGTGCTCCCCGCTCCGCTCGGGCCGGTGTCCCCACCGAGCCCTCCGCTCAGCCCGGTGCTCCCCGCTCCGCTCGGGCCGGTGTCCCCACCGAGCCCTTTGCTCAGCCCGGTGCTCCCCGCTCCGCTCGGGCCGGTGTCCTCACCGTGCCCTCCGCTTAGCCCAGTATCCCCCTCCGCTCGGGCCGGTGTCCTCACCGTGCCCTCCGCTCAGCCCGGTGTCCCCACCGTGCCCTCCGCTCAGCCCAGTGCTCCCCCCTCCGCTCGGGCCGGTGTCCCCACCGAGCCCTCCGCTCAGCCCAGTATCCCGCTCCGCTCGGGCCGGTGCTCCCCGCTCCGCTCGGGCCGGTGTCCTCACCGAGCCCTTCGCTTAGCCAAGTGCTCCCCGCTCCGCTCGGGCCGGTGTCCTCACCGTGCCCGCTAAGATTTTTCATCCAGCACCATCGCGACCTGCACGTAGGCGTCCCGCTGCCGAGGCGCGTTGGCCAAAAAGTCCTCCCTGGGAAGCGACGGCGTCGGCTCGTCGGCCCGCAGGTGCGCCCGGCTGATGGGCGGTTGGCTCGCCGGCGCCACGTCACTGACGTCCGCCTCGCCCAGCAGATCGAAGTAATCGATGATGGTACTCATCTGCTCGCTGAAGGCCGCCATCTCCTCCTCCGTGACCGCCATGCGGATCAGTTGGGCGATGTGCCGGACTTGCTCTGTGTCGATGCGGTGCGTCGCGATGTCGCCGGCGGTGGACGCCGGGGCTTCGGTCTCCGGTGCCCGTTGCTCGGGTGCGGCCTCAAGGGGCGCCGTCGTGCGCAAGGAGAGCGTTTCCAGCTGCTCCACCGTCACCGGTGTGGGCGCGTCCATCATCACGTCGACGGCCTGGCGGTTCTTGGGGAAGGCGATGACGCCGCGCAACGAGTCGGCGCCCGTGAGCAGGGCCATCAGCCGGTCGACGCCCAGGGCGATGCCTCCGTGGGGCGGTGCACCGTACTCGAAGGCCTCCAGCAGCGGCCCAAAACTCTGGCGGATGGCCGCCGGCGCATAGCCCAGGATCTCGAAGATACGCTCCTGGAGCGCGCGCTGGTGGATACGCAGCGAGCCGGAGCCGAGTTCCCAGCCATTACAGACCAGGTCGTAGGCGTCGGCGCGGACGCGGCCCGGCGCTTGCTCCAGTAGGTGCGCGTCCTCGGGCTTGGGCGCGGTGAAGGGGTGGTGCTCGCTGAGCCAGCGGCCCGTCTCCGCGTCGCGGGCGAAGAGCGGGAAGTCCACGATCCAGGCGAAGGCCAGGGTATCGGGATCGGCGCGATCGAGGCGCTCGGCCACATCACGGCGCAGCGTATCGAGGGCGCTGTTCACGCGCTCGCCAGCGCCGGCTGTCAGGATAACCAGATCGCCCTGCTGAGCGCCGGTCATCTTGAGCAGTGCGTCTCGGTGGGCCGTGGATATCGACTGCGGCAGACCGGCGCCGTGCTCACGCCCGTTCAGCGAGAGCCAGCCCCAGCGCGTGTCGCCCGTTGGGCCGGGCAATGTCCGCGGATCGAGCCCAGCAGCGTCCGGCACGCGCAGCACCTTCACCCGGCCCCCGAGCGCCAGCATCTGACGAAGCGGGCCGGGCGCCTCGCGCCAGAGTTCCGTGACGTCGACGAGTTCCATCTCGTAGCGCAGATCGGGCTTGTCACTGCCGTATCGTGCCAGGCTCTCAGCATGGGTGAGCCGGGGGAAGGGCGTGACGACGTGTTTCTCCGGCATCAGCGTCCGCAGCACCTCGGGCAGCAGCGACTCGACCAGCGCCAGCACGTCGTCGCGCGCCACGAAACTCATCTCCAGATCGAGCTGGGTGAACTCCGGCTGGCGGTCGGCGCGAAGATCCTCGTCGCGGAAGCAGCGTGCCAGTTGAAAGTAGCGGTCCACCCCGGCGACCATAAGCAGCTGCTTCATCTGCTGCGGAGATTGGGGCAGCGCGTAGAAGGTGCCGGGATGCAGGCGGCTGGGCACCAGATAGTCGCGCGCGCCCTCGGGCGTGCTGCGCGTGAGCATGGGCGTCTCCACTTCTAAGAAGTCCCGCGCGTCCAGCCCGTCGCGCAGCGCCTTGACGAGCTTGTGGCGAAGGCGCAGCATCCGCTGGCGCGCCGCTCGCCGCAGATCGAGGTAGCGATAGCGCAGGCGCACGCTCTCCTCGACGTCGTCCTCGTCCGCATTCAAGGAAAACGGCGGATGTTTGGCCGCGTTGAGGACGTGCAGCCGCGTCGCCAGCACCTCCACGGCGCCCGTCTTGGCTTCGCTCCGCGTCTCTGCTGGTCTGGCGCGCACCTCACCGGTCACGGCCACGACGTATTCGTCGCGCAGCGTCCCGGCCTGCGCGTGCACCGAAGGCGAGGCCTGCGCATCGATCACAATCTGCGTGGTGCCCGTCCGGTCCCACAGATCGACGAAGATCAGCTGTCCGTGATCTCGGTGGGTCCGCACCCAGCCCATCAGCGTGACCGCCTGGCCGACGTCTGCTAAGGTCAACACGCCGCACATACATGTTCGCTTGCTCGTCATGTCACGGTTCCTTTCCTTGTGAGAACAAAAAAAATGGCCACGGGCTTGATAGCACAGGCCCATGGCCGAAAAGAAAAAGCCACGGGCCGCTTCGTGCACCCGTGGCTTTGCTGATCCGTTGAGACTAGGTCGTCACCGTCGTCCCTCCCACGGGCACACGCCAGGATTATTGTTCTGATTATTGACCTTCAGGCTGCTCATCAAAAACACTGTGCGCCGCTCCCGTGTGAATTGGACTATCGGTTAACTGTAGGCAGTATATCCGGTATCTGGAAAAAAGTCAAACTGCTTCAACAATGTGAGGCGCCGTGTAAACCAGAAACCTCGTTTTCCTTCAGTGCTAAAAGCGCGTATAATCTGGGGGACGGGCTCTATCCTTGGCCCGAAGGAGGTATCATGCTTGGCATTCAGTACATCAAAGCAGGACCCACGCAATACATCATCCACTTCAGTAATGGCGAGATCAGACGGGCGGGCATGGGACTGGCCTTCTTTTACTACCGGCCGGCGTCGTCCATTGCCGTCGTGCCCGTGGGCAGCGTCGATGCGCCCTTTATCTTCAATGAGATGACGGCGGACTTCCAGCCGGTGACGGTGCAGGGCCAGCTCACCTATCGCATCAACAACCCGGAACTGGTGGCCTCGTTGCTCAACTACACCATCGAGACGTCGGTGACTTTCTACGTCTCCGAGGATCCCGATAAGCTGCCGCAGTGGCTGATCAACCTGGCGCAGGTGCTGGTCCGCGCCGAGGTGCTGGCGCGCTCATTGCAGGAGGCCATCCTCAACGCAGATGAAATCTCATTCTCGGTGCTGGAGAAGTTCAAGGAGCACGAAATGCTGGCGGCTTGGGGCGTCGAGGTGCTGAATTTCGCCATCCTGGAGATCCGGCCTACGCCGGAGATCGCCAAGGCGCTGGAGGCGGACTCCCGCGAGGCCCTGCTGCGCGCATCCGACGAAGCCATCTACGAGCGGCGGAACGCGGCGGTGGAGCAGGAGCGGCGCATCAAGGAGAACGAGCTCAACACGGAGATCGCCGTGGAGGAGAAACAGCGCCAGATCCGTGAGACGCAGGCCGAGGCCGATCTCGCCGTGGAGAGGCGCCAGCAGGAGGTGCGAGAGGCGAAACTACAGGGGCAGATCGCGCTGGAGGAGGCGCGCAAGCGCCTGGTCGCGGCGCAGGCCGATAACATCCGCGCGCTGGCAGAGGCCAAGGCCGCCGATATGGAGGCCTCGCTCCGCCCGCTACAGGCGTTGGACGAGGCCACGTTGCAGCTGCTGGCGGTCCAGTCCGCCGATCCCCGGCGCATGGTCTCCATGGCGCTCAAGGAGCTCGGCGAGAACGCCGGCAAGATCGGCCAGCTGACCATCACGCCGGAGCTGTTGGCGGCGTTGATGCGCGACGAGAGGTAGTCCGAATTTGCGATGCCGACCTACGAGAAGATTGTCCTCGTCATCCGCGAGACACGCCTTGAGGGGCTTATCAAGCGTTTCAACACCCGCGCCCAGGCGGAATTCTACATCGAACACAGCGGTGGTGACTTCGCCATGTACGTCCGGGAGCACAATCGCTACCACTCGGCACTGTCCCTGCTTCGCCATTATTTGAGCCAGCTGACCAAGGTCCAGGTCGTTGATCGCTCCTTTCTGCCCAACTTCATCTTCGCCGCGACGGACCTCGTGGTCACCATCGGCATTGACGGGCTGGTGGTGAATACGGCGAAGTATCTCGAGGGGCAGCCCATCGTCGCTGTGAACCCCGATCCGGCACACATCGACGGCATCTTGCTCCCCTTCGACGTGGACACGGCCCCACCTGCCGTCCGCCGGGCGCTGGCCGGGGAGGCGCCCGTGCGCGAGGTCACCATGGCGGAGGCGCGGCTCAACGACGGTCAGACATTGCTGGCCTTCAACGACCTGTTCATCGGCGTGAAGAGCCACGTCTCGGCGCGGTATCGCATCCAGACGGGAACGTGCGAAGAGCACCATTCCTCCAGTGGGATCATCGTCTCGACGGGGGCGGGCTCCACGGGCTGGTTAAGCAGCCTCTTCAACATGGCCCAGGGGATGGTGGCGTCCTTCTCCGATGTGTCGTCGGAGGTGCCACCGGTCCGGCGGCTCCCGTGGGATACCGACCGGTTGATCTACGTCGTGCGAGAGCCCTTCGAGAGCAAGACCTCGGGCGCAAGCATCGTCGCGGGCGTTATCACGCGAGAGACGCCCCTTATTCTGGAGTCGGAGATGGCGGAGAGCGGCGTTATCTTCAGCGATGGGGTGGAGGCCGACTACCTGGCCTTTAACGCGGGTGTCATCGCCACCATCGGCCTGGCAGCGCAGCGGACACGGCTGGTGGTGCCCTGAAGCGGATCGCGTTTCCGGTTTCAGCGACCAGAAATACATCTCGTTTTCATTTGATAGGATTTCCATCATCGTACGGAGGTTCATCGTGCCAACTAGTGCTTTGTCAAGTTTCAATTGATGAATAGCACCGCGACTGCCCTGGCCCGATGGCCCAGTGGCCTTGGGAAGTCACTAACGGAGTCGCTGGCGCGCCGGGCGCCGACCTACATCGACGCGTTTTCCGTCCACGAAGGTGGACGTTCAGCCGGAAGGCTTCGGTAGAGTACTTCAGTGCTCGTTGCTTAAAAGTCATGGTAAAGTATAGATTGATGTGCTCGCAAACTGGGAGAATAACGTGAGAGTAGCCGGACGTCGGGGTATTTGTGGGCCAGCCAGAGCGGCGGACAGGCGGTCCCGTTGCTCAGCAACACGCGGATGCCGTAGTTGGCGGCGGTGTGATAAAAACGCGCCAGCAGATCCAGCCGGAGCCGGCCCTCCTGCGGCTCGATGCGATCCCAGGCACCATGTACGTCGCCGCTGCGGACCAGATTCATGCCCGCAGCCTGTATATGGCGAAGGTCGCTCTCCCCTGTCGCTTCGGGATAGATCAGCGGAGAATAGGAAGCGCCATAGGGATAGCGACGCCGCGTCTCCGTCACCAGCAACTCACGCCTCGCCCGCGATAAGGTCTTGGATCACGGGCAGCCCCTTCGCCTCGATCTCGGCCTCGCTCAGGAAGTTACCGATGACGACGACGGGCTGTTCAACGTCCGCGAAGGTCTCTGCCAGTTCCTTGGAGGTAAAGACAGCGTCAAAGCACCATGCTGGAGCCAAGTCCAAATCCGCAGACGATCATGATCCGAGGTTTTGCCACCGTCGACCTCCTAGACATTCTCGATCAGCGCGACGATCTCCTCCACTGAGGCAGCCTCAACCAGTTCCCGGCGTCGGGTCGAATCATCCAGGAACCGGGCGAGTTCCTGCAACATACCCAGATGCTTCTCCCTGTCCACTGCCCCGAAGTCGACGGGCGGATCAAGCGTGACCAGACTCATGCCCACGTCCAGCACGCCATCCTCGGGGCGGGCATGGGCCAGCACCATGTAAGGTCCCAGATCGCGCACGGCGTCGATCGTGGCTTCGACGTGGCGGGGCGTGCACGTGCCCGCGTCCACCAGCAGGCCCCCAGCGGCGCGCAGGGCCTCTTCCCAGCTTTCCACAGCGACACGAGGTCGGATGCGGTTGGGCGTCAAGTAATCGGTCAGCATGTCCATCTCACCTATATCACGTGGAACCTGTATTGGAGGATATAATTAAGGACATACTGCCTTTGACTTTGGCAATAGTCAAAATCGAAAACTGCGCTTTCCAGCGCTTTCTTAACGCGACAGTTCAGGTACAATCACTCAGTGGAATTCTGAATTAGAGGATGCACTACTCCCCTCTACAGCCGACATGAGGTTATCCAAGTATGACGTTTGAGATTTTGTTGCTCTTGATCACGGTAGGCGTAGCACTGATACTCTTCGCCTGGGAGATCATCCCCAGCGATGTGACGGCGCTGGGCGTTCTACTCTTCCTGACCATCACGGGGTTGCTACCTGCAAAGAAAGCCTTCGCCGGGTTCGGAAGTGATGCCGTCATCATGATCCTGGGCATTCTGGTCATGGTAGAAGCACTCATCCGCACCGGGGTAACTGACTACGTCGGACGCATGATTCTCCATCAGACCGGCACTCAGATGAACCAAATTCTTCTTATCGTTATGGTGGCGGCGACGGTGTTGGCATCCTTTATCAGCAACACCGCCGCCACCGCCTTCTTCCTACCCATCGTCATTGGGCTGGCCTACCGGGCCAAGCTTAGTCCGGGCAAATTCCTGATGCCACTGGCGTTTTCCTCAGTGCTCGCGGGCTCCATCACTCTAATAAGCACCTCCACCAACATCATCACCAGCAGCTTGCTCACCAAGTACGGCATGCCCCCCATGGGCATGTTCGAGTTGACGCTCGTCGGTCTGCCCATCGCAATCGTGGGCATGATCTACATGATCACCGTAGGACGACATCTGGTGCCGGACCGCATTCCCACCAACGAGGGGGAAGACCTAAGCGTGCCTCTCTATCTGGCCGAGATTCTGATCCCGGCGGAATCGCCCTTGGGCAACAAAACGCTGAAACAAGCCGCGTTGGGTCGAGACCTGGATTTGAAGGTGCTGAAGATCCTCCGGGAAGAGCAGCCCAATCTCACTCCGCAGGCCGACACGCGCTTGAAAGAAGGCGACGTGCTGTTGGTGGAGGGAGAGAGGGAGAACGTCCTCCAGGTCAAAAAGATGACGGGCATCGAGATCCGAGCCGACGTCGAGCTCTCCGACCCCGACCAGGAACCCGAAAAGATCGGACTGACCGAAGTGATTCTGACACCTGGCTCGCCACTGATCGGGCGCACGCTGAAGGGCTTACATTTCCGGGATGCTTACGAACTCCAGGTGCTGGCCATCAACCGTCATGGCGAGACGCTCAGACACAAGATGAGCCACGTCCGCCTGGCGACCGGCGACGTGCTGATCGTCCAGGGCGATCAGTCCCAGATCGCCGCCCTGGGTAATCGCGGCATATTTCGCGTCCTTAGCGCTATCGAAGAGCAGCAGCCAAACGGGAGACGGGCGCCCATCGCCATCACCATCTTTGTCGGTGCGCTGGCTGCCGCCACCCTTGGGCTGGTCTCGCTGCCCGTCGCCGCGCTGCTGGGGACGATGCTGGTCTTCGTCACCCGCTGTATCACGCCGGAAGAGGCTTACAGCCGCATCAACTGGCGCGTGCTGATTCTGATCGCCTCCATGTTGGGCCTGGGCGAAGCCATGGATGCGACGGGCACGGCGCAATATCTCGCCGGGTTGGTCACCCAACTGGTAGGCAACTCGTCGCCACGCCTGGTCCTCACCGGGTTCTTCGTGATGGCAGTGCTGCTCACGCAACCCATGGGCGACCAGGCTGCGACCGTCGTGATCCTGCCGGTGGCGATTCGGACAGCCCAGCAGCTGGGCTTGAACCCGCGCACCTTCGCCATGATGATCGCCGTGACCTCCAGCTGCTCCTTGCTCACGCCGCTGGAGCCGGCCTGTCTGCTCGTCTACGGTCCGGGGCATTACCGATTTCTGGACTACATCAAAGTCGGTCTCGGCGCCGCGATTCTGATCTACGTGATTGCCATCGCCCTCGTTCCTATACTCTGGCCCATTGGCGTATTGCCATAAATCCACAAAAAGAGGTAGACTAAGATGTATGTCCACCATGATCTCGTCCTGGAGACCGACCGTCTCTTCCTGCGCAAGATGCGCCTCGATGACCTCAACGCTCTGTTGAAAATCTTCGCCGATCCCAAAGTGATGGCGTCCTTCGGCGGTGAGCTCTTTGACCGCGACCAGATGCAGCGCTGGCTCGATAGTAACCTCGCGCACCAGGCGCAGCACGGCTATGGCCTCTTCGCCGTCATCCACAAAGCCAATGGAGAACTCATCGGCAATTGCGGCCTGGAGCACATGGAGCTCAAAAAGAAGCAAGAAACCGAACTCGGCTATGATTTTCGCAGCGCCTACTGGAACCGGGGGCTTGCCACAGAAGCGGCGACCGTCGTTCGCACCTTCGCCTTTGAAGCGCTCCAACTCCCCCGCCTCATCAGCCTTATCCGCACAGGCAACGCCGCCTCGCGCCGGGTGGCGGAGAAAGTCGGTATGACACTCCAGGAAGACATCACCCGGTACGACATCCGCTACTGGGTCTATGCGATTGAGCATCCGGAGGAGCACCGATGAACTGGAATTCCTTTCTTTCCGCCTTTGGCCTCCTCTCCTTGGCAGGCCTTCGGCGCAACCTTCAGTCTGCTCTTCCTGACGGAGTTGGGGGATAAGACCCAACTGGCGGCGCTGAGCCTGGCAAGTCAAACGCCCAGCCCTTGGATCGTCTTTGGTGGCGGCAGCGCCGCTCTGATCGCCATCACAGCGCTCGGTGTGATAAATGGTACACATCTTCGCAGAGTATGGTAAAGTATAAGCCATGACAGCGATCAACGAACAAAGACACACCCACTGGCGAAGCGCGCGGCTGATCATCCTGCTGCTCCTGCTGAGCCTCAGCTACAGCGCGACCGTGCGCGCGCAAGAGCCCAACCCTGAGATACACGTAGACGTCGGCTTTGGCGGTCTCTGCCAGGCCGACGCCTGGTGCCCCGTGCGCGTGACCGTCACCAACGCGGGCGCCGACGTCAGCGCCCAGCTTCAGCTCCAGGTGCGACCCACGTCCGTCGGCGACGTCTCGCGCTACTATCGAACCGTGATCCTGCCTGCCAACGCTCGCAAGGCCTACGTCTTCTATCTCCCACCAGACACGTCGACCTACGGGAGCTATCCCCGCGTCCAACTGCGAGCGGAGAATCGCACGCTTGCCTCGACGGAGGTGCCGGTAAAGATAGCCATCGCCGAGGATCACCTCTACGTGACCGTTGGCGATCTCACCGGCGCGCTTAGTTTCCTCGGCGCGCTCGAGCCGATGGGGCGCGGGCAGGCGTACGTCGCCGACGTGGCGCTGGCGGATCTGCCGGACGACCCATTGGGCTGGGAGAGCGTCGACGTGCTGATCTTGCAGGAGGTCGATACCACGGCACTCACCGACGCGCAGCGACAGGCGCTGTACACCTGGCTCCAGCATGGCGGCAACCTCGTCATCGGCGGCGGGCCGGGTGCGGCGACGACGCTAGCCGGTCTTGCCGATCTTGCACCCGTCCACGTGACGGGCAGCACGTCAGTGCAGCGGCTCGACGGCTTACAGCGCACCGTCGACGTGCCGGTGGCTGATGGCCCCTTCGCCGTCGCCGTGACCACACTGCGCGACGGCGGCGTCCTGGTGCTCTCGCAATCGGTCGACGACGAAAACCTGGTACTCGTCGCGCGCCGCGAGATCGGTCAAGGCGAGGTCGCCTTTCTGGCCTTCGCACCGTCCCTTAACCCTTTCCGAGGTCAGACCGCGCGCATCGACCTCTGGCGTCGTCTCCTGGGCGACGACCTGGGCCTCACCGCCCGCCCCAGATTTGAGACCGGCTACAACCTCGAACGGGCGCTCTCCATCATCCCCGGCGTCAGCGCGCCGCCGGTCCTGCTGATTCTGGGCTTCCTCGCCACCTACACGCTCCTCGTCGGGCCGGTCAACTACCTGATGTTGCGCAAAGCCGACCGGCGCACCTGGGCCTGGCTCACCGTGCCCGCCCTCGCCGTGCTCTTCAGTGGGTTGGCTTACGTCAGCGGATCGCAGCTGCGCGGCAACGAGCCGATCCTGCACCGCCTGCTGGTCGCCTACGTCCCGGCAGGCGCGGATCAAGGCCGCGCGACGCAGACCGTGGGCCTCTTCTCGCCCCGGCGACGCCGCTACACGCTGCAGAGCGAGAATCCCCGCGTCACCACGCTGAATCTCTCGGGCATGCAAGACATCCAGGACGCGCTCACCGTCCGGCAGACCTCGCCGGGCGTGCGCATCGAGGACGCCCGCTTCGACGTGGGCGAGCTCAGCGCCTTCATCATGGACGGCTACATACCCACCCCGGATCTAACCACCGACCTCGACGTCGCCGTGGACACGTCGGGCGACGTGCAGGTCACCGGCGCGGTGCGAACCGGCGATACCCCCATTGAAGGCCTGGTGCTGCTCATCGGCGCACATATCGAGCCGCTGGGCGATCTCGACGCGAACGCGGTAAAGCAGCTCGACCTGCAGCTCACCACCGGCGCGTTGACCCCCAGCCCGGGGAAAATGCCGGTGCCCGATCAGATATTCCAGAACGCCTGGACCGATCCCGTGGGGCAGCTCCGCTATAACTTGCTCTCGTCCACCTATGCCAACACCAGCTACGGCAACTGGAACGGCCCCGATTTCGGCGCCGGCGTCTATCTGATGGCCTGGCAGACCACCGACCTGCCCGAGGCCATCACCCTGACCGACGGCGAGCTCACCGAGCACACCACCGCGCTCTACGTCTACGCTCTGCCCGTCAACGTGCCCGCGCGGACGCCGGGCGGCGGAGTTCTCATCCCACCGTCGCTCTTCGACTGGGACCACGAAACGCTCACCGGGCAAGTCGATCTCACGCCGGAAGGCTTTCTCTTCCGCTCGTCGGGCGTCCCCAGTGCCGTGAGCATCACCTTTACCCCCATTCCCAACGTCCAACTCCGGCAGCCGGAATCCCTGACCATCCAACTGACGCCGGAAGGCGGCAGCACGTCCCGTCCTGAGCCGCAGCTCGCGCTGTGGCGCTACGAGACCGCGTCATGGGAAACGCTAGACGCGGGTTGGGGCGAGACGGTGATCGACAATCCGGCGCCCTACGTCGCGGAGACCGGCGAGGTACGCTGCCGGCTGACCGCTAACCCGCTCGACATGCCGCGCATGGTCCCGCTCCCGGCGCTCACCTTGAGGGGGCAATAACCATGGCCCTGGTCGAGATTCGCGGCCTGGTCAAACAATACGGCGATCTCACGGCCCTCAAGGGCCTGAATCTGACCGTCGAGGAAGGCGCGGTCTTCGGCTTCGTCGGCCCCAACGGCGCCGGCAAGACGACGACCATGCGCATTCTGGCGACGCTGCTGGCGCCCACGTCCGGCGAGGCCCGCGTCGCCGGGCACGCCGTCACCGAGGACCGGCGAGCCGTGCGGCGTGCCATCGGCTACATGCCCGACTTCTTCGGCGTCTACGGCGACATGAAAGTCTGGGAGTATCTGGATTTCTTCGCGGCCTGCTACGAGATTCCCACCGCCACGCGCAAGCCCCTGGTCGACGACCTGCTGGCCCTCGTCGATCTGGCCCACCGCGCCGACGACTACGTCGACTCCCTCTCGCGCGGCATGAAACAGCGCCTCTGCCTGGCACGGACCCTGGCCCACGACCCACAGCTGCTCATCCTGGACGAACCCGCGTCCGGCCTCGACCCCCGCGCCCGTATCGAGATCCGCGAGCTGCTGCGCGAGCTCCAGGCCATGGGCAAGACCATCTTCGTCTCCTCTCACATTCTCTCGGAGATCGAGGGCGTCTGCACCCACATCGGCATCATCGAGGGCGGCGAACTGGTTGCCAACGGCACCCTCGCCGAGATCCGGCGGCAGCTCCAGGTCCATCGCGTCGTGCACGTCAACGTGCTCACCCGCTTCGACGAGGCGCACCAATGGCTGGCGCGCCACCCCGCCGTCACCGACGTCGCCGCCATCGCGCAGAACGGCGAGCGCCGTCTGGCTGCCACCGTCAACGGCGACGACGCCGTGCTTACCGCGCTGCTCAGCGACCTCGTCGGCGCCGGCTTCCCCGTCCTGGAGTTCCACGAGCAGACCGGCGACCTGGAAGACGCCTTCATGCGCTTGACCAAGGGGCTTGTTACATGACCATGATAGCGACCTTCAGCGTCTCTGATAACACAGAGATTCACAGAGAAAACTCAGAGATTTCAGTTGGATCAGACAACGTGTTTTTTGATCTTTCTCTGTGCTGTTCTGTGCCTTCTCCGTGCTCTCTGTGTAACTCGTTCTGGCACTTTGAGAAAGTTAGCTGATAGAACATGAACTCAACACAACAAACTGACAGGGAAACAACCCGCCGTCGCTTTGGCGCGCTGGACAACCCGCTCCTGGAAAAAGAACTGCGTGGGCGCATGCGCAGCCTGCGCGCCTTCATCGTCCTCACCGCCTACGTGCTCCTGCTCAGCTGCCTCGCTTCGCTCGTCTACTACGCCGCTGCCAGCGGCATGCGCACCAGCTTCAGCCTACCCGACCTGCCCACGCTGGGCAAAGCCGTCTTCGCCACGTCCATCTTGGCCCAGATCTTCATGGTCGCCTTCATCACCCCCGCGCTCACCGCCGGCGCCATCAGCGGCGAGCGCGAGCGCAAAACCTACGAAGTCCTGCGCACCACCCTGCTCCCCGCCCGCAAACTGATCTGGGGCAAACTCACCGCCGCCCTCTCCTTCATGATTTTGCTCATCCTGGCTGCGCTCCCCCTGCAGAGCCTCGCCTTCATGCTGGGCGGCGTCACCTTACCCGAATTCTTAGCCGGCCTCGCCATGCTGCTCGCCGCCACCTTCTTCTTCGCCGTCGGCGGCCTCTTTTTCTCCACCTGGACCCGACGCACCCTCGTCTCCACCGTCTTGGCCTACGCCCTCTCCCTCATCGTCATCATCGGCCTGCCCGCCGTCATGCTCCTCTCCATCAGCATCGTCGGCTCTACCGTTGCCGTTGGCGGCCCTTTCACCGACGAAATCCCCCTCTCCCTGCAGATCATCGGCAGCTACCTGCTCCTGCTCCTCGTCGGCGCCACCCCGCTCCCGGCCGCCCTCTTCTCAGAAATCATGCTGGAAGAAGAAAACTCGCTCTTCATCTTCTGGCAGACACTCTCCACCGCCACACGCAGCGTGCGCGTCCTCGTCGTCAGCCCGTGGATCATCTACGTCGTTGTCTCCCTGCTGGTAAGCCTCATCCTGCTGCGCATCGCCATCCGGCGCGTCCAACGCCAGGAACGCCAATGACCGCGCCTGACCAACTGCAGCGCCTGCTCCACCGCTGGGGCCTGCGGCTGCGCCTGGTGGAAAGCGTCCGCCTGGGCCTTTGGGGGGCTGTTTTGGGCTTGATCGTGGGGGTGCTCCTGGCAACCGCCACACGCCTGGCCCCGCTTCTCTGGCGTCAACAGCTGGTTAGATGGGTACTGCTCGCCGCAGGCGCCGGTGCGTTGGGCAGCAGCCTCTACGCCTGGCTGCGACCGCGCTCCGCGTCCCAGCTGGCCCGCACCTTCGACCGCCGCTTCGACCTGGCCCAGCGCCTGACCACGGCCCTGGAACTCGCCTCGGGCCGCCTGCAGACCGCGCCCGAGATGGCTGCCGCGCAACGGCGCGACACCTTCGCAGCCGCCGCCCGCGTCGACCCGCGCGCCGTGCTGCCCCTACGCCTGCCGCGCCGCGCCCTGATCACCCTCGCCGGACTGACCGCAGCGCTGACCCTGCTTCTCTGGCTGCCCAACCCGCAAGAAGCCGTGCTGGAGCAGCGCGCCGCCGTGCGAGCCGCCCTCGAAGAACAAGCCGGGGCTTTGGAAGCAGCCCAGGCAGCGATCGCCGCCAACAACGCGCTCACCGAACCTGAGCGCGAGGCGCTGCTGGCTGCGCTCGAAGAAGCCCTGAGCGCGCTGCACGAGCCTGATGTCACGCCGGAAGAAGCCGTCGCCGCCCTCTCCGAGGCGGAACGAGCCTTGGCCCCACTCCGCGATAGCGACGCAGCCGCCGCCCGGCGAGGCCTGGAGCGACTCGCCGGCGAGCTGCAAGACTCCGACCTGACCCGCAAGATCGCCGACGCCCTCGCCGCCGGAGAGTACGACGCCGCTGCCGAGGCACTGGCTGCCCTCAGCGGCGACGAGGACCAGCGACTCACCCGTGCCGAGGAACTCGAGCTGGGAGAGCAGCTGGCGCAGGCCGCCGACGCGCTGCAAGCCACCAACCCCGAGCTGGCGCAGCAATTCGAGGAGATCGCCGACGCCATCCAACAGGGCAACACCGACGCCGCCCGCGAAGGACTGCAAGCCGCAGCGGAACAACTGGCGGCGGAAGGCGCGGAGAGCGCGCAGCAGGCCGCCATCGAAGACGCCCTCAGCGCCGTCCAGCAGGGCCGCGAAGCCATAGGAGCCGAAGCCGGTCTCCCCGCTTCAGCTGAGGCCGATCCCCCCTCTTCAGTTGGAGCCGGTCCCCCCTCTTCAGTTGGGGCCGGTGTCCCCACCGCGCCCCAACCCGGCCACTCCGAGGACGCAGGCACCGGCGCGCCCTACGACGAGCTCACCGTGCCAGAGCGCCTCGGCGATGAAGGCGAAGGCGTTGAACTGCCACGCGAGGACGACGACGGCGTGCCCGTCGGCACGTCGCCGGGCGGCCCGCCCACCGGCGAACAGGCCCGCGTCTCCTACCGCGAGATTTACGGCGACTACGCCGCAGAAGCCGGCGTCGCCCTGGAGCGCGACTACGTCCCCTTGGGCATGAAACAATACGTCCGCGACTACTTCAGCGCCCTGGAACCGCAAGAATGACCAACCTGTTTCTAGTTGGGGCCGGTGTCCCCACCGTGCCCCTGGGGCTCGGTCAGGAGACCGGCCCCAGCTTTCATTCGCATCCAGCATCCAGCATCCAGCATCCAGAACAAGTGAGGACCTATGACCAACCTATCCCCTGACCAATTCCGCGCGACCGCCGCCCGCATCGAGGCGGAGATCGGCAAATACATCGTGGGACAGCACAGCGTCGTGCGGCACACGCTGATCTCCCTTATCGCCGGAGGCCACGTCCTGCTGGAGGGCGTGCCCGGTCTGGGCAAGACCATGCTCGTGCGCACGCTGGCGCAGGTGCTCGACCTCGACTTCGCCCGCATCCAGTTCACGCCCGACCTCATGCCCGCCGATATTCTCGGTACCGACATCCTTGAGGAGGCCGAGGGAGGCGCGCGCCGCTTTCGCTTCCGGCCTGGCCCGGTCTTCACCAACCTGCTGCTCGCCGACGAGATCAACCGCGCCACGCCCAAGACCCAGTCGGCCCTGCTGGAGGCCATGCAGGAGCGCACCGTCACCATCGCCAACCGCTCCTACCCGCTGGACGCGCCCTTTATGGTGCTGGCGACCCAGAATCCCATCGAGATGGAGGGCACCTATCCGCTGCCCGAGGCCCAGATGGACCGCTTCCTCTTCAAGATCAACGTCACCTTCCCCTCGTCAACGGAACTGGTGGAGATCCTCTGGCGGACCACCGGTGCGCAGGAGCCGCAGGTGGAGAAGGTCGCCGACGCGCCGACGGTCTTAGCCATGCGCGCGCTGGCCCGCGAGGTGCCCGTCGCCTCGACGGTGATGGACTACGCCTCGCGCCTCACCGTCGCCACGCACCCGGAGAGCAACGCCGCGCCTGAGCTCGTGCGCAGCTACGTGCGCTACGGCGCCAGCCCGCGCGCCGCTCAGGCCCTGATTCTGGGCGGCAAGGTCGCCGCGCTGCTGGACGGGCGCTACAACGTCGCCTTCAAGGACCTGCGCGCCGTCGCGCCGGCGGCCCTGCGCCACCGGCTGCTGCTCAACTTCGAGGGCCAGGCCGAGGGCGTCCGGCCCGACGACGTCGTGGTCGCGCTGTTGGACGCCGTCCCGGAGCCGTAGGCGAGACCACATGCTGCTAGAAGCCGATCTCCTGGCCCGGCTCGACCCGCTGACCTTCGCTGTGCGCCACGTGCGGCCCGGTCAGATGGCGGGCGAGCGCCGGTCGACCAAGCGCGGCACGTCCGTGGAGTTCGCCGACTACCGTGACTATGCGCCGGGCGACGATCTCCGCCGCGTCGACTGGAACACCTATGCACGCCTCTCCCGGCCCTACGTCAAGCTCTTCGAGGAAGAGGAAGACCTCGCCGTCCACGTCCTGTTAGACGCCAGCGACTCCATGGACTGGGGCGAGGATGCCGCGCACAAGTGGACCTACGCCCGGCGGTTGGCTGCCGCGTTGGGCTACGTCGCGCTGACCTCGGGCGACCGGCTGACGGTGCAGACGCTGGGCCGGGAGCCCGCCCGCTTCGGCCCGACGCGGGGCCGCGCCCAGGTGCTGCGCTTCCTCCGGTGGATGGAGGAGCTTCCTGCGTCCGGCGTCACCGATCTCACCGGCGACCTTCGCGCCTACGCCAATGGCGCTTACGCCGTCACCGGTGGACGTCCAGGCCTGGCGCTGCTGCTCTCCGATTTCTTCTCGCCGACCGGCGTCGTCGACGGGCTGACGGCGCTGTTGAGCCGCGGGCACGAGGTCACCGCGCTGCACCTGCTCTCCCCCGACGAGGTCGCTCCCCCGCTGGGCGGCGACCTGCGCCTGCGCGACGTGGAGACCGGCGCCGAGCAGGAGGTCACCATCGACGCGGCGCTGCGCACGCGCTACCGTCGTCGGCTGGCGGCCTGGCGCGACGAGCTCCGCGCGGACTTTCGCCGACGCGGCGCCCGCTACCTGCCTGTCACCACCGACGTGCCGCCCGCGCGCGTGCTGCTCTACGACCTGCGGCGCGCCGGCGTCTGGAGGTGAGCCGTGCGCTTTCTAAGCCCCGGGGCCCTGCTCTTCGCCGCGCTGAGCGTGCCCATCATCCTGCTCTACATGCTCAAACTCCGCCGGCGGGACGTGCTGGTCTCCAGCACGCTGCTCTGGCAACAGCTGCTGCGCGACCGCGAGGCCAACGCGCCGTGGCAGAAACTGCGCCGCAACCTGCTGCTCCTGCTGCAGCTGCTGGGCCTGGCGCTGCTGACGCTGGCGCTGGCCCGCCCGGCATTGCCCACCGAGACCGTGGTCAGCGGCAACGTGGTGCTCCTCATCGACGTCTCCGCCAGCATGCAGGCCCGGGACGTGGCGCCCAGCCGCTTCGAGGCGGCGCGCGCGGCGGCTCTGGAACTCGTCGGTGAGCTGGGGCCCGGCGACGCGGCGACGCTTATCGCCGTGGGGCCGCAGGCCGAGTTGCTGGCGCAGGCGGAGCGCGATCCCGGGCAGTTGCGGCGCGCCCTGGAGCAGCTCTCCCCCACGTCCGGTGCCGCCGACTGGGACGCGGCCCTGGCGTTGGCGGGCGCCAGCACGGCGGGCGTGCCCGACGCTGAGATCCTGCTGATCTCCGACGGCGCGCTGCCCGAAGAGCTCCCCGCCATCGCCGGGCGGCTGCGCCTTATCGACGTGGGCGGTGGCGGGCGCAACGTGGCGCTGACGGCGCTGGCGACGCGCCGCGGCGAGCGCGGCCCGCAGGCCTTTCTCGTGGCGACCAACTACGGCGACGCCGAGATCACGCCGCTGGTGGAGGTGCGCGTCGATGGTCAGCTCTTCGACGCACGCCGGTTCTCCATCCCGGCGGAGGACGCCGCCACGTGGACGCTGACCGACCTGCCCTACGACGCCCGCGTGGTCGAGGCGCGGCTCTCGGATGTGGACGCGGCGGAGAACGCGCTGGCGCTCGACGACGCAGCCTGGGCCGTGCGCGGGGCCACCGGGGAGCGCAGCGTGTTGCTCGTCTCGGAGGGCAACCTCTTCCTGGAGCGGGCGCTGGGCGCGCTGCCCACGCTGGCCCTGACGCGCGTCGCGCCCAGCGATCCGCTGCCGGAAGGCGACCACGACCTCATCGTCTACGACGCCGTCGCGCCGGAGACCCTGCCGCAGGGCAACGTCTGGCTCATCGCGCCGCCGTCCACGGTGAAGGAGCCGCTACTCACCGTCTCCGGCGTCTTCTCCAACACGGCGCTGATCCGCGTGGCGCGCGACGATCCGCGCCTGCGCTACGTTGATCTGAGCGATGTGCACGTGCTGCGAGCGCAGGACATCGAGCCGCCGGAGGACGCCGAGGTGCTGATTGAGGCGGCGGGCGGGCCGCTGCTCTTCGTCGCCGAGCGGCCCACCGGTCGCCTGGCGGTGCTTGCCTTCGACCTGCATGACTCCGACCTGCCGCTGCGCGTGGCTTTCCCGTTGCTTACGGCGCAATTGGTCGATTGGCTGCTTCCGGCGGGCGACGGCGTCGGTGACGTGTCGAGCGTCCGACCGGGCGATCCCGTACCGCTGCGCCGGCACCCGGAGGCGGCGCGCATCGCCGTAATCACGCCGGCGGGCGAAGAACACGTCATCCCGGAGGACGCGGCGCGGCCCACCTTCGCGATGACGGAGCGGCTCGGCGTCTACGCGGTGCGTCAGCTGGATCAGGACGGCGCGCAGGTGGCGGCGTCGGCCTTCGCCGTCAACCTCTTTGACGCGGAAGAGACCGACGTTGCGCCCCGGGAGACGGTGCGCGTCGGCGCGCGCCCGCTGGAAGCGGCGGAGGCCACGGTCGAGGGCCGTCGCGAGCTCTGGCCCTGGTTCGTTGTTGGCGCGCTGCTGGTGTTGGGCGTCGAGTGGGGGCGGTACTACGGCGTGCCGTCGATTTCCGATTTCCGATTTGCGATTTTGGATTGACGCTTGTAATGCGCGAATCGCTTGAAAGGTTTCGTGCCTAACGACGAGCCATGATTGGAGTCAAAGCATCATGAAACACGCATCACGCAACACGCATCACGCAACACGCATCACGCAACACAAAGAACCATGACTTTCTCCCGTCCCTGGTTCCTGCTGTTGCTTCCGCTCCTTGGCTATTTCCTCACCGTGGGATGGCCGAGGGGGCGCTACGCGCGGGGACGGCGCTGGGCGGCGCTGGCGCTGCGCGGCTTGCTGGTGCTGCTGCTGATCCTGGCACTGGCAGGCTTGCAGGCCGTGCGCGGCGCAGACGCGCTGGGTGTCGTCTTTCTCGTCGACGTCTCCGACAGCGTCTCGGAGGCGGCGCAGACGCGGGCGCTGGCCTTCGTCGAGGCGGCGCTGCAGTCCATGGCGCCGGCGGACCGGGCGGCGCTGGTGCTCTTTGGCGGCGACGCGCTGGTCGAGCGGCCCATGCTGCCCGGCGGCCCCGACGCGACGTTGGACGCAGTGGCGTCCATCCCCCGCACCCACCAGACCGATCTGGCACAGGCCATCCGCGTCGGCACGGCGCTTTTCCCGCCCGGCGCGGCGAAGCGGCTAGTGCTGCTCTCCGATGGACGTCCCACCGTTGGCGAGGCCGAGCAAGCCGTCCGGCTGGCGCAGGCGCAGGGCGCGGCGCTGGACGTGGTGCCGTTGACCGAAGACGCGACCGCGGAGGCGTGGATCGCATCGGTGACGGCGCCGGAGCGCCTGCACGCGGGTGAGCGCTTCTCGCTGAGTGTCGAGGCGCAGGCAACGCGCGAGACAGCGGCGATGCTGACCGTGCTCGCGGGTGACCGGGTCGTCAGCCAGCGCGAGGTGCAGCTCAATCCGGGCGGCAATGTCTTCGCCGTGACGCTGACGGCGGGGGGGCACGGTGAGGACACCGGCCCCAACGAAGGGACAGAGGACACCGGCCCCAACGAAGGGACAGAGGACACCGGCCCCAACGAGGGGCACGGTGAGGACACCGGCCCCAACGAAGAGACAGGGGACACTGGCCCCAACGAAGAGACAGAGGACACTGGCCCTAGCGGAGGATTTCAGCGCTTCCGCGCCTATCTGACGCCCGCCGAGGATACCTTCGCGGAGAACAACGCGCTGGCGGCCTACGCCGTGGTGGAAGGCGCGCCCACGGTGCTGGTGGTGCGTCCGGATCCGACCGATCACAAGGACGGCGTCGACGTGGCCCGGCAATTGCGCGCGGCGCTGGACGCGGGCGGGCTGGCGGTGGAAGTGCGCACGCCGGCGACGATGCCCGGCTCGCCGGTGGGACTGGCGGATTACGCGGGCGTCGTGCTCGTGGACGTGCCCGCGCGTAGGCTGACCGCCGGCGCACAGGAGGCGCTGCAGAGCTACGTGCGCGACTTGGGCGGCGGGCTGGTTGCTGTGGGTGGGCCGCAGGCCTACGGCGTGGGCGGCTGGTACGATACGCCGTTGGAGCGCACGCTGCCCGTCAAGATGACGTTGGACGACCCCGAGCGCTTCCCTGTCATGTCCGTGGTCGTCGTCATCGACAAATCCGGCAGCATGGGCGTGGAAGAGGGCGGCATTGAGAAGATCCGGCTGGCGGGCGAGGCGGCGGCGCGCGTGGCGGAGCTGATCAACGACGTGGACGAGATCACGGTCATCGCCTTCGACGACCGGCCCGCCGACGTCATCGGCCCCTACGCCGGGACGCAGCGGGAAGAGGTCATCGACCGGGTGATTCGGCTGCGGGCGGGCGGCGGGGGGATCTACGTCCGCGAGAGTCTGGAGGCGGCGCTGGGCTATCTGGAGCGCTCCGAGCACAACGTCCGCCACATTATCCTGCTGGCCGACGGCGCCGACGCCGAGCACCAGGACGGCGTGCGGGCGCTGATCGAGGAGCGCCTGACGCCGGAGCAGATCACGCTGAGCACCGTCGCCATCGGCGCGGGCCAGGATCTGGGCTTTCTGGAGGAGATCGCCGAACTGGGTGGCGGGCGCTATCACGTCACCGACCGGGCCGCCAATCTGCCCGTTATCTTCGCCGAGGAGACGCAGCAGGTGATGCGCGCCTACGTCGTCGAGGAGCCTTTCTATCCCACGCTGCGCGCCGATCACGCCATGCTCTCCGGCGTCGACGCGGTGCCCCAGCTGGCAGGCTACGTGGCGACCGCGCCCAAGGCGGCGGCCCAGGTGTTGCTAACGACGCACCAGGAGGATCCGCTGCTGGCGGCGTGGCAGTACGGGCTGGGCCGCGCGGTGGCGTGGACGTCCGACGCGACGGCGCGCTGGGCGCAGCGCTGGGTGACGTGGGACGGCTTCCCGCGCTTC
>DAOTUH010000513.1:0-2977 GCA_034437255.1 Anaerolineae bacterium
CTCGGGATAGATATCGTCGGTGCATATCACCAGGTTGGGCGGCGCCGTGCCCAGTTCCTGAACGATCTCCGCCAGCACAGAGATGCTGTCGCTGAAGCTGGAATCCTTGGCCTCGACGACCATGCCCAGGCGTAGCTTCTCCAGCAGCTCGTCGTGATTGGTGGATTCATGATCGGATTGGGGGCCGCCGACGAGGTACGCCGCCAGATCGCGCCCGCGCAAGCCGGGACAGTGCCCGCTGATGACGGCGTCGTGGGCGTGGGCGACGTCGAGGATCTCACGCATGCGCTCGTTCTGGCGGATCACGCCGACGTAGTCCATCACCTCGGCCAGGCCGATGACGCGGTCCCAGCTTAGCATGGCGTCGACGTCACGGGCCGTGAAGGCAGCACCGGCGGTCTCCAATTGCGGCACGGCAGGCACGCACGAGGGCGCTTGCACGTAGACGTGCAGCGGCAGATCGGCGGTCGCGTTGAGCATGTAGGCGACGCCGCGCAGTCCCAGCACGTTGCCGATCTCATGCGGGTCGATGACCACGGTGGTGGTGCCATGCGGCAGCACCGCCGCCGCGAAGTGCCGCGGGCTCATCATGCTGCTTTCGATGTGGATGTGCGTGTCGATGAGGCCGGGGACGGCGAATTTGCCTTGTGCGTCCAACGTCTCCGTGGGTTGCGACCCAGTCCAGGCGCCCGGCCCGGCGAAGCCTATGATACCATCAGAGATACCCACGTCGGCAGGATAAATCTCGCGCGTGTAAACGTTGACGAGTTGTACGTCTTTAATAAGCAGATCCAATGGGCGGTCGCCGCGAGCGGCGGCGACGCGGTCAGCCCGCGCTTGTATCGTGGTCATGCGACTCCTTTCTTCAAACGTTGTTCAACGGGTGCAAAGAGGCTCTGGTTAAGGAGAGCGGACAATGCCACAGCCGCCGCAGCGATGTAGAGGGGCATGCGATAGGCTTCGTCGGCCAGCAGCGCGCCGACGAGCGGCGCAGCCAGGGCGTTGCCCAGCCAGAAGGCGATGTTGAGCCAGGCAGAGACCACGGCCTTGTCGCGCCGTGCCGCGTCCATGGCGAAGGCGAAGGCAAGGGGTTGGGTCATGAAGAAAAGTGTGTTCTGCGCCCAATAGGCCGTGGTGCCCAGCCAGCGGTTGGTCGTCAATGTGAATCCGACGAGGAAGAGGGGGATGAGCGCCCGAAATATCGTTACCAGCGTCACGCGGCTGTCGCTGCGGGCCTCGATGGGCGGGATGAGGGCTGTCCCCAAGATCGCCGGGATCACGGCGAGCGCTGACACCATTCCGTAGAACGCCGGCGTCGTGCCCAGATGATAGATGAAGTAGAGATTCATAAAGGGGCCGATGCTGCCCAGGCTCAGGCCGATAAAGAGCGCGATCACAGCCAGTTTGATGGTGAAACCGCTTATGCCCCAGAGGTACGACGCGATGCCGGGCGAGTCCCGGCGCGGTATCGGCGTGGGATCGAGGCGCAGGACGGGTAACACGGCGAGGAGTGAGATAGCGCCGGCTGCATAGAGCGTGTACTGGTAGGCGGTGCTGAGATCGGCGCCCCATGCGTCAAAGAGACCCGGCAGATATCCGGCTAACAGCGAGCCGACGGAGAGGGAGAGGCTGAAGAACATGCTGTTGAGCGTGTAGACGCGCGTCCGGTTGCCCTCGTCGGTGTTAGCGGCGAGGAAGGGCAGGCGGATCACGAAACTGCCGGAGAGTGCCAGCCCATCCACAAAAGCAGCCAGGGCGATGAGCGGCACGGCCCGCGTGGCGATTTGCCCTACTTTCGCCAGACCAGAGAGCAAAAAGATCAGGACGAACATCCGTTTGAATCCCAGGGTCTCCGCCATGAAACTGAGCGGGATCGACCCGACGGCTTGAGCGAAGGGCGCGGCGCTGAGAATGCCGCCCAGCGTGTCCGGCGCGATGCCCAGTGAGAGGATGTAGAGGTTAAAAATGACCAGGAAGATGCCTTGAGCGGCGCCGCTGAGACCAGCAGAGGCGAAGATCAGCCAGCAGTTGCGGTTGAACTGGCGCATGCTTCTCAGATACGTGCGCAATCGTAAGAATAATCCCTTCACGTTCAGCCTCGCGTGGAGATTTCGGTGTGTTCGGCGACGGTCGCGGCTTTCCGGGATTTCCTGTCGTGCTGTCCGACGAAGACCTGGGTCAGCACGCCGGTGGCGATGGCAGCGGCCGACGAGAGGTAGAAGGGCAGCACGTAGTTGGCGTCCGCCAGCAGCGAGCCGGTGATTAACGCAGCCAGCGCCTGTCCCAGCCAGAAGGTGATCTCCAGCCAGGCGGACGTAGCGACCTTGGCGCGTTTGGCTGCGGCCGCCATAGCGTAGGCAAACCAGAGCGCCTGTCCCATGGTGAATAGCGCGCGGTAGAGCCAGTACCCGCCGCTCCCGATGAGCGCCGACGTCGTCAGGGCCATGGTGATGGTCGTGACGGGGATGATGTAGCGGGAGAGAAGGATGGCACGGAAGTCGCCCAGTCGCCGCGCCAGCACGGGTCCCAGGGCTGCAGCCAGCGTGGTGGGGATGACGGCTAGCGCAGCCACGGTGCTAAAGTACTCGCGGCTCGTTCCAAGGTGATAGATAAAGTAGAGATTCATGAAGGGCAGGATCAGGCCCATAGTCAGCCCGATGAAGAGTTCGATGATGGCCGATTTGATGGTGAATTTGTCCATGCCCCAAAGATATGGGTAGAGGCTGATCTTCCGGTGCTTGGGCTTCTTGTGCGGTTCAAGGAAAAGGATGGGAAGCACGGAGACCAGCGTGCAGGCTCCGGCGATGTAGAGCGTGTAGCGATACTGGAGTGTCAGGCTGTTGGTGAGCCAACTCATCAGGTTGGGCAGGTGACCGGCAAGCACGGCGCCAACGGCCAGGGTGACACTGTGCAGGAGGCTGTTGACGCTGAAGACGTGCGTCCGCTCGGAGCCCTCGACGTTGGCGGCCAAAAAGGG
>DAOTUH010000514.1:0-4590 GCA_034437255.1 Anaerolineae bacterium
GGCGCGGGCCTGTTGCTCAGTGGCATGAGCGCCCGCGTGCGCTGCGACCCCCAGCCCCAGGCCCAGTGTCGCGATCAACAGCGCCGTCATAGACATCGTCGCTCCCGGTAGGTGTTACCGTGCGTTCTGTTAACGGGTTGGATCTCTGCCCTCGCTTTCTCGGTGCGCTAACTTCTATTATACACCCAGGCGTGATAATTTGACTATCCGTCAGGCCAAATTGGGGTTGCCTTAATAAGGTGATTCTGATAGACTAAGATACACATCGATTTGGAGGTCTGGCATCTATCAGAGGGTGTGTGAAAACCTCCGTCATTTTGATCTGCGGTACTGGCTAGGAGATAGCATCCATGAAAGCTTTCTGGCGTGGTATTCTCGGTAAATTGCGGGAGATCTTCGATCCTGAAACATTGGGCGTGTTGGTGGCGGACTATCTGGCCAACCTGATCGTGGGCCTCGCTGTCTTCGCCGTCTTTTACATATTTTGGCATCTCATTGCGCTGATCCTGCAACGGGTGATCAAGCGTGTCAATCTGGACGAAACGGCTAAGATTTTCGTGATGCGCATAGTCCAATATCTTGTCCTGACCATTGGCGCGATTAACGCCTTGGCCGCCATGGGCGTGGATACGGGATCGGTGCTCGCGTCCTTGGGCATCGTGGGTGTGGCCGTGGGATTTGCGGCCCGCGACGCGTTCTCCAACCTGATCTCTGGCCTGTTGATCTTCCTGGATCGGCCCTTCGTTATCGGTGATCTGGTGGAGATTGGTGGCGAATACGGGACGGTAGCGCAGATCACGTTGCGTTCGACGCGCATTGTGACCAGCGATGGCAAGATGCTCGCCGTGCCCAACGCCGACGTGATCAACAAGACGGTGGCCTCTTACACTAACTTTCCGCATCTGCGCCTTGACGTGCCTATCACCATTGGGGTAGACGAAGACATCCCGCGTGCTCGCCGCCTGCTGCTCTCTATTGTGGAACGGGACCCGGACTATCTCAAGAAGCCGCCACCGGAGGTAGTCGTGAATCAGCTCAATGACTACAATCTAGAGCTGGTATTTCGGGTGTGGATCAAAGATGAACGTCGGCACGTTGCCAAACGCTTCGAGTTGCGCGAGAAAATGTATAAAACCTTGCAATCTGAAGGGTTGGATATGCCTTATGAGACCCTGCAGATTGCGCCGTTGCGGGTTGAGAATCTTTAGGCTGTAGTTATGACACGAACACAGTTTAGAATTGTTATTTTCCTGCTCGCTGTCTTGCTGATGCTGGGCGTGGCGATGCTCTACGTTGCCTGCACACAACATTTTCCCCCGCCGGCGACCGTGATGGCCTGGTCTGAGACGCCAGAGGTGCCACTGGTCTCATCGACACCCGATCTTCCCACGTTCACGCCCACCACGTTGCCCCCAACGTGGACACCCACGGGTACGTGGACGCCTTGGCCGACGCCCACAGAACCTCCGCCCACGGAGACACCCACAGAGACGCCAACGGCTTCGCCGACGCCGGTCCCAACGATGCCACCCATGTCCTTCAATCCGCTGCGCCCGACTCTCGCGCCGATCTATGTCACCGTGACACCCCATCCCTCATCGACCATCTCAATTCCCACCCCGGTGCCCCGCATGCCAATCCCTGAGGAGGCCATCACCGTCGTGTTACTCGGCAGCGATCAACGCCCGGAGTGGGACGAGTGGCACACGGACGCAATCCAGTACGTGGTCATCTACCCGCACGTGCCGTCGGTGGCGATGCTCTCTATCCCCCGCGATCTGTACGTCCTGGTGCCGAACTATTGGATGACGCGCATCAACATGGCGCACGTGCACGGTGAAAAGAACGGCTATCCCGGCGGGGGGATGGGCCTGTTCAACCAGACGCTGCTCTACAATCTGGGTATCACGGCCGATTACTACGCCAAGGTCGATTTCGACGGGCTGATTGGGTTGGTCAACGCCATGGGGGGCATTGACGTGCCGGTTTTCTGTCGTCTCGAGGATCACTGGCCTTATCCCAACGAGGCGGGTGAGTATCCCTGGTTTGTCCTGGAGCCGGGTATTCATCATCTGGATGGGGAGCAGGCATTGTGGTATGCTCGATCCCGCAAAACGACGAGCGTCTTTTCCCGCGAGCGCCGCCAGCAGCAGGTGCTGGAAGCAATGTGGGACAGGGCGAAGCGCACCAACGTGCTCGCCACGGTGCCCACGCTCTACGACCAGTGGGGCAACCTGATCCAGACGGACATGGGCCTGGGCAAGATTGTCTCGTTGGCCGTGGTGGGTGCACAGTTGGAGGCCGCGGACGTTCACCGCTACAACATCGGGTATGGACAAGTCCGGTCGTACGTCACGCCCTACGGTGGCTCCGTCTTCCTGCCGATCTGGTCAGAGATCGAGCCAACGTTGCGCGCCGTCCTGGCCCCGCCCGCGTCGAGCCGGGCCACCCAGGCGGCGGTATCCGTTGAGGTCTGGAACGGCACGGGACACGCGGATTGGGGTCAGCTGGCCGCCGACCGGCTGGCGCACGCCGGCTTTCTGCCCCTGCTGGGCGCGCCCGAGGGCGAACGCTATCCAGAAACGAAGGTCGTCTTCTTCGGCAGCACGACCAAGGGCAGCGGGCTTTCCCGACTCCAATCCCTCTTCCACGTATCGGCGGACCGGACCATCACCCAAGAGGATCCTAACCGCGTGCCGCAACTGCTCCTGATTCTGGGTGAGGATTACGATCCTTGTAAGTGAGCACATCGCGCCAGCCACCGGTCGAGCGCGTCATACGATGGATAGAGGAAAACGTCGGAGGAGATGCCCTCTAGGGTGGTAGAAATATCTGCGCCCTGACGGGCCAGGGTGATGATCGGAATACGTCGCGCGTAGGCATAACCCGCTTCGATACCGAGCCCCACGCCTTTTTCGCTCAATTCGACGATGACTACGTCGCTGGCCTCGATCTCGCCAAAGCTAATCTCCATCAATACCGGCGGAGCAAGATGAACGGCGCCCCACTGCTCGACGTCTCTTGCTACACAGATCGTCTCGACGCCGTGAGCGACCAGGAGCGTGGTGAGCCGCTCAATTTTATCGCGATTTCGCTGATCCTCGTAGTATTTGATGGCGAGATAGGCTTTTCTCACAGGGCACCTCGTCTATTTGGACGGCCTTTTTGTTATTTTGGGGCATGGAGGTAAAAGACGCACACTCACGCTCCCAACCCCCGTCCCGGGGGCGTCTCAAGCGAGCTCAACGTGTCACTTTTACCCTCATACATTTCGGGATGCTAGTATATCGTACGAGCGGGACGTCGATGCGATAGTAGCCAGAAGCATCGATCCCAAGAACCTAGGTAGGAGGAATAGATTATGGAAGACATAGAGATCAAACGCAGCGATGAGCCGATACGTCTGTTTGAGTCCGATTTTCTGGAGTTTTTCACCCACATTCACCCCGCCGTCGTCGCGGTGATCTGGTTGCCCGTGGCGGCTTATTTCCTGATTCGCGCCGTCCAGACGGTGCCGCCCGGCACCCCGCCTCTTTACATCCCGGTCGCCCTGCTGCTGGGCCTTTTCATCTGGACCTTGGCCGAGTACACGCTTCACCGATTCGTTTTCCACTTCAAACCGCGCACATCGTGGCAAGAGCGCCTCTCCTTTCTCTTTCACGGCGTGCATCACGCGCAGCCTCGCTCCAAGACCCGCCTGGTCATGCCGCCAGCCGTAAGCCTCCCCCTGGGCATGCTCTTCTACAGCCTCTTTTATCTCATCGTCGGAGCGGTGCTGGACGCCGCGCATTGGCTCGCACCACTCTTCACCGGATTCGTCTTGGGCTATCTGCTCTACGACCTATCGCATTACGCCATGCACCATTGGCGAATGCAGCGCGGCTACTTCAAAATCATCCGTCGGCACCACATGTTACACCATGCGAAGACGCCCAACCAGCGTTTCGGCGTCAGCTCGCCGCTATGGGATCACGTCTTCGGCACCGAGCCGCAGACATAGCAGCAAAAAGATGCTATGGCGGAGGAGCAGCGACGTGGAAAGGCACGAGCGGCGTGGGAGCAGGTTATGGCCTTTGTTATCAAGCAGGTCTGAGATTTCAATTTTAGTAGTCATAATGCCGTAACTATGCCCCCGGCCTACTAAAAAGACCAGCTTACGATGTGTTATTAGTATAGTGATTTTTTGCGATTTTTATTTTTCCAAAGTCCAATCGGTGGCTGCACTGAAATAACTGGTAAAACTCGGAGTTTTCCGTAACTTGATACTACATGTAGATTTTTTGCAGCCAAAACCACTAGATGTAGGGGGTAAACTACTAAAACTCCGAGTTTTGGACCTTTTTTCATTAGAGTCAATTTTATTGATCTAGGCTGGCTTTACTATTCAGAAAAGTAAGAGCAAATTTAAAAATCTTGGCGCCTGTCCGACCTTTGGTCGGCGGCGTCTTCGCGTGAGGCACAACCTTTTTTCAGGTGAGTCAAAGATGGTTTTCAGGCCTTGTCCTCCAGCGCGTAGCGCAGCGCGGCCTCGGCGTGAATTGTGGTCGTGTCGAAGAGCGGGACGTCTACGTCCTCCGCGCTGATCAACAG
>DAOTUH010000515.1:0-3432 GCA_034437255.1 Anaerolineae bacterium
GCCGAAAGCGCGAAGACGATGTAGTCGGCTCGTTCCAACTGCGATTCGTGCAGATAGGTTCGATCGGGACTGCCAGAGAAGGCTTTGGACTGCAGTACGACCTCCAGCATCTGCGACTTGACCATGGCGCCCAGGATCAGCGGCACGGCGACCTTGGCGTAGACGCGCACCCGCTTCACCGGCCCCATCTTCTCGAAGGCCAGCCCGCGCAGCCGCTGCGCCTCAATGATGGACTGGATTTCCTCAAAGAGCAGGGGAAAGAAGCGCAGCGTTGAGGAGAAGATGAACGCCAGCTTGTAGGGAATCCGCGCCTTGACCATGCCGACGATCATGGTGTTGACGTCGGTGGTGAAGATGCCCAGCGGGATCACCAGTGTCATGGTCAGCGTCTTGGCGACGACGTTGAGCGCATACATCACGCCCTCCCGGGACATGCCGGCGCCACCAACCCAGAACCAGTTCTCCGGGAAGACGAAGAGCATGGTGAACTGTTCTTCGGTCTTCCCCGTCAACGAAGTAATGAGCGGGCCGGCGAAAAAGCCCTGGGTGAGGATCAGAATGATGTAGAAGGGGATCATAATGGTGACCAGGGTGCGGATGTAGCTGAATTTCACGCCCACCGCCAGGCAGGCCAGGATGATGAGCAGGGCCAGGATCCCGCCCAGCGCGGGGCTTTCCCAGACGAAGGCGATGATGGTGATGACTATCATCATCAGCAGTTTGGGCCGGAAATCAAGCCGGGTAAAGAAAGAGTCGCGTTCTACGGTCTGGAACGTCAGGCTACTCATGCTTCACCTCCTGCAAAGGGTTGTCCTGTCACACACGCGGCGACTTCCCTGGGCGTGAGCAGCGGATAAGTGGAATCTTCATCGTCGCTCAGCGAGCGGGCCAGCAGCACCGCCTGGGGCGGCGTGAGGTAGGTCGAGGCCAGGACGTCGAGCTCGTGGTAGGCCTGTCGGATGGGCGCATCAAGCAGTTTCGTTCCCTTACCCATGACGATGACGCGCTCGGCGTACTCCGGCATCAGGTAGAGGTGGTGGGTGATGACGATCACCGTCTTTCCCTGCTCGTGCAGCTGGCGGCTGATCTCCAGGATGTATTTGGCGCCCTTGTAGTCCTGTCCTGTAGTCGGCTCATCGAAGATGATGATCTCCGGCTTCATCGCCAGGATGGCAGCGATGACCACACGAGCGCGGTTGCCCTTGGGCAGCGCCAGCGGGTGGCGGTCGCGTTCCTCCAGCAGGCCCATGGACGTCAGGCTCTCGGTGACGCGCGCCTCGACCTCTTCTTTATCGTGTCCCAGGTTCTTGAGGGCAAAGGCGACCTCGTCCCAGACGGTAGCGTTGAAGATCTGATTGTCGGGGTTTTGCGCTACGTAGCCAATGCGCCGCGCCAACTCGCTGACCGTCAGCTCGCGGGTGTCGGTGCCGCCGACGTGTACGCTGCCGCCCGTCGGCTCCAGTAACTTGAGGAAGTGCTTGACCAACGTGCTCTTGCCGGCGCCGTTCTGTCCGATGATCAGCACGTACTCACCCTCGTGGACGTCGAGCGAGACGCCTTTGAGCGCGTGAGTGCCGTCGTCGTAGGTGTGGTGCAGATCCTGCAGCGAGAGCAGCGGGGGATGCTCCAAGGCCTTGACCGTGGTCGCGGCTGACGTTGGGGTCGAGAGCGTCTCGGGCTGGCAGGTGGATCGGAGCTCCTGCAGATCGACAAGTCCTCTCTCCAGTTTGACGGGGATCCGGGGCGTCGTCACCCCGAAGGACCGGATCTGGTAGAACGTCTCCGCTACCTGCGGCGGACGCAGCGCGTGCTCATGTAGGAACGTCACGTCGCTGTAGATTGCATCCGGCGTGCCGGCGCGGATCAGTTCGCCGTCGGAGAGCAGCATCACCCGGTCGGCGTACTCCGCCATCTCCTCGGCGGCGTGGCTTGCCATAACGATGGTCACGCCCAGCTCTTTGTTCAGCTCGCGGACGGTGGCGAAGACCTCCTGTCCACCGACAGGATCGAGTTGCGACGTCGGCTCGTCCAGGATCAGGATGTCGGGCTGCAGCGCCAGCGCAGCGGCGATGGCGAGACGCTGCTTCTGCCCACCGGAGAGCTCGTGCGGATGCTTCTCCTCGGTGCCTTCCAGACGGACGGCTTCCAGCACCAGCGGGATGCGCCTGCGGATCTCCTCGCGGGGAACCTTGAGGTTTTCCAGCGCAAACGCGATCTCGTTCTCCACCGACGTCGCCGTCAGCTGAGTTTCTGGATCCTCAAAGACGGCGCCCACGTGTTGCGCCAGTGTGCTTATGGGATGCTCCAGCGTATCCAAACCGGCGACAGTGACGCTGCCGAAGAAACGTCCGCCGTAAAACTGCGGCACGATGCCGTTCAGTGTCAGGCAGAGCGTCGTCTTGCCCGCGCCCGTCGGCCCGATGAGTCCCAGGAACTCACCTTTGTGGATGTTCAGGTTGATGTCTTTGAGCACCGGCGCCTCGGAACGCGGGTACATATACGAGACGTTATCCAAGTGTGCGATAATTTCAGTCATAAATGCTTTCCCCGTGCTACCTTCATCGCCATGTATGTTTTGATCAGGCATGGCTGCACAGAAGCGCCGTGATGCGCGAGTTGTGTATCAGGGCTCACGCATCACGGACACATCCTGACGTTAGTAAACGGCCTCGGCGGGCTTGACCACGCCAATGGCGCGCAGGCCGGCGAGGACGCCGGTGCCAATCACGGTGCCGATCAGGCTGCGGAAGAAGTGCTCCAGGGGGATGATGGTGATCAGCATGATCCAGACGTCCTCGGGCCAGTTGAACATGAAATAGGTGATGGTGGTCTGTGCCAGGTGAGAGATGCCACCTGCCATCCAGGTGCCCAGGAAGAGGCCCAGGGCGAGGAGCCCCAGGTTCTCACCCTTAATCCACTTGCCGAAGAGTTTGCGGGTGGGCAAGGCAAAGAGCAGTAGACCGGACCAATCGATGAAGGAGCCCAGGATGGCGTTGCCGACACCGACGCCGTTCTGGACGACGGCGCGTCCGGCGAAAAGCAGCAAGCAGATGACGCCGACAATGACGGTGGGCAGGGCCCAGGCGCTGCGGCGGTCATCAGGCCGCATCAGCCCGGCGACGAAACTGGCGACAATGGCGCCAATCACCGTGACCACGGCGACGCCAGCAGTGTGCGGAGCGACAAAGACGCCGATCAGCGCACCGATGCCGCTGGCGACGCCGCCGGCGATGGGGCCGAGTACCCAACCGACCAGGGGGAAGACGCCCTGGCTCATGGGAAAACTGCCGCCGGAAGCGAGGACAACGGAGAAGGGGATGAAGGCCAGCGCCGTGCAGACTGCCGCCAGGACGACGATGTACGCTACCGGGGCGCCGTCGATGGAAGCGCCACCCAAGAATTCGACCTCTCGTTCTTTACCAGCAGGAACTT
>DAOTUH010000516.1:0-14785 GCA_034437255.1 Anaerolineae bacterium
GGGTCTTCAGGAATTCGCGGGGTAACCCGTCGGTTAGCGCGTTTGTTCCACTACATATTGGACCAGGCTATCATGACTGCCTAATTGCAGCATAGGACAAACGTTCACCACGCAAAATCCAAAAGAGCCACTTGCTCAAGAAGAGCAGATGTGCGGGGGATTGTTTCCGTTTGGAGCCAAACAGCGATCGAAGCATGAAGGCCTCCTTTGCGTGCTTATCCGAAGCAAAAGGATGGGCATGGTATTTGGGCTGGTGGAAAGAAGCTCACCTGCGCAACAAGGTGGCAACAAAAAGTGGGCCCACGAGGATTCGAACCTCGAACCGACCGGTTATGAGCCGGCTGCTCTGACCGTTGAGCTATGGGCCCGTTTGAGCGGGCGACGGGGATCGAACCCGTATCATTGGCTTGGAAGGCCAAGGCTTTACCATTAGGCGACGCCCGCTTACCAACACTCGCATTATAACACAGCTCGGCGGCAAGACAAAAAAACGCTGACCCGTCATCCCAGGGCCTTATCATTCTCGCTTCGAGGGGATCGCTAAGTACGTCCGTAAAAGTTTCTTTACGTTAGTTTTATTCACCCTCCGCTCCCAGTCCCTGTCTCGGGGACTCCGAGCATTTGTTAACATACTTTTTTGGCCTACTTAGCCGGGTAGACACCGGCCTGAGCTAGACGGGCGCGGTGAGACACCGGCCCGAACTAGCCAGGTAGACACCGGCCCGAACGATAAAGCCTTACCCGTCATCCCCAATTGTGCCAAATTTCGATCTAACGTAAAATATACACTATAGATCAGACATTATCACTGAGAGGAGACACTATGAGGACCAGACCACTGGGCAACACCGGCGTCGAGGTCAGTGCGCTCTGTCTGGGCGCCATGTACTTCGGTAGCCGCAACGATCAGGTGACGTCCTACCGGGTGCTGGATCAGTACGTGGACGCGGGCGGGACGTTTATCGACACGGCCAATATCTATGCGCACTGGGTGCCGGGCAACAAGGGCGGGGAAAGCGAGACGCTTTTGGGAAAGTGGATGCGCGAGCGCAAGAACCGCGACGAGCTTTTCATCGCGACCAAGGTCGGCTTCGGCTATCCTGGCGTCGAGCGCGGCTTGCGCGCCGAGCAGATTGAGACCGAGGTCGAGAAGAGCCTCAAGCGTCTGGGGATCGAGACCATTGATCTCTACTACGCGCACAAGGATGATCGTGATACGCCCCTGGAGGAGACGCTGGAAGCGTTTCACCGGCTCGTCAAGGCGGGCAAGGTCCGCTTCCTTGGCGCCAGCAATTTCGTGGATTGGCGGCTGGAGAAGGCGCGCTGGGTGAGCCGCACGCACGACTGGCCCCGCTACGTCTGCATTCAGCAGCGCTATTCTTACCTACGGCCCAAACCCGGCGCCGATTTCGATCCGCAAGTCGCCGTCAACGACGAGCTGCTGGACTATTGTGAGTCCGAGGGCGTGACGCTGCTGGCCTACTCGGTGCTGCTCAGCGGCGCCTACACGCGGGAAGAGCGCGAGTTCCCCGAGCAGTACCTCGGCCCCGATACGACTGCCCGGCTAGAGGCGCTATATGCGGTCGCCAAGGAGGCAGAAATTACGCCCAACCAGGTCATCTTGGCGTGGATGCTGCAACGCGACGTCATCCCGCTGATCGCTGCCAGCGCGACGGCGCAGATCACGGAAAACCTGGGTGCGCTGGACGTCGCGTTGAGCCTGGATCAGATGCGGAGATTGAACGAAGCCGGCGCCTAGCCGGAGGCGGTGCGATATGAGATACTACACTGAGGTCGCCAACCGGGAACTGAGGGAGCGTTTCGAGGCAGCGGTGCTCGACTGGCCCAAAGTGACCATGCGTATCATGTTCGGCTGCCCCAGCTATCAGGTGGCAGGACGCCTCTTTGCCTTTCTGGTGGATGCCGGAGTGGTCATCACGCACCTCCGCAAGGCCGACCGGGAGGCCCTGAGCCAGCACTGCCAGATCGAGGAGTTCCAGGCCGGTGAACGCACCATCGCGCGCTGGGGGCAGGTCACGGTGGAGAACGAACGCGATCTGCGCTACGTCTTGCCCTACGTCCGCAAGAGCTACGAAGAAGCGTTGGGCCGGGCCAGCAGTCTCTGGCTCCTCGAAGACGGCCCTTAACACACCAGCAATCGTTGACTCACCTGAAAAAAGGTTGTGCCTCACGCGAAGACGCCGCCGACCAAAGGTCGGACAGGCGCCAAGATTTTTAAATTTGCCCTTACTTTTCTGAATAGTAAAGCCAGCCTAGATCAATAAAATTTACCATCTTATGAATTTCCTTTGCGTTCTTGGCGCCTTTGCGTGAGGTTGATGGTTATTTCAGGGCAGTCAATCGTTTAGTTGTGAGCAGACGATAGGTGCAACGCACTTTCGAACTCAAATTCACGATATCCACAGGCTTCTTGCGACGCTCATGAGGATGCAGTAGCATTTGCATCCCTAAATGCGTCGCACTTCTTTTACGTTACTAAACGGATACACATACCAAATAAGGAGACAGATCGTGAAGAAATGGGGCATCCACACGCGCGCGATCCACGCCGGGGAGACGAATGAGCGCGACCTGACGCCGCCGATTCGCATGTCAACGACCTATCTTTTCGAGGACGCGGCAGAGGCCGCCGAGGCCTTTGAGCGGGAGCACGTCCCCATCTACACGCGCTGGGGCAATCCGACGACGCGCGTTATGGAGCGCAAGGTGGCAGCGCTGGAGGGAGGCACCGACGCGCTGGCGACGGCCTCGGGCATGGCGGCGGTGAGCACGGCGCTGCTGACGGCGCTGGAGGCCGGCGATCACCTTGTAGCGACGACAGGCCTGTACAGCGGGACCTATGGCTTCGTCCTGCGGGATCTACCCCGCTACGGCGTGGAGACTACGTTGGCCGACGGCACCGATCCTGCCACGTTTGCTACGGCGCTGCGGCCCAATACCCGCGCCATCTATCTGGAGTCGCCGGGGAATCCCACGTTGGCGCTTAACGACGTGGCTGTCATCGTGGAGATCGCCCGAGAGCAGGAGCTGCTGACGCTGCTGGACAACACTTTCGCCACGCCCTACAACCAGCGCCCGCTGGAGATGGGCGTCGACGTCGTGGTACACTCGGCGACGAAATTCCTGGGCGGCCACGGCGACGCCATCGGCGGGGTGATCGTCGGCAGCGAGGCCTTTATCAACGAGGCTAAGCAAGTACTTCGCACCTTTGGCGGATGCATCAGCCCCTTCAACGCCTGGCTCATCGCGCGCGGATTACAGACCTTCCCGCTGCGCATGGCCCGGCACAACGAGAACGCGCTGCACGTCGCACGCTGGCTGGTCGAACAGCCGTCGGTAGCGTGGGTGCGCTATCCCTGGGAGGATTCCCATCTGCAGCACGCGCTGGCGCAATCACAGATGCCCGGTGGCGGCGGGGGCGTCGTCGTCTTCGAGCTCAGAGGCGGCGTGGAGGCGGGCGCCCGCTTGCTCGACCGCGTCGAACTGTGCGCGCGGACGGTCAGCCTGGGGGACACGCACACGCTGATCACCCATCCCGCCAGCACCACGCACCACAGCGTCCCGCGTGCGGCTCGTTTAGAAGCCGGGATTACCGACGGTCTCGTTCGGCTTGCCGTGGGGCTGGAGGACATCGCGGACATTATCGCCGATCTCCGACACGCGCTCTCCTAGGACGATGCGCCGCGTCAAGGAGTCGCAGGGCGCACTCTTTCTCCTGGGCGCATCCTTCTGCCTGGGCTGGATCGGCATCTTTATGCGTCGCATCACCGGCACGCCCGCGCCAACGGTGGTCTTCTACCGCGTGCTGCTGGCGGCAAGCGTATTGCTGCTCATCACGCCTGACCGAGAGCCGCCGAGGACGTGGCGCGAGGGTCTCACCTTTTTAGGCTTCGGCAGCCTGCAGGCTGTGACCTATCTCTGCTACCTGAGCGCTTTCCGCACGACGTCGGTGGCGAACGCTGCTTTCCTGCACTACCTGGCGCCAGTGTTCGTCCTGCTGCTGGCCCCGGTCACGCTTGGCGAGCAGGTGGGCGGACGCCTGTTCGGCGCGCTGTTCCCCGCGTTGGTTGGGACAGCGCTGCTGACCGGCATCTATCGCCTGGTGGGTGGACTGCGGCTCACGCTCGGGGATGGCCTGGCGATCTGCTCCGCGCTGACCTATGCCGGCTACACGCTCCTGGGTCGCGCCACCGGCTACCGGCAGCAGATCGACGCGCGGCGCATGGCGTGGTGGGTGCACGTGATGGCGCTCCCGTTGATCGCCGTCTTCAACACGGTGACGGCCTGGGGTGGCTTCACCGTCGCGCCGACGGACTGGCCCGCCATTGCGCTGCTGGCCCTGATCTCCACAGCTCTCGCTTTCGTGCTCTTCTTCCGGGGATTACAGCTGCTGCCGGCCTCCCGGAGCACCGTCATTATGCTGCTGACGCCGGTCACCAGCGCCCTACTCGCCTGGCTAATTCTGGGGGAGCCTCTGACGCCGCTTCAGGTCGGGGGCGCCATGCTGATCGCCGGCGCGGCCTGGCTGGCCCAGCGCGCCCGCGTGACACCCAAAGCCATGCGTTGATTCGGATCAAAATATCCCGCTACGGAGACTCTGCCGGGACGCATCGGGCCTAGAAGTCCCAATCGGGCCTGGGTGGCGGTAAGCGGAAGGCCAGATCCAGCTGCTTGAGTAACACCTCCGGCCCCACGAGGTCGGTCGAGATCGCCAGACCGGTCGCCGGGCGGACGCCCAGCCAGAGCCGCGTGAATGCATTGACGGAAGCCTTGAGCGTGGGCAGCGCCGGATCGCTTCCAGCCACAGCCTTTGACGCCGGTCCTAGCGTGACGACGTACTCGCCCGCTACGCCGCGCCACGGCGCCACGGTGTCTAGGAAGCGCTCGATGGGATCGGAGAGCACCAGGTTGAACCGCAGCGTCTTCCCGCGCAGGTGCGTCCGCGCCAGGCATCCCGGCAGATCGTTGATGCGTATCTGCCAGTAGGCCGTCGCGTTCATCCGCTGTTCGTATTTCGACTTCTCGGTCAGCTGGCGGAAGCGAAACGGCTGCTTGATAAAATCCTGCATCTGAATGCGGGGCGGTTCTTGCATCCACACCAGGCGCACCTGGTCGCCCAGGCTTTTCAGCAGCGACAGCAATTCTAAAAACTGGGCGCCCGTCCGGTAGCTATACCACCAGATGTTATACGGCCCGTGCTCTTTGTCGCCGCCCCGCAGCCACAGGTGATGCGTGAGCTCGCCTTCTGGACCGTCGAAATAGCCCAGCCCGAAGCCCTTCTCGGTCCAGATCATCTCCGCCTGCGTGAGGGTCTCCGGACCCAGATTGACCGCACCGTGTCCCTGGAGGCGCGCGTGACGCGAGGCGTGGACTGCCTGCCAGTCTTCTGGCGTGATGCGCCTGGGCACGCGATGCTGCGTCTCGACGTTCAGTTGCGCCGGATCGAAGGCCAGCCAGTGCTCGTAGCCGCCCGAGCCGAAGCCCAGCCGGTCGTAGAAGCCCTGCTCGAAGATGCCCAGTCCCGCGACCAGCGCGCCATCGACGGCGTCCTCGGCAATCAGCCGGGCCGTGAGCCGGCCGGCGAGCCCCTGCTTGCGCGCAACGCGGCTCGTGGTCACCCCGGTGACGGCGGAGAATGGGAGAGATTCGTCCAGATAGCGTATATGTCCCGGCATGGAGAGTACCAGGCACTCGGCGGCGCCTGCGACCTCGGCCACCAGTGCGTGGCTTGCACCGACAAAGAGGTCAAAGGCTCCTTTTTTCTTCTTCTCATCCTCCGTCCAGCCAACCTCACACCAGATGCGGAACGCGGTGTCACGGTCCTGTTCAGGATTGTACGGTCGAAACTGGGTCAACGTAACCTCCTAGGAAAATCAACGGATTGAACGGATTCAACGGATTAAATACGGCCCCGCAGTCCGCCTACTGATTAGGATAGTCTTGCTGCTAATGATGATTTTTGATCATCAAGTTTGACTCACTTGACTGAAAAAGGTTGTGCCTCACGCAAAGACGCCGCCGACCAAAGGTCGGACAGGCGCCAAGATTTTTAAATTTGCCCTTACTTTTCTGAATATTAAAGCCAGCCTAGATCAATAAAATTTACCATCTTATGAATTTCCTTTGCGTCCCTTGATCCTCAGGCGCGTTGGCCGCCCTTGAGCGCTTCTTGCAGCGATGCCAGTTCGTCCCAATCCCCAGATTGTGCCAGAGATGCCTGTTCGGGCCAGGTGACAGGGTTCATGAACTGCAGGTTGGCGTCGCGCAGAATCTCGCGCAGCGTATCAACCTCCGTCGCGGCCAGGCGCGCGAAGGTCGTGATGCCTACGTCTTGGAGCAATGCCGCTACCTTCGGGCCGATGCCCTCAACGCGCGTTAGGTCATCAGCCACCGTTTCTTTACCAAAGGAGACCGGCTGAACGTCCGGGTCCGGCTCCGAGGGGGGGGTCTCCGGCAGTTCCTCCACATCTTCCGGCGGCCTCACCGGCTCGCGCACGGGCGAGGGATAGGCTTGCTCCTCCAGGTGGCGCTGCAGGCCCTGCCACAATGCCCATCCGATTAACGCACCTCCGACGATGAACCAACGCAGCCACGGTTTTCCTCCCTCACAGGACTCGGATGATTTAATTCTCTTCTTGTGCATCATGTTTCTCCTCGTCTCTCCTCATTAGATAGCGATGGACGTCTAAATACCCATTTGAGACATCGGTGGGACTCCAGGCCTGGAGGCCTTCCTCAATGAAAGCAACATGTCGGCCTCCTTCGGAGCCTCGGCGTCTGTTTTCAGTATAGCAATTATTCACCGTTTGGTCAAAACTTATTTTCACGCTTTGATCACCGGCGGATGTTTGACACGGCCCTAACAGAACGTTAAACGAATCCTAAATCTCCTTTAATGATCCCGACGCATACTGAAGGATGGCGTTAAAAAAGCGCTTGCGATGTCACGTTGGGTGCCTTTGGTGACGTTGCGTCCTTTTCGCTAAGCAGCAACAAGTTCCTGTATCCTATCCAGATCATCAACGACTAAACCATGAGATCGATGCGAGTGTTGAAAGAGGTGCTTCCCAGGCACTGGGCCCGCCAATCCTTACAGACCAAGCTCCTGCTTCCCATGTTAGGGCTGATGCTGCTGGCCCTGCTGGGAAGTGTGCTCGCTTTCGTGATCAGCACGGTACTCACGCAGGAGCAGCTGCTGCGACAACAGACGATGGTGGAAGCGCAGGACGTCGCCGAAGCGCTGAAGCGACGCGTCGACAGCGTCGATACGGGTGCGCGCCTGCTGGCCGAGGATCCGCAGGCCCTGGCTGTGATCAACGAGAGTGGGGAGGCAGCCCGCCAAGACCTCAACAGTCGCGCCGTGGTGGTGCGCAATCGCTTCGATTTGGACTTGATCCAAATCTACGACCGCGAGGGCAGACCTCGCACCAATCTCATGCTCTCGGCCCTCTACCGTGAATCGACGATGGTGGGGCGCGTGGCGTCGGCGGAGGTAGCCGTCCTTGTGCCGGTGGGCGAGCACCTGCTGCTGCTCCGGCGCCAGCCCATGCCAGACGGCGCGGGTACGGTCCTCGTCGGCATCGACCTGGCGACTGAACTGCGGCGGATCATCGCCAGCCACCGTCTGCTCTCTGACGTGGGGCTGCGCCTCGAAGGCGTCAGCGTGGCGACGCGAGACGATTTCCCCTTCGACGTCAAGAGCGGACATCAGCAAGACCTTTATGCCCAGCACCGGCCCATCATCCTGGGAAACACGCAGATGGATCTGACGCTGATACGGCCTATCACGGACATCCAACGAGTGGCGGTCACCGGGCTGACCGTGATGGTCGTCAGTACGGTGCTGACCACGTTGCTGCTGGTGGTGTTGAGCGTGCTGACGACGCGGGCCATTGCCCAGCCCATCCAGCGATTGTCCGACGCGGCCGAGACCGTCGCCGAGGGCGATCTCACGGCGGAAGTCTCCCTCGCGGCGCTCGACAATCCCCTGCGTGTGGGCCAGGCGGATGAGATCGGCTTGCTGGCGAAGGATTTCAACGGCATGGTGCGCGAACTGCGCGATCTCTACGCCAACCTCGAAGCCAAGGTCACTGCGCGTACCAAGGAGCTTGCGATGGCCGCAGATCTGGCGCGCGCTGTCTCCTCCAGCCTCGATCCGGGCGAGGTACTCCACCAATCCGTCGTGCTGATTCGGGGCCAGTTACACTTCGACCACGTGCTCGTTTTCCTGGTTCACCCGGACGCCAACGTTGCCGTGCTGGCGGAGGCCGCGGACCGCGCGGGCACGCTGCTCAAGGAACAGGGCTACCGCTTGCCGCTGGCCAGACGGTCTATGGTGGGCGTGGCGGTCAGCACCCAGCGTCCCCGGATCATCCAGGACCTCGCCCGCTCCTCGCTTCACCTGCACGTCCCGCTCCTGCCCGACACAGGCTCGGCGACGGCGCTGCCCCTGGCGGTGCAGGAGAACGTGCTGGGCGTCCTCTATATACACACCGACCAACGCCACCAGTTCACGGCGGACCTGATTGATCTGCTCATGGTGCTCGCCGATCAGGTCGCCGTGGGATTGCACAACGCGCAGCTCTACACGCAGCAACGCAAGACTGCCGAGCATCTGGCCGAGGTCGACCGCCTCAAGACCGAATTTCTCGCCAACATGAGCCACGAACTGCGCACGCCGCTCAACTCCATCATCGGGTTCTCGAAGTTGCTGCTCAAAGAGTTGGAAGGCCCCATCAACGAGACACAGGCGCAGGAGCTGCAGATCATCTACGATTCTGGCAAACATCTCCTCTCCGTCATCAACGACGTGCTGGACGTCTCCAAGATCAACGCCGGAAAATTGCGGCTCCATCTTGAGGAGGTCGATGTGGCGGAGAGCGCCGAAGCCATGATCGAGACCGTTGAGGGCCTGTTGGAGAACAAGCCCATCGAATTGCAGCTCGATATCGGCCCGGAGCTCCCCCCGGTCCGCGCTGACCGGCGCCGCATCCGCCAGATCCTGCTGAATTTGCTTTCTAACGCGGCAAAATTCACCGACGAGGGCAACGTCACCCTGCGGCTGCGCAAAACAGAGTCTTACGATCCCCGCGCCGAGTGCCTGGATCCCTACCTTGAGATCAGCGTCATTGATACGGGCATCGGCATCCCTGAGGATCGGCAGGACGATATCTTCGAGGAGTTCACACAGGTCGATGGTTCCAGCAGCCGTCGCGCCAGCGGAACCGGGCTGGGGCTTCCGCTCACCAAGAAGTTGGTGGAACTGCACGGCGGGAAAATCTGGGTCGAAAGCGCGTTGGAGAAAGGATCGACGTTCACCGTCCTTCTGCCGCTGTCTGCGGAGAAGATAGAAATTAGCAGCCTCAAGGCACCACAAGGAGTCAAGAATGCGTAAGTCTGTCTGGATTTTTGTCTGGATAGGTCTCTTTTTGATCACCGCGTGCTCGTCATCTCCTCATGCACCCGATTCCTCCGGGACGTCCCAACTGGCCGGCAAGCTCACCTTCGCCGGCAGCACCACCGTCCAGCCGTTGGCCAACGAGATCGGGGAAGCGTTCACGGCGGTGCATCCTGAGGTGACGTTGGACATCGCCGCCGGTGGAAGTGAGGTCGGTATCCGCGCCATCCACGACGGCACCGTCGATATCGGCATGGCCTCGCGCGCCCTCACGTCCGAGGAGGTTGAAGGGATCACGCCATATCAGATCGCCGTGGACGTTATCGCCGTCATCGTCAACGAGGCCAATATGGTGAATGATCTGACCTTGGTCCAGCTCGAGGCCATCTATCTGGGAGAGATCACGAACTGGCGCGACGTCGGGGGTGAGGACGTGCCCATCACCGTCGTGATCCGGGACATCAACTCCGGCACACGCGGTGCCTTCGATAAAATCGTGCTGAAAGGCGCGGAGCCCAGCGCCCCGAACCTGGAGAAAGCCCTCGCCGCCAGTGACGTCGCGGCGCTGGTCGGTGAGGATCCCCACGCGGTCGGCTACGTCGGCTTCGGGCACCTGGATCCCGGGCTGAAGGTGCTCAAGATTGATGGGGTGGCCCCATTGGCCGAGACGGCGCGAGATGGCTCGTACAAAGTCACGCGCCCCCTCCAGCTAATGACCGGCCCCCTGAGCCAGCCGCTGGCCGAGAGTTTCGTTGAATTCGCGCTCAGTGAGGCGGGTCAGCAGGTGGTTGTGGAGAGTGGGTGGGTGCCGGCTAAGTGAGGTCTAGCACCGCCTCCACGACCGCCGCTGCGAGGTCGTAGCGGCTGAAGGCGGGCATTAGGTAGACACCTGACGCCCACGGGCGCACCTGCTCCACCATCTCCACGGCAATCTGCACGCCCTCCTGCGGCGAGTTCTTGCCCGCGCGTTCCAGCCGCTCGAAGACCTCCGGGCAGACGTTGATGCCGGGCACCTCGTTGTGCAGGAAACGCGCGTGGCGCACGCCGTAGAGCGGCAGGATGCCGACCAGGATCGGGACCTCCAGCGGGCCGTACTCGGCCTCGTACTGCTCCACGAAGGCTCGGGCCCGGTCCGGCTGGTAGATGGGCTGCGTCAGGAAGAAGTCGGCGCCGCCCCGGATCTTGCGCCGCAGCACCTTCATCTCGCGCTCCGGCTTCTGGCTGAGGAGATTGAGCGCCCCGCCGACGAAAAAGGCCGTCGGCTGTCCGATGTCAGCGCCGGCGTGGTCGACGCCCGCGTTGAGCCCCTGTTTGATCAACTTGATGAGGCCCGACGGCACCAGGTCGTAGTCGTCCATGGCGTCGGGATAATCGCCGATGGCCGTCGGATCGCCCATGACGACGAAGACGTTGCGGATGCCCAACGCGTGGGCTGCCAGCAGGTCGCCTTGGACGCGGAGCAGGTTCCGCCCGCGCGTGGGAAAGTGCAGCACCGTCTCAATGCCGATCTTGTCCTGGATCAGATGGCAGACGGCCCAGGGGCTCATGCGCATGCGCGCCATGGGACTGTCGGCCACGTTGATGACGTCGGCGCCGGTCTCCGCCAGCAGGCTGGCTCCCGCCAGCAATTTGTGACTGGCAATGGTGCGCGGCGGGTCCATCTCCACGGAGACGACGAACTTGCCCGCCTCCAGCTTCTGCGCCAGCGCCGTGGGCTGGGACTCCGGCGCGACCGGTGGTTTGGCCCGCACCTGACGAAGCAGCGAGAGATCCATCTCCTCCTCTCGCGGCGGCGCGTCCAGGGCTTGGCGCATGGCTGCGATGTGAGCTGGCGTCGTGCCACAGCAGCCGCCGACCAGCGTCGCGCCCACCTGCCGGAAGGCCAGCGCATAATCGGCAAAGTAGTCAGGCGTTGCCGGATACATGATCCGCCCGTTGACCTGCTCGGGCCAGCCGGCGTTGGGGATGGCAGCATAACGCGCGTTGGGCGCTACGCGCTGCATCCGCCGGATGATACGCATAATCTGCGCCGGGCCGCCGGAGCAGTTGACGCCGATGACGTCGGTGCCGGTCTCCGCCAGGCCTTGGGCGATCTTTTCAGGTGGGTCGCCTAACAGCGTGCGATCGTCGCGCGTGAAAGTCATGGTCGCCACCACGGGGAGATCGGTGGTCTCGCGCGCCGCCGCGATGGCCGCACGGATCTCGTAAAAATCGGCGAAGGTCTCCAGGGAGAGCAGATCGACGCCCGCCTCGGCCAGCGCCCGCACTTGCTCCTCAAAGGCCGCCCGCGCCTGTTCCGGCGTAACGCGGCCAAAAGGCGCCAGCGGCACGCCCAGCGGCCCGATGTTCCCGGCGACGAGCACGTCTTTGAAAGCGCCCAGCACCACGCGCTGCGCCAGCTCGACGCCCGCACGGTTGATCTCGGTCACCTGATCCTCCAAGTCGTGTTCGGCCAACTTGTACCGGTTCGCGCCGAAGGTGTTGGTCTGGATAATCTGCGCGCCCGCGTCGATATACTCGCGGTGAATCTGCGCCACCAGGGCCGGCTCCTGCACGTTGAGCGCGTCAAAGCAACGCTCGAAGCTCACACCGCGATTGTGCAACATCGTGCCCATGGCCCCATCCCGCAGGATAGGAAGCGGTGAGTTTTCTACCAAAGAAAGAAATTTGCTATTGGACATGTTACCTCCGAATTCAGACCCTGACTTATGGCTCGTGACTCACGAGTCATAAGTCAGGAGTCAAGATTACGCTTCGCGTATTGTTTTCGCTGCCGTCACCAGGTTTCTCAGCGAGGGGATGACTTCTTTCCAGCCGCGGGTTTTGAGGCCGCAGTCGGGGTTCACCCAGATCTGCGCCGGGTCGAGGTGCTTGCGGAACATCTGTAACTTGCTCAGGATGAAGTCCACGTCTGGCACGACGGGGCTGTGCACGTCGTAGACGCCGGGGCCGACCTCGCGGGCGTATCCCTCCTCGGCCAGCTGGTGCAAGGTCTCGTCGCCGCTGCGCGCGTTCTCAATGGAGATGACGTCGGCGTCCATGCGGTCGATGGCGCCCAGGATATCGCCGAACTCCGCGTAGCACATGTGGGTGTGGACCTGTGTCGCAGGCTCCGCCGCGCCCGTCGCCAGGCGAAAGGCATCGACGGCCCAGGTCAGGTAGGCGGCCCAGCGGTTGCGTTTGAAGGGCAGGCCCTCGCGCAGCGCCGGCTCATCGACCTGGATGACGCGAGCGCCCGCTCGTTCCAAATCTGCAATCTCCTCGCGCAGGGCCAGCGCCAGCTGGAACGCGATCTCGCGCTTGGGCAGATCCGCGCGGGGGAAGGACCAGTTGACGATGGTGACCGGCCCGGTGAGCATGCCTTTGACCGGCTTCTGCGTGAAGGACTGGGCGACCTCGAACTCGCGCACGGTCATGGGCGCCGGTCGTGTCACGTCGGCGTAGATGATGGGCGGGCGTACGTAGCGGTGCCCGTAGCTCTGCACCCAGCCGTGCTGCGTGAAGGCGAAGCCGGTCAGCTTCTGCGCGAAGTACTCGACCATGTCGGAGCGCTCGAACTCGCCGTGCACCAGCACGTCTAGCCCCAGGCCCTCCTGCACGCCGATGGCGTAGCCGATCCAGGCGTGAACGCCGGCACGATACTCGGCTTCGGTGATCTCACCTCGCTTATAGCGTCCGCGCAGGCGGCGTACCTCGCGCGTCTGGGGGAAGGAGCCGATGGTCGTGGTGGGGAAGGGTGGTAGCTGGATCTGTGCATTGCGCCGTTCGACGTAGGGGGCATCTCGCGTGAAGTCCTTGGGCTCCAGTGCGGCGACGTGTTTGTGGAGCGCCGGGTCATCGGGCGCGAAGTCCTTGAAGGGCGCCCAGGCGCCAGTATCGAGCGCTTTCTCTTCTGCAAAGGCCGTGGATAGCGTCGTTAACTCATCCAGTTTCTCCTCGGCGAAAGCCAGGACATCGCGCAGCGGCGCCGGCAGCTCGGTCTCCCGGGCCGCCGAGTAGGGGACGAACTGCAGCGACGACGAGGCACTGATCCGCAGCTCGGCCCTATCTGCCAGCTGCTGCAGCAGCGCCAGCGTCTTCTCGCCCCGCATCCGCCAGACGTTGCGCCCGTCGATGACGCCGGCAGCCAGGACTTTATCTTCGGGCCAGGGATTGTTGCGCACCTGAGCCAGCGTCTCGCCACGGGTGAAGTCCAGCGTGAGGACGTCCACGGGCAGATTGAGCGCCCACTCGTAGGTCTCGCCCAGGTCATCGAAGTAGGTGACCAGGTTGAGTGGCACGCCGGTCTCGGCCAGCGCTGCCACGGCGATCTCGTAGGCCGCCTGGTGCGCGGGCGCGTCGTCCAACACCAGCGCCGGCTCGTGCAGCTGCACTTCGGGCACGCCGAGGGTTCTGAGCGCGTCCAGCAGCTCGATGGTGGCGGGCAGCAGGCGCGGCAACACGATTTCCAGCGGCTCCTCCAGCCGGGAGAGACGGAGTAGCGTGACGGGGCCCAGGATGATGGGCACGGCGCGGTCGCCGAGCAGCGCCTGGGCGCGCTGGATCTCTTCCAGATAGTTGTCAAAGGCCGCCGCAGGCTCCAGTCCCGCCTCGATCTCCGGCACGAGGTAGTGGTAGTTGGTATCGAACCACTTGGTCATCTCTAGCGCGGGCACGCCCTCGACGCCGCGCGCCATGGCGAAGGTGCGATCCAGCCCGATCAGGTCCCGGAACCGCGCCGGGACAAGATCGAAGCGCCCGGCCCAATCCAGCACGTGATCGTAGAGCGTCGCGTCGCCGACACCGATGTAGTCGATGCCGGCGTCCTTCTGCGCCTGCCAGCCCTCCTCCGCGATCTGGCGATAGATGCGCAGCAGTTCCTCGCGGTCAATGGTGCCTTTCCAGTAGGCCGAGAGCGCGCGTTTGATCTCTCGGTCTTTGCCGATGCGGGGATAGCCCAGGGTTTGTGTTCTGATGGTCATTTTGTTCTCCTATTTACGATTGGCGATTTTGGATTTACGATTTTGGATTTACGATTACTGATCACGGTTACACATATAGAAAAACGCCTCTCTAGAAGAGAGGCGCCACGTGACAAACATGGTCATCCCATCTTCCAGAGTATCCGACGCTTTCGTCGGTCCTCTGCCGGAGTTGGCACCCTCACGCCGAGCGGGGTTGCCGAGGCTTCGTAGGGCCGGTCCCTCCACCTCTCTGGATGAGTGGGCGGTGCTGCCACCGCCGTATTCATTTGTGGGTAGTGTACGTCAAACTTGCTCCTGTGTCAAATTGGGTCGCGGTGAGGGGGTATAGGATAAATTATTGGGGAAATGTAGCCGCGATTTCTAAATCGCGCACTCTGAAGCGCGAAATGGATTTCGCGGCTAC
>DAOTUH010000517.1:0-5024 GCA_034437255.1 Anaerolineae bacterium
AACTCGCGCCGGCGACGCGAACGAAGGGGGCGCTGATGTCCAAGATGGCCGAGGGCAACTTCTTCGAGGATTTCGCGGTCGGTCGCCCCCTCGTGCACGCCGTTCCCCGCACCGTCACCACCGGCGACCATCAGATACCTCTATCAAGTAGCGACAGGAAGGATCCAGTATTACCGGATAACACCCAAGCCACAGTCAGTATGACTGCGGTCATACCGCAGATAGCAAAGCGCCCCATCATAAGATGGGGCGTCAACGTACCAACAGCTGGAAAGCGGTCGTTGGCTAGAGCTCAGCTTCGGCGAGCCGAATATACTCCAGGTCCAGCAGTGCGTCCAGCCACTCGGAGAGGCTCAGCTTCTCAATCAGCACAGCCCCCGCATTCTCCTGGACTTCAAGATCGCCGCTGGCAATCAGCCGCTGCAGCGTATCCTCATCCAGGCCAGAGAGTCGTGTCGCCTCATCCAGCATCAGCCACTCAGGTGCTGCCAGCCACACGACCGGCGTCGTGTATTGCTGCATGGTATAGTGCCCCCTAGGTTTTGAAATTAGGCTGGGGCGGTAGGATTCGAACCTACGGTACACGGATTCAAAGTCCGTTGCCTTACCACTTGGCCACGCCCCAACGAAATACCCAATATGATGGGGGGTTCTATTGTGAAGAAATTATAACATGCTTTAACCCATCGACAAGTCAGTGATACAAAAAAACCAGCCTAGCCCCGGCGATGAGACGAGGCTGGATGCTAATTATGCCTGATCTTCTCCGCACAGGCGATCTACAGGACTGAACTGATGATGTGCCATAGAAAGCCGCTCACGCTTGGTCACCTGTACGTAGATCTGGAACATCTCCGGCGCGATCCAGCCAATGATATCCTGCAAATCCTGGCGATCTCCACCGTTCTGGATCCAGCGCGTGGAGAATATCTTACGCAGTGCGTGGGGCTTTACGCTTTTGAGGCCGGCCCGTCTGGCTCGCCGTTTGACCGCTTTGTAAATACCACCTTTAGTCAGTGGTCCCCGACGCCCTAACCAGAGCGCGTCGTCATCATCCCCCCGGACCTTCAAATAATGTTTGAGAGCCTGCGTCGCGGTTTCGCACAAAAAGGCAAAGCGGTATCTGTCCGTCTTGGGCATGTAAACGTGCAACCAGGCGCATTTACCCTGCTACTCGTAGTGGATTTGAGAGCGACGCATGAGAGTAACTTCATGCAAACGCAACCCCGTATCCAGAAAAGCCCGTATCAACGCCGCGTCGCGCCGGGCGTACGGCGCCGGGCGACACGCAGCCAGCAGTTGCATGACCTCTTCGTCGCTAATCAATCCGCTACCGTTGACCACGGTCTTGGGTGTGTCCACAGCGCCGGCCAGGTCCGTATGCACGAGGCCTTCATCTTTCATCCAGTTGAGGAAGGCACGCAGATAGCGGATGTGCAGGTTGACCGTGCCGTCACCCCAGGGACGGTTGAAACGAGGTCGGGGCTTTGTGCGTAATACGACAATGTAACTGCGAATGTGATTGCGGGTGAGATCGAAAGTCTGCAATAGGAAATCGAGGCTTGGCGAGAGCGAATGGCTGAGGGTGTATCCGAGACCCGCAAGGCCGAGGTCGAGACGGGTACGTGGCGCAATCCGGTATTGAGCGACGAGGCCCGCGAGAAACTATCGCAGCCACGAGTGCATGACGACAATCCTGTTCTCCACAGTGCTCTCGAGAAATTGACCCAGGGCGCATCCATCAGCGATTTAACGCCGGAAGAGCAGGAGGAGCACCGTGCGTATCGCCGCCGCTTGCGAGCCGCCCGCGCTGAGGAAGCCAACGCCTGGCGCCGGGCCTGGTATCGTGAGAAAATGGAGAACGATCCAGAATTCCGAGAGGCAAAACGTCAGATTTGGCAGGAGCAACAACAGCGCCTTCAACAACGACCACCAAATCCTCGACTCCAAAAAGCCCGCGAGCAGGCCGACCTGAGTCAGCAAGCATTAGGAGAGGCGGTGGGCGTCAGCCAGACAGCGGTTTCCAAGTGGGAGCGGTACAGCGTTGTGCCGCGAGACAAAGATACACAAAAGGCCGTCGAGGATCTGTTGGGAACAGAAATCTGGCCGGAGTCGTAATTGCCTACGAAGCAGAAACGATTATATAAATCGTGCTTGATATCGGGTCTTCTGTAGCCGCCACTGCCGCCAGATAGAGCGGGAACTGCCCGCTGGCGCCAATCCCTGGGAGGTCTACGATATGCTCATCGCGGCGGTGGATTACGCCAAACGCCCGGCCATCAAAAACCAGAACTTCCACAAGCGGGCGCTCAGCTCCCCGGAGGTCCTGCGCTGCTCGTTGCGCAACTGACGCAAGCGGCTCAAGGAGGATCTGGCGGAAGCGTTGGAAGCGCGAGCGGAACCGGAGGAGACGCCGGTGCCGCCGGAGACGGCGCAGACCGTGGGCTCGCCGGAGGAGATCCGGCGCTTCGTCCTCAGCGGTTTGGACCGCTTTAGCTGCAGTGTGACGGAAAACGCGGATGGCTGTTCTGGTGAGCATAGTCGAACCACCTACCGCATTGCGCTCACCGCACCGGCGCTGCAGACGGCGGCGGTGGACGAGGTCATCGAGCGGGCCACCTTCGACCCGGAGTGGGCGCTGGACGACCCCGACGTGACGCTGCTGGATGTTAGGCATCCGTTGGTGCGGCGCCTCATCGAGGAAATGAAGCAGCGGACGTTTCTCCCTTCCCCCTCCCCCTCAGAGGAGGAAGGGCCGGGGATGGGGTCGAACACTACGGGCGCACGGCCTACGTCGTGACGCCGGACGTGGGCGAGGTAACGGTGCTGGTGCACCTGCTGGCGCGCTACGTCGTCAACACTGACCCTGTGTCGATCATCAAGGAGCTGCTGCCGGTGGCGGTGCCGGTCTATCGGCTGGAGCCGGAGGCGTTGGACCGCGAGCGCGCACTGGCGTTAGCCGAAGCCGAACCCAGCGCTCAGACCCGCACCGCAGGCGAGGTGCAGGAAGCGCGGCGGCAGGCGCTGGCGGCGGAGCGACGGCGCATGCGGCATGCGGGAGCAGATGCATGCGCATCAAGGCGCGCAGCCTGCCGAATGGCTAGCAGGCCTAAACGACCTGGCGCCGGGGAGTTTTGATCTATTGACGGTGACAGTGTTGTTTCCTGCATAGCAGCGGAATAGGAGATTCTCTATGAAAACGTCAATGACTCAGCGCTTTGACCGCCTGGACACAGTGCAGCTGCTACAGTCCATGCATCTCACCGCCGGTCAACGCATCCAGCGGATGTTGGATGCGCGCGAGCTAGCCGTGGAGCTGATCCGCGGGCGTCTGCGGCGACGATACCCCGATCTCTCCACCCGTGAACTTAATCTGAAGGTTCTGGAGGAGGTTAAACGTGACCAACGACCACGCCGCCGACCTTAGTCTTTTCATCGACATTTTACACACGCTGGAAACCATGGAATCCCCTTACATGATCATTGGGGCCTTCGCTACCACAGTATATGGCATCACCCGAATGACCTACAACATTGACATCGTAGTGGACCTGACAGTCCCGCGCGTCCTGGAGCTCACTTACACCGCCTGGGACCTGCAGCCCTTTGCCGACGACGTCTGGGCCGAGGCGCTGGGCAAAAAGCCCCTTATGCGCGCGCTCCTAGACCCGTGGGAGACCAACCGCGAGGCGACGCAGGCTTACCCGCGCGAAGCGCCCTTCCTCAAGCCGGGCTGGCCCCGTCCGCCCTTCACCTGGGACGAAGTACGGCGGTCGCAACTGCGGGCCGAGCTCGACGCGCTGTACACACACCTCTGCGGGCTGTCGCGGGAGGAGCTGGCATGTATAATGGAGACATTCCCCATCGTCAAGGGCAAGGACGAGGCGCGGTACGGGGAGTATGGGACCAAGCGGCTGATAGTAGAAGCGTTTGACCAACATTCTGACAGCGGCCCATGATCAATATCAAAGAGGACGTGATATTGACGCCTGAGTCGGATTCCGCCCAGAAACATATACCGGACGTATAAAGAAAGGAGAAATCTATGGCCCTCTATCTAATCCCGTTTTACGCAATTGAGCCGGAGCTGGCGGTAGAAGAAACCCGTGTGCTAACGCTGTTTCAATCCCAAAGAGGGATACCACCAGGCTCGTATGGACTGCTCGAATCCTACTGCCCAGATCCAACGTGTGATTGTCGCCGTGTCATGCTCAATGTAACGGAAGAGCAGCAGCCCGAACGCTTCCTGGCGTCGATTAGTTATGGCTTTGATCGCGACGCCCCTCAAGCCGGCCCCTTTCTTGATCCGCTCAACGAGCAGAGCCCGTACGCGCAAGCGTTGCTGGAGTTGATAAATGAGATCGTCTTATCAGATGCTGCTTATCTGGCCCGTCTGGAGCGCCACTACCAGCTGGTCAAAGCGGCGGCTGAAGATCCCGACCATCCCGCATATCAGATCATACGCCAAGCCATCGCGCATGAGTTGGAGGCGCCGGAAGACGTGTTGAGGACCACCGGTGCAGGGCGCATCCGGCCTGCTACATCCGCACCGAAAGTAGGACGCAATGAACCGTGTCCGTGTGGCAGCGGCAAGAAGTATAAATACTGTTGTAGTCGCCGGCGGTGAATTGTACAGAAGCAAATGAGGAGGAATAGAGTTTTCATGCGGATAGACGCGCCGGAGAAAGAAATCCCGATCACAGACTCCAAACAGTTGACTCACCTGAAAAAAGGTCGTCCAGCTGGTCAAATTCGGCTAATTTGCTAGAATAGCAGCGTTCACGGCTACATATCTGCGAGCGAGTGACTTATGTTCCGAACTAACGACACCCACGGGCAACAGAGTTTCTTTGCCGGTCTCCAGTGGCTGCCCCAGGCCTTGCGGCAACTGTTGGAGGATTCTTGGGCCGCCACCTTCTATTGCGAAGTCTTCTGCCGCATTCCCGAGCTGCTGTTCGCGCCGCTGTATAGCGACGATGAAGCCTCGCGGCCCAATACGCCGGTCAATGTGCTGATGGGCGTAG
>DAOTUH010000518.1:0-10757 GCA_034437255.1 Anaerolineae bacterium
GCTTAGCCCGGCAGTTAAAACTGCGGCTACGCGCTGCGAAGTCGGCCTTCGCCGACTGAAGTAGTCCACGCAGGTGGACTTCGCAAGTGTGGCCCGCGACTTCAGTCGCCGGGTAGAATGGACTTCATCCTAAATTCCTACAAGAGCCGGGACGGCTCTTGTGGAGGAACGACTGCTAACTACAAAACGTCTTCTAATCCCTCCAGCACGCCCAGCAGGCGGTCTGGCATGTCGCCTTTGTTCACGAAGACGTTGGCGCCGTTATTGAGCGCAGCGGTCTGGGCCTCCGAGCGCAAGCTCAACGCGATGACCTGCAGCTCGGGGGAAATCTGCCGCATCTGCTCAAGCACGAGGGATCTCCTGCCATTCTTTCCCAGCAAATCCCAATCCAATATCAACACATCAGGCTTGCGCATGGCAATAAGAGAAAGCGCCTGGGAGACGTCTCCGGCCTCACCCACGACGCTCAGGCGCGGGTGTTGCCGGAGCAACAGCCAAAGCGCAGATCGTACTCGTGCCTCATCATCGACTAACAGTATATCCATTTAACACCTCGTACGTTAAATCTCAACTCTAGCATCTCGATTTAGGAAACTCGGCGGAAACCTGTGAATCCAGCGATTATCTTCACAGCTCTCATCTTCATGATGCCGTCATGCAACTCTAGCTGTGGTCGGTCTACCGACCGCGCCACTCCTGGGCACGGGGAGGAAGCCAACCCAAACAGATAGTCTTCAGAGCTCCGTCGCGTAATACACTCCCTTAATTCTTGCTGCTATGATAAAACAAAACGTGCCCGAATGCATCGGGCACGTGGTGAGACTGCTCCCTGGTCGGATGGACAGGTTCGGCGTAAAATGCCTTCTCCTGTCTCGGGTGCCGCTTAGCTCTCAATGAGATCGTGCTTGACCGCCAGGGCAACGGCTTCCGTGCGGCTGGAGACGCCGAGCTTGGAGAGCACGTTGCTGACGTGAAACTTGACCGTTGACCGACTGACGTAGAGCCGCTCGGCGATTTCGGGATTGCTCAACCCCTCAACCATAAGCGCCAACACCTCGCGCTCACGCTCGGTCAGATCATGGCCCACCTCCGGGCCCTGGACCGCGGCTTGAATCAGAGCCTGCGCCGCTTCGGGCGCCAGCGTGGGTTGCCCCTGATGGGCAGCGCGCACGGCCTCGGCCAGTTTATCAGCCTGGATATTCTTGAGCAGGTAGCCAATGGCTCCGGCCTCCAACGCGCCCTGCACCAGATCCTGCTCTTTGAAGCTGGTCAAGGCAAGAACCTGGATATCGGGGAAGCGCTGGCGGATTTCCTTCGTGGCGTCGGCACCGTCCATCACGGGCATGACCAGATCCATCAGCACGACGTCGGGATCGAGCCGCTCGCAGAGTTTGATAGCCTCTGCGCCGTTGGCGGCTTCGCCGACGAGTTCCATGTCATCAAAAGCCATAAGAAACGCGCCTAGCCCACTGCGCACCACCGCGTGATCGTCAACCAGTAAAACGCGGATCGATTGATTTTCAGCTGTCATTGAATCCTCCTAGTATATAAGTCGAAAGTCGAAGGTCGAAAACCGGATTTTTAGGTGGCCATACCCCACATCTAGTAATTTTGGTCATGAGAAACCCACATATAGTATCAAGTCGTAGAAAAATCCGATTTCTGCTGGTTATTTCAGTAGCGCCAACGTTGACTATCCCGAAAAGGAGCAAAAATCCGCTTTTTGCATAGTCAATGTTTGACCGGAGCCGCGACCTGTTGCGAACAGGCCTGTTTGCAGCAGGTCCGCACGGGCAACAACGGCGTCTCGGCGAACTTGTCGCTGAGGATCGCGGAGAACAAGATGATGATCGCCAGAGCCTGGGCGATGCCGGCGCCCAGGAAGATGACGGGCAGCCCCAGCAAATCGCTGAGCCAACCGCCCAGCGGCAGCGTGATCAGCGGTGCAAGCCCCCAGGACATCGCCGTCATCAGCGATTGCAGCGTCGAAGACCAGGATTCGGGCGCGCGGGCGTCCACAAGGGCGATGGCCGCGGCGTAGGAAAGCCCAAATCCGAAGCCCTTGAGCGCACCGTAGAACAAGAGGAGGCCCGGCGTGCCGGAGAAGGCATAGCCGAAGCAAGCGGCCATCGCCGCAGCGTACCCGATCAAGACGACCACGGGACGGCTCAGCTTGCGCCCCAGATCGTCACCGTAGCGCATGGCCGGCAGTTCGGCCAGCGCGGAGAGCCCGAAGATCGCGCCCACGAGCTGTTGTCCGCCGCCCAGACTGTCCATGTAGATGCCGGAGAAGTTCGCGTAGAGCGTCTCGCCAACGCCGTATAAGAACGTCGCCGCCAGCAGCGCCGTCAGGCCCTTGTCCTGGCGGATGCGCTTCAGGGAGCGGCGTTCCCCCGAGCGCTGGGCCGCGCTTTCCTCCAAAGTGGACGCCAGCACCGTCACCGGGATAAACGCCGCCGCGCAGGCGACAAACATCGCGTCGAAGCCATGGCGCTCCCACAACGCGCCAAAGATGATGGAGCCCAGGGCAAAGCTCAGGGAGCCCCAGAACCGCAGCTTGCCAAAATCCAAGCTGTGACGTTGCGCCATCCGGGCGATGAGACTGTTGCTGATGGGCAGGATGGAACTGCTGATCAGGGCCAGGAGCGAGGCGATGGGCAGCAGGGCCAGAAACGTCTTCGGCAGGCCGTACAGTCCCAACAGCAGCACGACGCCCACCAATCCCAGAATGAGGATGCGCTTGCGCCAACGACGCCGGTCGGCGAGCACCGAGAGGACCGGCGCAGCGAAGAGCGTCATCGCCGGCGCGATGGTGTTCAGGATCGCGATTTCCAGTCCGCTCAGGCCCAGATGGCTCAAGTAGACGTTCTTAAAGGGGGCGAAGATGGACATGGCGGCCCAGAACATGAAGAAGAACAACGATCCTCGCCAGGCTGGCGATAGGTGAATTTGCCGATCCGATATGCTCACGTCGATGACCTCTCCCACAACATGCTGTAAATTTTCAATAACTCTCGTCCCGTGCGCGACCACGAAAAGTGATGCCCGGCGCGCTCTCGTGATCCCCTGCCCATGGTGCTGGCTACGTCTGGGTTGCGCAGCGCGAAGGCCAACGCCTGGGCCAGCGCCGTGGCGTCGCCCAACGGCTCGGCGTAGACGCCCAGTTTGCCCAGATACTCCTGACTGACGTTGGACTTATAGGCGACGACGGGCAGGCCCATGGCCATGTAGTTCAAGATTTTGCCGCTCCCCTCCGTCGTGGAGATCTTGGGGGCCACGCCCACGTCACCCAGCGCCAGGTGATCGGGCGCATCGGCGTACGGCGTACGGCCCGTGAAAATGATGTCCGGTGGCTTAAGTCCCATCCTGGCGGCTTGCTGCCGGTATGCTTCCTCACCGGGGAAGCCCATAATCAGAAACGACACCGGATAATCCCGCTTTCGTAGATAGGCCGCTGCCCGGATCAACTGCGGAATGCCCTGATAGTCGGCCAGCAGCCCCAGGTAGACGACCACCCTGCGGTCGGCCGGGATGCCCAGCGCCGCCCGGCGCCGCGCTCGCTCCTCCACCGGAAGCCGGTCCGGGGTGAAGAAATCCAGGTTGACGCTGTCAGGCACCGGATAAACGCCGTCGCTGCGCGCGAAGACGCGATTCAGCAGCTCGGCGCTATGGGTCGTGCTGGTGATGACGACGTCGGGCATCTGAACGATGCGCTCCTCTAACCGGCGCCACCAATAGTACCCGAAGGTATCGGGCGTGACAAAGCCGTGATCGACCATCTCGCTGGTGAGGCTGCCCTGAAAATCGAAGAGCACGGGTACCCGCGCCATCCGGCCGAGCACCGAACCGATGAGCGCGCCCTCGTGCAAATGGCTGTGGATAAGGTGCGGGCGCCAGCGCAGCGTCTCCTCCAACGCCTTCCAGAACAACAGAACGTCGAAGACGATCTTGTGGCGGGACGAGCCGACTTCGTAATCAGCCCGCCAGGGCGTGGGCCGGCAGCGCACGATATCCAGGCCCGGCCAGTCGTTGCCCTTGTAATACGTGACGATGCGGACACGCAGATCCTGCGCCAACAAGGCCCGCGCCTCCTCCAGAATTCGCACGTGGCATCCGTAGTCCAGGAAGAAGGACGTGGGTGCGATCATCAGAACGCGCCGTCGCCGGTCAGACATAAGGTCTCACGTCTCGTCCAACGCTTGCAGCGCCGCCAGCGCCCTATCGTCTTCCGGTGGGGCGTGGTGATTGCGGATGAGCTCCACCACGCGGGGCGACGCGCCGGCCTCCTCAGCCATCTGGGCGCCCCAGGCCGGGTGACACCGGCGAATGACAAAACCGCGCCGCCATCCCTCGGGCGCACCGCGACTCCAGGCTCTGACCCGCGCCGGTAGAAAATACTCGGTCAGCACCACGCAGACGCGCTCCCACGGGCGCGGAGAGACCACGGATTTGCCAACGTCGTGGAGCAGCGCGGCGGTCAAGATGTCTACGTCGCGGTAGCCCTCGGCTTCCAGTGCCCGGCAGAGTGCGATGCCGTGGTGCTGCTCGGCGCGGGGCATACGCAGGAAGAGCGCTAACAGGGATGAGGAGAGGTGCGCTGCAACATAGTCCAGATCAACGGGACGGAAAGACGCCTGAAGCATCTGAAAGAACTGTCTAACACGGTACCAGATTCGCGGGAGCCTCACGGCACCAAGATTCGAAACAAGAATCTCGCCAGCGGGCCTGCCATCCAAGAGACGATATTGATGCCCAACTGCGGCAGAATAAAGAGTACCAACATGAGAATGTAAGGCGCTATCGGCTCCAGACTTTCTAAGAAGTCGCCCACTTCGCGCGGCGCGACGCCGGCCAGGATGCGCGATCCATCCAATGGCGGAATGGGCAGCAGATTGAAGGCGATCAGGCCGATGTTGACGCCGATAGCCAGAATCAGAATCCGTTCCACCGTGTTTGCAACCTGGGCCGGCAGGACAGAAAGCAGCCCCAATCGGACGATGAACGCCAGAATCACCGCCTGGACGAGATTCGAGAGCGGCCCGGCCAGCGCCGATAGCGCCATAGCCACCCTCGGATTCTTGACGCGGTGCATCAGATACGGGTTGACCCGGGCAGGGCGCCCCCAACCGAAGCCCGTCAGCAGAATCATCAGCGTGCCAACAGGGTCCAGGTGCGTCATGGGATTCAGCGTCAGCCGCCCCTCCCGCTCAGGCGTCGTATCCCCCAGTAAATGCGCGACCCAGCCGTGGGCCCATTCGTGAATGGGTATGCCCAACAGCACCACCAGCAGGCGCGCGAGTAGACGGTCAGGTGTCAGTGATAACATAGAAAATCCTCACTTGCTCCATAGCACAGGAATTATAACATAGTAAAAAAGAATGAGAAGCCGTCACCCTCGATCTACACGAGCGGACACTTTGACAAACGTATCACTGGCATCCACAAGACAAATACGCAACACGCAATACGCAACATTCTCACATTGCTAGGCGCTTCAGCGGTGTTATAATCCCTGTAGGAGGTAAAGATGGCTCTGACCTTAGAAGAAGTGAAACACATCGCTGAACTGGCGCACGTAGAACTGGACGACGCGACGCTCGCCCGCTACACAGAACAGCTCTCCGCGATTCTCGACTACGCCGATCAAGTCCAGGCCGTGGATACCGCAGAAATTCCCCCTACCGCCACGGTGCTACCCCTGCGCTCCGTGGTACGCGAGGATATCGCCGGCGAGCCCCTCGCCGCGAGCGACGCGCTGCGCAACGCCCCGAACGACCTGGCAAACTGTTTCTTTGTGCCGTCCATTTTCGAAAAGGAGTAAGCCTTGGACGCTCTGCACACACTCACGATGCATGAAGCCCTGGCACAACTAGACGCCGGGGCGATTTCCTCTGTTGAACTGACCCAAGCCCTACTGGATCGCATTGACGCCGTCGACGGCGACCTGCATGCGTTCTTACGCACCGCGCCGGAGTCCGCCCTGGCCCAGGCCGAGCAGGCCGACGTCATGCGGCTGCACCGCGAGGATCTCCCGCTGCTCGGCGTGCCCATCGCGGTCAAGGACAATATCTCGACCGAAGGCATGGAGACCACGTGCGGATCAAAGATCCTGGAAGGCTACGTGCCGCCCTTCGACGCCACCGCCATCGCCCGCCTGAAGGCTGCCGGCGCCATCATCCTGGGCAAGACCAACCAGGACGAGTTCGCCATGGGCTCCAGCACGGAGAACTCCAGTTACTTTTCGACCGCCAACCCCTGGGACCTGGAGCGCGTGCCCGGCGGTTCCAGCGGCGGGAGCGCCGCCGCCGTGGCCGCCAGTGAGATCCCGGCCGCACTGGGCACCGACACCGGCGGCTCGGTGCGCCAGCCCGCAGCGCTCTGTGGCCTGGTGGGCCTGCGCCCGACCTACGGGCGTATCTCGCGCTATGGGCTTATCGCGTTTGCCTCGTCGCTGGATCAGATTGGCCCGCTGACGCGGAGCGTGAAAGATGCCGCGTTGCTGACGCAGATCATGGCGGGCGCAGATCCGATGGACAGCACCAGCCGCACCGAGGACGTACCGGATTACGTCGGCGCGCTGCGACCGGAGATCGACGGGCTGCGCGTCGGCGTGCCCCGCGAGTACGTTGAGGCCGGCGGGCTGCAACCGGCGGTCAAGCAGGCGATCGATGAGGCGATCACGATGCTAGAATCGATGGGCGCGGAGCTGGTCGACGTGAGCCTGCCGCACACGGAGCACGGCATCGCCGTCTACTACCTCGTCGCCACGGCGGAGGCCAGCGCCAACCTGGCGCGCTTCGACGGCATTCGCTACGGCTATCGCGCCGAGGCCGACGACCTAAACGAGGTCTACGGACGGACGCGCGCCCAGGGCTTTGGCGATGAGGTCCTCCGCCGCATCATGTTGGGCACCTACGCGCTGAGCGCCGGTTACTACGACGCCTACTATCTCCAGGCGCAGAAGGTCCGCACGCTGATCCGGCAGGACTTCGACGAGGCCTTTGAAGACGTTGACGTCCTGGTCGGGCCAACGTCGCCCTTCACCGCCTTCCGGTTCGGCGAGCGGGTCGACGATCCGCTGCAGATGTACTTAGCCGACGTCTTCACCATCACCCAGGCGCTGGCAGGCATCCCGGCAGTCAACGTGCCCTGCGGCTTCGACGATACAGGACTGCCCATCGGCCTGCAGATCATCGGGCCGGACCTGGCGGAAGCGCAGATCCTGCGCGTGGCCTACGCTTACGAGCAGGCCATGGACTGGCACACGCGCCAACCGGCGTTGGGGGGCGCTTAGACGGTGTCACACCGGGCAAAGATGCACGCCTTATGCCGCGAGCATGATCTACGGATCATGTACGCCTTCGGCAGCCGCGCGGCGGAGGTGAAACGCTGGCTGGAGGATGAGGGCGCGGGTCTCTCGACGGGTGTCTCCGACGCGGACATCGGCGTGCTGCCCGCCAAGAAGCTGAGCGTACGCAAGAAGGTGGAAATCGCCGTGGCGCTGGAAGACCTGCTCGACGTACACCGGGTTGATCTCGTGGTGTTGCCGGAGGCCGATCCCTTCGTCGCGGCCGAGGTCATCCGAGGCGAGCGGCTCTTCGCCGACGACGAGGATGCTGCAGACGAGTACGACCTCTACGTACTGCGGCGCGCCGGTGATTTAGCGCCTTTCGAGAAAGAGCGTATCGAAATGATCCTGGGGAGGTCATCGTGACGCCGTCTAATCTGTCCCGACGCGTCTTAACTGATCGTCTGGCGCTGGTGGAGGAGATGCTGGCAACGATTCGGGCTTTGCCCCTGGAGGCGCCCCAGCCCTTCTATGCCGACGCCCGCAATCGCTGGACGGCAGAAGCGTGTCTGCGCCGCGCGTTAGAAGCGCTCTTGGATATCGGACGACATATTCTGGCGAAACACTTTGCCATCGCTACGACTGAGTACAAAGCCATCGCCCATCAATTGCAGGAGCAGGATGTGTTAACCCAAGAAGAAGCGCACCTTCTGCGCATTATGGCGGGCTATCGCAACCGAATGGTCCATTTTTATCATGAGCTGACAGAAGAGGAAATTTACGAGATCTGTCGAGATGATTTACAGGATATTGAGCGCATGCTTGCGGCCTATCGACGTTGGATAGACGCGAACGCTCAATTGGAGTTGTAGCCTATAGGTGGACTATCGGACTGCCTGACTAACTTGACAATGTTAACTTCAAATCCCGGCGAATGAATTCGCGGCACAGTTGCGAAATCCGCCTACGCGGATTACCTTTCAGTCGCCGAAGGTCGTAGATCCAGGACGCATCCGTCCGGAGCGACTTTGCAGCCGTAGCATGTGGTTTTCGTAGACCTATGGTCTACTGACCATGGTAACCGCCTTTTATCAATAATAAAGCCAACCTGGATCAATAAAATTTATCATCTTATGGATTTCCTTAGCGTTCTTGGTGCCTTTGCGTGAGGTTGATAGTTATTTCAGTGGAGTCAATTTTCTGTTTCGCTACCTTACACAAGTCCACAGACAGCCCCAATTAGTGATTTTGAGGCACAAAAAAGACTGTTTTGCTGTCTTTTTGACGAAAGTCAACGATCTGGCGATATGGAAACCGATGCCGTTGTTGGCTCCCGCCGGCGGTCGTTTAGACCTCTTCGCCGAATCGGCCGCTGAACTTGTGGAAAAACCAGTAGCCAAACACAAGTACAATGATGGCGGTCACGGCGGTGCGGATCAAGAAATCCAGCGCTGTGGGTGCTCCCCGGTAGATCAGATCCTGGTAGGTATTGATAATCGACGCCATGGGATTGATCCAGAAGATCAATCGCTGAGGATTGAAGGTGATCCCCAGAAGCTGCGCCTGAGGTGGAAACTGCTCGACGGAGTAGAAGATGGGCGTCATAAAGAACCACGCCAGCATCCCTACGTCCATCAGCATGTGTGTGTCGCGGTAAAACACCTCCAGCGTGGAGAGAATGAGCACGATACCGATGATGAAGATGGTTTCCACGAGAATGGGGATGGGCAGCAGAACCAGCCAGGGGCTGAAACGCATCCCGGAGATCAGGGCCAAGACGAAGAGTACCGGTAGCGAGATGAGGAAATTGACCAAATTCGAGAGCACCAGGGAGATGGGGAGAACCTCGCGGGGAAAGTAAACTTTCTTGATGAGGTGCCCGTTGGAGACGATACTGCGAATCCCGCCCATCACGGCGCCGGAGAAGAAGTTCCACGGTAGCAGCGCGCTGAGGACGAAGACGTGGTAGCCGGGCATATTCCGATCCTGCATCACGTTGAAGACAAACGTAAAGACCAGCATCATCAGTAGGGGATTCAACCACGACCAGAGGATGCCCAGCAGAGAATTCTTGTAGCGGACCTTGAGATCGCGCAGGATCAAGTTGTAAATTAATTCTCGAGCGTCCCAAAGTTCTTTCAGGGATTTAGTCATGTTCTTTGATACCACCAATGTCCAATTCTAACTTGCGTAGTCGGTAAAGGGTCTCTTCCAAGATCTTGCGGTTGAACCCGACAAGATCAGCGAGCAGTCCAATCAGCGAGGTCTGAAAGCCCATGATCAGCAGGATTGCGGTAAGGATCAGTGATTGGATGTGGCCCATGCCTTCGCCACTGAAGTAGAAGTAGAGAAAGCGGACCCCCAGCGCCAATCCTCCGGTGAAAAGCACCACGCCCAGCAGCATGAAAAAACGTAGAGGACGATACATCGTGTAGGCGCGGATCACCGTGGCACCCGAGTTGGTCACGAAGTGGGGGATGCTCTTCATCAGCCGGGAGGGCCGGGTCTGCGGGTTGACGCGCACCGGTACATATTTGACCGCCATGCGCCGCGCCCCCGCCTGAATCAGTGTCTCCAATGTGTACGAATAGTTGCTCAGCACAAGTGTGTGTAAGGCAGCGTCGCGACTAAGCGCGCGGAAACCGCTGGTGGCGTCAGGGACGTCCACTCCGGCGGCCACACCCACGACCCAGCTCCCCAACCGTTGCAGAAAGCGTTTGCCACGGGAGAAGTACGGGTGCGACTGCATGCCGCGATCTCCCACCACGATATCAGCTTCTCCCGCCAAGATAGGCGTGACCAATCTGGGGATATCCGCAGCCTGGTATTGATTGTCCGCGTCGGTGTTGACAATGATGTCGGCCCCGCACTGCAGCGCGGTTTGCAACCCATCGATGAAGGTGTTCGCCAGGCCCTGGTTGTGCGCGTGATACTTGATGTGATCGACGCCCAGCGACGTGGCGACCTCGGCGGTCGCGTCCGTGCTGCCATCGTCGATGACGAGCGTCTCGATCACGTCAACGCCGGGGATCTCCCGAGGCAGCGCCGCCAGCGTGACAGGCAGCGTCTCTTCCTCATTGTAGCAGGGTATTTGAATGATCAGCTTGACACGTTGCGTATCCATACGGCGATTATAACATTATGAGAACAGATGACAACGCATCGATTTCGAAGTAAATCGGCTACCGAAACCGCTCTCGTTACTTCAGAATGTGCTTAGACGCAAACGAGGCAAACGAAGGCGGGGTTGATACGTGCAGCAAACGTAGCTGGGGATCACCTGATGCGTCCAAACCCACTTGCAATCGCTTCGTTTGCCCACGCATCGATTGCCTGTGTGCGGCTTGCGGTATAATGATACCTCGCAACGTGAAAAGTTTGGAGTCAAGGCGGTGGTAATGAATAAACAGTGGCAGCGACGTCTGCTGATATGGCTGGGTCTGCTGGTCGCGTTTGGGCTGCGCGTGTA
>DAOTUH010000519.1:0-3944 GCA_034437255.1 Anaerolineae bacterium
TTCTCAGGGACGGCGACCTGGTAACCAGAGACTTGCTCGAAGTTGTCAAGGTCGTAGAACACCCGCTGATATCCGGGCACCTGGTTGCTCGAAGCGACCAGGGATCCGTTATCGCTCCCCATCGGGGGATGAATTTTCAGCACGGTGTACTGTCTTTCTCCGTATGAGAAGGTATCTCCAACGTGCAAGGTCTTGATGGTCATCCTTGTCACATGGGCGGTGTTATCAATCTGATCTTGGTTGAACATCCCTAGTTGGTTCATCTCAGTTCTCTCCTTACTCTACAATGAGAGTAGGAGACAAATGCACCTTGCGCACCGGATAGGCGGCAAGGTGAACTTACCTCCTACGGTGGACAAAGGTGCTACTGACGTTGAATCTCTTTCCAGCCCCAGGGTTGGCAAATGTAGTACCGACCACCAGGGGCCTGTATCACATCACCTACACTCATGCTGGTGTGCCGCAGTCGTAAGCACTCAATCAGTGATCGAGCCTCTCCATGAGGTGACCAGTTTTCGCCCTGCAGCTGCCAAAAGACACTCAAAGACACTCTCAATGCTGGTGCCCAGCACCTCAAAGAGAAAGACATGCGTCTTCTCCATAGATGCCACAGTGACAGCCGGGGGCTCTTGATCGAGGACGGTACGACGTCCATAGGTTACATCGAAGGGAAACCGAGCGTAGAAGACTCGGTAGATCCCTTGCTTGCCGTTGCTCTTCTTCATCGGTCATCTCCTTACTCGAGAGTAGGAGACCAGCGCACCTCGCTCGCCCGCAGGCGACAAGGTGTACTTGTCTCCTACGGTGAACAGGGGTGCTACAACTAACTCAGTCCCAGATTCAGCACGTAATGATAGTGTTCCGCTGCTACAATCCGGGCTTCTACCTGATTGATTTTCGGACCGTAATGGTCGAGGATGGCCTGTTTAGCCACTAGCACAACAGCGGAGTTTGATAGCCCCGCCTGTTCCAGGGCTGCCAGGTCCTTGTCACGTTGTTCTCGCAATGCGTCCGATTTTCTCTCTAGGCTCTCTAGATACTCCTCGCCTTTCAACATCGCGCCGCCTCCCTGCCCTGCCGCACTGCGGCAAGCCAGGCCTGATGGTCGATGGGGACGCTGCCTTTCGTGCCGAAAGTGTTGCGGACCAACAGACGGCTATACAGCGTCTGGAGCTCCGCGTCCACTGCGTCCTGTGGGAATCCGGCCAGGCCGTATCCCACTTCGCGGCCTAAGCGCAACGCACCGTCCCGACCATGATAGATCTGCCCTGGCGCAAAATGCGGGGCTAAAACGGCGGACAGCTTTGTGAGGTACTCTTGGAGTGTCATGGAGCACCTCGCGCTTTCAAATCGATCTTCGTTTTACCGTCGAGGCCTACATCGTCGAGGCCTACATAGACCGCGCCCGGTCGCCGTAGCAACCGGAAGACGGCAATCAGAACCTCGCGCCAAATCTCACAAAAAAACATCGTTTCATCTCCTTGCGATTTAGGGCAAAGAGACACGTCAATGCGGTTGCTCCCCGTAGGGAGTGACGTGTCTCCCTGCGGGGTGAATACTGGTACTACTCAGTGTTGGGGATAGGGGCATTCAACAGTTCAGTTGTCCACCCCTCAATCCAGGCCTTAGAAATGTCGGCACCGCCTTCTCCGAGGCCGAGGCCTGCGGTGAGGCTATGCCAAATCGGGTCCAGGACTGGCGCGGACTGTTCTGCATCGGTATGATACATCGCAGCCCCCGCAAGCTTGGCTAAGGCCGTTTTCAGATGAAGGCTTAACGCGTGGGGCCCATCGTCGTGTTTCTCATCATGGATGATCCACACGGTAGCAGGCCCAAACCTGCGTAGGCGAAATTCGCCCACAACATACCCTTCGTTTGCGGCTTTGAGGATCGTCATTAGCGTGGGGCGAGCCCGCGCATCAGAGACCTCGATCTTGGGCATTTCTTCGGACTCACGATAGTCAATAACGTGGAACATGGTACCCCCTAAGCCACAGCGACATGCCGGACGTGCGCCTCGGCGGTCTGGGCTTGCGCCTCAGCAACCGTTTCATTGACGCAGACGTCGGTCACGTTGCAATAGCGGCAATTCCAGGGGTCATCTTCTACATCTTTGACACGCTCGTCACGTGCAAAGGCAGCCAGGCGTTTGTCAATGAGAACCGCCACGCTCTCCAGATCGTGAAGCGGCGCGTCCAACCGTAAGACCCCCGACATATCCAGGTACACCACCTGCGCGGCGGTGATCTCAATGTCGTGCTGGGCCAGCAGCCACGCGTATAGATTCAACTGTTCCACGTGGTGCTCATACGGCTCTGGCGGGCTTTCGACTGGTTCCACGTCCCGGCCCCGGTACCTGGCATGGCACGCAGGGCACGTGAGTGTGTGATTAGCGCGGGCTTTCCACTGATTGCGACGCATCTCGGCGCCGCACGCCAGGCACTGATATGTCTGAATCGGGCGCGGCAGGCGCTTGGTGGTCTTGTAGTCCACCAGGACACCCTGCGCCGTGACCAGATCCGGTTGCCCGGTGACTACGTAGTCATTCCGCCAGTAGTAGTACCGCTTTTCGACAATAGCGCCGGTGGGCGCATTGCCTTCCAGCATTTCGTGGCCGATGGTGCCTCGAAAGGCCCAATAAGCCTGGGACGGTTTGACGTAGTAGTCATGTTCTTGCTTGAGGCGCCATTGGCGGGGGCAGCCCAGCAGCTCCGTGACGGAGACCACGGGGCGATCCCAGTTGGCGCCCAGGTTGCGGGGTCCGCTGTGCGCGGCGATGCCCTTGAGGATGGGATAGGTGAAATTGCACCCTTCCCGCCCTCCGCGTTGGGCACACGCCAGACAGTCGCGGACCGCCACTTTTTTACCAGTGACCTCACATACAAAACCCTTGAACATCGTTCTTCTCCTTGCGTCTATGGGCAAGGAGACGCACCGTAGATGATCTCCCCCAGTTGCGGGGAGCGGTGCGTCTCCCTGCGGGGTTTACCTTAACTCGCTCTAACGCCGCATTCCCAAGGCGGTAAGGCGCAAATCACCCTGCGCCCGGTCCGCCGGTGGGCCTCGGCCTCCTCGCCGGTCAGACGTAGATAGCCTGACCATACCATTGTTTCTCCATATCGTACTTCTTCACAGCCCAGGTGTCGCCAGTTCAGCGAAATAGGGGAACAGTTCAGATTTGCTCACCTTGACCGGCGACGTTTTCTGACCGTGTACGTGCCCCGTTACCAGGGCTGCTTGCTGGTTAGCCGTGATGATGTTGACCGGAACCAGGCCCAACACGTCGCTGTACGCGAGATGGGTGGGCTCGTCCGCGTCGATCTCCTGGTCGCCCAGGGCGCGAACCAGCTCTCCAATGAGATAGCGTCCGCGCTTTGCTGGCATGACCAGTGCATCACCCTCCAGGCGGGCGCCTGGCGGCAATTTCACTTTAATCTCGGTGTCATTCATGTTTCGGCCTCCTATGCTTTTGCATGGGGGCCTCACTATGCTCTCATACCCCCGTTAGGGAGCACAGTGAGGTGCTCCCCAACGGGGTACAGTTAAAATCTCTTAGTGTTTTGGGAGTTCTGCCGCACGGCAGCGCGGTAAGCACAGCCGTTTAATAGGTGTGGGTAAGTGAGAGGGGGAGGGGGATGAGCTGCATGTTTGCCCTGGCGGGGCAAAAACAATGCAAATCAACCTCTCCATCCTCTCACTTGAATACGTGGACCGTGACCCAGAGAATAATCTTGAGTCAAAGTCCGACCGCATAAGTCCTAATGTCCTGAACGTCATCTTGGCAGGATAACGGTCAGGAAGGTTGGGAGTCAGAGAAGATCCAGCAGCCGATCACCTGTCGCAGCGACACCGGTAACTGTTACGGCGTCCGCGACGGCAGCGGCGTTGTCAGGATCATCGTCGTCATTCCCTTGTTGCGCCGGTGGCCGTGGATCAGACACTGG
>DAOTUH010000520.1:0-10207 GCA_034437255.1 Anaerolineae bacterium
GACATGGGATCTCCTTAAAAGAGAACTGATGTTATTCAGAGCTACTATTTCGTATTGCGTATTTCGTGTTGCGTATTGCGTATCTTGGAGTATCTCCAGATACGCAATACGCAATAGTTTTTCCCTACAAATACTCGCCTAAATCAACCTCAGGATAGCGGATGCGCTCGCCGTACTCGCGCCGCTCCGGCTTATACGTTGCGTCGATGCCAATCTTGGTATGGACGCCGCGCGCGTCCGCCGTGGGATCCATCTCGTGGCCCTGCGCGCCGGGCACGGTGAAGGTGTCCCGGCTCCAATCGACGCGGTTGGTCAGCGCCCAGAGCACGTCGGCGGGATCGTAGATGTCCACGTCGGGATCCACCACGATCACTTTCTTGACGTTGACGTGGGCCGTCATGGCCGCCAGCGCAACGTTTTTCGGCTCACCGGGATTGCTCTTCTCCAGCTGGACGATGGCGGAGAAGCCGTTCCCGTAGGGCGGGATATGCAAGTCTTTGACGCCTTCGCTGACGTGGCATACGAAGCGCAGCAACAGCGGCTCGCGCGGCAGCACGTTGCCCAGGTAGACGTGCTCGGCGGCGCCCGGCACGATGGTCTGGTAGATGGGCTCGTCGCGGAAGCAGATGGCGGTCACGTGGAAGACCGGGCTCTCCCAGAGCTCGCCGTAGTAGCCGTGGAACTCGGCCAGCGGCCCTTCCTCGCGGCGCATCTGCGGCGGCAGCACGCCCTCAATGACGATCTCAGCCTCGGCGGGAACGTCGACGTCCACGGTGACGCCCTGCGCGACGGGCACGCCTTCGCCGCGGATGGCGCCCGCGATGAGCAGCTCGTCATCGTCGTAGCGACAGCCGGCGGCGATCATGATGGCGGGATCAAGCCCGATGGCGACGGCGATTTCCAGCGGCTCGCCCTCGTCCTCTCGCACTTTGTAGAACTGCATGACGTGGCGCCACTCGTTGACGTTGAAACCCAGCGTCCGCGGCTCCAGCAACTGCATGCGGTTGTAGGAAAGGTTGCCACGCCCGCTGACCGGGTCCTTCGCCACGGTCACGCCACCGGTGATGAACGGGCCGCCGTCATGCTGACCGTGGATGGGGATGGGAAGCAGGGTGAGATCGACGTCAGCACCCGTCAGCACGTTGGCTTTCCATACCGCGTCGGCGCCGCGCTGCGGGGGAATGCTGTTGGCGAGCTCGAGTGCGCGCCCCATCACGTCCGTTACCTCATCGGGCTGACAGCCCAGCGCCAGCGCCGCCAGGGTCTGATTGGTCACCGCGCCAGCAAAGACGGGCCAATCGCTCTCGTCGGGCGCCTCAAAAAGCGCCGCACCGAGATTCCGCCGTGCTACCGTCGCCGCGACGTTCGCCAGTTCATGTTGCAGACTGACCGGCGTGGACACCCGCACCAACTGATCATTAACATCTAAGAGGGCCAAATACGTGCGCAAATCGTGGATCAAGCTCACACAAACCTCCTGAAGAACTGACAGGGCCAGATCGGCGATCACTGGTTCCTGACTTGTGAGTCCTACATATCTCAGCATATACCGATTAACATCTGATGTCAAGTTCCACTTCGCAATTCGTGAAGTCCCACTTGACACCGCGTCGTTTTTTGGTTATTATGGTAGAGAAAAGCACCGACGATATGCCCTCTACAGTTGCATACGTAAGGAAAAGGTATATGGCCCTTGATACTTCCATCGGTGATCGGCTGAAGAGACGACGTCATCAACTGGGGTTCAGCTTGCGAGAACTTGCCAGGCGCACGGACCTCACCGCTTCTTTTCTGAGCCAAGTCGAACGGGGACAGGCGAATGCCTCGCTGGACTCCCTGCGGCGGCTTGCGGAAGCGCTCGACGTCTCCATGCTCTACTTTCTTTCCGATACTAAGAGCAGATCAACGGAAAAACGGGAACCGTCCAACGACACACCTCAGATCCACTCCAGTGATCTGATCTATAATCCTGTCATCCGCGCCGACGCCCGGCCCCAGCTGACGTTTCCCGACTCAGGCGTCTCCTACGAGCTGCTGGTCCCGTCACTGAGCCGCAAGATGGAAGCTATCCGGGGCGAGATCCCGCCGGGCATGAGCAACATCGTGCGGCGGCTGCGCGAGCCTACCGAGGAGTTTATCTACGTGCTCTCCGGCCTGCTGCGCGTCGAACTGAAGAACGGCAGCCACCTGCTCCAACCCGGGGATACGATCTACTTTCAGGGTATGAATCTCCTCGATCTGACCGCCGCGTCCGAAGAGAACGCCGTCTGGATTTCGGTCATCACGCCACCGATATTCTAGCTTAGCACAAAGGATACTTTATGCACACTCACATTGATTGGGATGCTATCACCGCCCCCTTTGATTACACGAAAATCGGCGTCGACCAACGCTTTATCCGCCGCTGGATCGGCTACGAGCGCACGGACCAGGGATTGATCTTCGACTGCCGCCTGGCTGACAGAACCCCGGTGCGATTCCGGGTCGACGTGGTCAAAGCCAACGTGGTGCGTATCCGCCTTTACCACGACGAACCACAACCCACGCGCGCGGGCGAGATGCTGGTGCAAACAGCATGGGACCCCCCCGCCTTCAAGATCGAAGCGCGCGAAGATGACGTGGTGCTGACCACCGACCGGCTGCGCCTGCGCTTCCAGCGGTTCCCCTGGCAGATGGAAGTCTTCGATGTGGACGCCGATCCCGGCGCCCCACCCTTCTTTAGCCAGCGCATTGACGACCGCGCGTACGGGTGCGCTTACGAAGTGCACCCCACCGGCTTTTGTACCACCGACGACGGGCGCGAGATCGTGCGCGAGACAGTGGCGGTCCAGCCCGGCGAGGCTTTCTACGGTTTCGGCGAGAAGTTCACGCCGCTGGAGAAGTGGGGCCAGCGCGTGATCTCCTGGGCTTACGACGTGGGCAACGTCAGCAGCCACCGCTCCTACAAGAACGTGCCCTTCTTTATGAGTACCGCCGGGTACGGTCTCTTCGTTCACACCTCTAACCCCGTGGTCTACGAGATGGGCACGGCGTCCAGCATCTCCTACGATTTTCGTATCCTGGAGGGCCAGCTGGACTATTTCCTGATCTACGGTCCGTCGTTCAAACGCATCCTCCGCTCCTACACAGAGCTGACGGGCCGCGCGCCGGTGCCCCCAAAGTGGTCCTTCGGCTTCTGGATCTCCCGCTGTGGCTACATGAACCGGGCTGAGGTCGAGGGTATCGTCGAGGAGATGCGCCAACGCGGCTTCCCCTGCGACGTCATCAGCCTGGATCCCTGGTGGATGGGCGACGCGCCCTGGTCGACTTACGAGTGGGACACCGACGCCTTCCCCAATCCGCCGGAGATGATGGCGGGCTTGCGCGAGCAGCACGTGCGCACCTGCCTCTGGATTTCCCCTTACGTGACAGAGGGCTGCGACGCCTACGAAGAGGGCAAGGCGAAGGGCTATTTCGTCCAAGATGAAGCAGGTAACATCAGCCCACCGCAAGAGGGCTTTACGGGCGAAAATCTGGCAGCGGTGGACTTTACTAATCTCGAGGCCAAGGCCTGGTTCCAGGACAAGCTGGAGCAGCTGTTAGAGATGGGCACGGCGGTTTTCAAGTCCGATTTCGGCGAGCAGGCACCGAGGGACGCAGTCTATGATGACGGGCGCGACGGCGTCGAGATGCACAATCTCTATCCGCTGCTCTACAACCAGGCCGTCTTCGAGACGACCGAGCGCCACTTCGGGCGCGGGCTGACCTGGGGACGCTCGGGCTACGCGGGCTCGCAGCGCTATCCCGTCCAGTGGGGCGGCGACAGCTACAGCAGCCTCGACCAGATGGCGTGCCAGCTCCGGGCGCTGCTCAGTTACGGCATCTCCGGCGTGCCCTTCTGCAGCCACGACGTCGGCGGCTTCGACTACGCCCCGGCGGCCTTCGACGCCAAGAGCCTGGAGGACTTCCCCAAGGACGCCATCACCTACGCCCGCTGGCTGCAGTTCGGCGTCTTCTCCTCGCACGTGCGCGCCCATGGCAAGCAGCCGCGCGAGCCCTGGACCTACGGCCCGGAGATCGCGGAGATCGTCCACCGCTACTTGGATCTGCGCTACCGGCTGCTGCCCTACATCTACACGCAGGCCGTCAAATCGACGCAGACGGGCCGGCCTATGGTGCGCCCGCTGGTGCTAGAATACCAGGACGATCCCAACGTCGAGCACGTCGATCTGGAGTACCTCTTCGGCGACAACTTCCTGGTGGCGCCCGTGGTCACCCGCGACGGGCGACGCCGCGTCTATCTGCCGGAGGGCACCTGGTTTGACTACTGGACCAAAGCGCCGGTCGAAGGCGGACGCTGGCTCGACGTCGAAGCGCCGCTAGAGACGCTGCCGCTCTGGGTACGCGCCGGCGCCGTCATCCCCATGGGGCCAGAGATGGCTTACGTGGACGAGAAGCCGCTCAATCCGCTGACGCTGGAATTCTACGCACCGGAAGACGTGGGCGAGCTGATTATCTACGACGAGGATCGCCCGGAGATCACGGTGCGGTACCGACGCGACGGCGATGCGCTGCACGTGGACGTGGAGAACGCGCCGGGTGAGGTGGAGGTCAAGGAGTATGGAATAGGGAGTAGGGAATAGGGAATAGGGAATAGGGAATAGGGAGTAGGGAGTAGGGAGTAGGGAGTAGGGAGTAGGGGGAGCGGACGTGATTTTTGACCTGGTGATTCGCGGGGGGACGTTGGTGACGGCGTGTGAGACCGTCCACGCCGACGTGGGCGTGCGAGATGGAAAGATTGCCGCCATTGGCAAGCGCCTGCAGGGGCGAGAGATGGTGGACGCCGAGGGGCTCTGGGTGTTGCCGGGCGCCGTCGATCCGCACGTGCACTTGCAGATGCCGGCGGGTGCGACGACGTCCAGTGATGACTGGCGCACGGGCACCATCGCCGCCGCCTGCGGCGGCACGACGACGGTCATCGACTTCGTGGAGCCGGAGGGCGACGAATCACTGATGGAGGCCTTCGAGAAACGGCAGGCCGAGGCCGAAGGCCAGGCCGTCATCGACTACGGCCTGCACATGACGCTGACCCACGCCGCCGACGCGACGCTGGCCCAGATCCCCGCCGTGGTGGACGCGGGCATGCCCTCGTTCAAGACCTACACCACCTACGAGGGCTTCAAACTGAGCGACCGCGAGTTCCTGCGGGTGATGGACGCGGTGCGCGAAGCCGAGGGCCTGGTCATGGTCCACGCGGAGAACGATGCCGTGGTGAGCGAGGCGACGGCGGCGCTCTTAGACGCGGGCGAGATCAGCCCCGCTGCTCACCCCAAGAGCCGCCCGATGACCGCCGAAGTGGAAGCCATCCACCGGATGCTGGCGCTGGCCGAGGTCACGGGCGCGCACCTCTACATCGTCCACGTCTCGACGGCGCGCGGCGCGCAGATGTTGGCCGAGGCGCGGGGCTGCGGCGCCCGTCACGTCGAGGGGGAGACCTGCCCGCAATACCTGCTGCTCACCGAGGAGGCCTACGACCAGCCCGGCTTCGAGGGCGCGAAGTTCGTCTGCGCGCCACCCTTGCGCCCGGCGGGCGACAACGCCGCGCTGTGGAATGCGCTCGCCGCCGACGCGCTGCAGACCGTGGGCACCGATCACTGTCCGTTCTTCTACGAGAGCCAGAAGACGCTGGGCCGCGGCGACTTCACCCAGATCCCCGGCGGCCTGCCCGGCATTGAGGCGCGGCTGGCGCTGCTGCATACCTTCGGCGTGCGCACCCGTCGTATCTCGGTCAACCGCTGGATCGAGCTCTGCTGCACAGCCCCGGCGCAGATCTTCGGGCTTGCGCCGCGCAAGGGCACGCTGGCGCCGGGCGCCGACGCCGACATCGTTCTCTTCGATCCCGCCAAGCGCGTGACGCTCTCCGCTGACGTCCTGCACGAGCACGTCGATTACACGCCCTACGCGGGCCTCGAGCTGACCGGCTATCCCATCGCCACTTTCGTCCATGGCAAGCAAGTTATGCGAGATGGCGAATGGCTCAATCAAGACCCAACAGGCCACTACCTGCCCGCCCGACTGACTCCTGACATATGACGCATGACTATCCGACAATCTGACCACCAGATCAATCGACCAAAGGAGGTGATCAATATAAGCTAATTGTCAACTTGTAACTTGTAACTTGTAACTTACAACCCTTATCAAGGAGGAGTAAAAAATGCGCAAATTATGGTTTACACTAAGTCTGCTCATTATCACGAGCATGGTGTTGGCGTCCTGTGCCACACCAACGCCTGAAGTTGTCACTGTCACCAAAGAGGTCGAGGTTGTCAAGACCGTCGAGGTCGAAAAAGAGGTTGAGGTTCCCGTCGAGGTTGAGGTTGAGAAGGAGCTTGGCCCCATCACCATGTGGGCTTCGTATGACCTGAGCGATCAAGAGAACCCACCATCCGTCACCCTGGCCCAGGCCATCGAGACCTTCCAATCAGCTACAGGCATCGAGGTCAACTACGAGCAGGTCGCCTGGGATCAGCTGGCGACCAAGCTGGCCGTGCAGGCACAATCCGGCGGCGACATGCCCGACGTCGTGGAGGCCAGCAGCCAGCACGTACTGGCCCTGATCAACGCGGGCGCGCTGATGGATATCTCCGAAATGGCCGCGGACGCGCCGTGGATCGACGAGATCAACCCCAGCGAGGCGCAGGCGTGTGTTATCAATGAGGCTCGCTACTGCGTGGCGGCCGACATCCGAGGCGGCGCCTGGTACTACAACACCGCCGACTTCCCCGATGGCTGGCCCACCACACCGGAAGGCTGGCTGGAAGAGGGCGAACGCTTGGCTGCCGAAGACATGTACGTCTCCACCTTCTTCGCCGGACGACACTACGGCGCGGCCGAGCTGACCTGGGGGCCCTGGTTCTACTCCAACGGCGGTAGCATCTTTGACGCAGAGGGCAAGCCGGACTGGGCCTCTGAGGCCAACGTCGAGGTCGTGGAATGGGCGCGCGAACTGCTGACCAACGAGTACGTCCCGGAGACCTGCTTCACGGGCGACTTCACCGCCGGTGAGACCCCGTGGGTCGACGGTAATGCAGCGTCCGTGCGCGGCGGCTCCTGGTCCTACCTCTTCATCCCCGGTCTGCAGGATATGATCAAGAACGACGAGGCTGAGCTGGGCCTGGCCCCGAACTTCGGTGAGGGCAGCTACGTCTTCCTGGTCGGTGAGGGTTGGGCCATCACCGACGGTGCCGCGAACCCCAAAGGCGGCATGGCCTGGATCAACTTCTTCATGAACCCGCAGATCCTGGCGCAGTGGGCCAGCCAGCACTACGGCATCCCCACCATCGACGCGGCCTTCCAGAGCGGCGAGTTCAGCGACGACTTCTATCAGGCAACGGCCAAGAACCTGAGCGAAAACGGCGTCTTTATCGAGCCCAGCGAGTTCTACGTCGAGAGCCTCACTAAGCTCTCCGAGACGCTGCAGGAACTGATGCTTGATCCCGAGATGGACGTGATGACTACGCTGCAGGATGCGCAGGACGAGATTCTGAACCGGTACTGGTAATGCACTCAACGTTGTTCCCCACGAATTATGAGATTCGTGGGGAACGACGCCACCTCTCTCGTCAAATGTCTTCTTGCATAGGGTGCCGTTATCATAATTTAAGTCGCTTTTAAGGAGAGCTGAGCCATGCGCCAACGAAAAATCACGCCTTATCTGCTCGTCGCTCCGGCCTTTATCGTGCTATTTTTGGTCACGCTTTATCCGACGCTGTACAGCGTCTACCTCAGCCTCAACCGCGTGCGCCGGGGACAACTGGAATTCGTCGGTTTGGATAATTTTCGAATCATTTTCAATAGCAGTGATTTCTGGGAGAGCCTCAAGCTCACGCTGATTTTTGGCTTCTTTTACGTGCTCTTGACGTTGGCTTTCGCCTTCATTCTGGCGATGCTCTTCAATCAGGGGCTCAAATTCGGCAGCATCTACATGACGTTGGTCTTCATCCCGTGGGTGCTCTCGGAGATCGTCTCCGGCGTCGTCTGGCGCTGGATGTTCTACCGCGACTACGGCGTCTTGCAAAACCTAATCGGGCCGCTCGTCGGCGGGCAGACGCTGATGTCGACGCCGAATGGCGCCATGGGCATCGTCATCGCGGCATCGGTCTGGCGCGCCACAGCCTACGTCATGCTGCTGATCCTGGCCGGGCTGCAGACCATACCTGAGGAGGTCTACGAGGCCGCCGCCATCGACGGCTCCAACCGCTGGCAATCCTTCTGGCAGATCACCTGGCCCCTGATCCGGCCGACGACGCTGGTCACCATCGTCTTGCTCACGATTGAGAGTATCAACGCGGTGGGCATGTTCTTGGCCATCACCGAAGGCGGCCCCGGACGCGCCACTGAGGTGCTCAGCCTGCACATGTACCGCGAGGCACTGCAGTTCTTCCACTTCGGCTACGGCTCGGCGCTGGCTGTCGTTATGTTCATCATCAACGTGATCCTGGGCGCGGCCTATCTCAAATTCTTGCAGACCGAGAACGCGCTGGCCGGCTAAGGAGGATACAATGAGATTGCGACGTTCGAATCAGACAAGCAAGATGCTGACCAACGCACTCTTGATCGTCGTTGGCCTGCTCTTTATCTTCCCCGTCTTTTACGCTTTCATGACCTCGTTCCGCGAACCCGGCTACGGCCTGACCAGCGAGATCATCCCCAAGGATTGGTACTTCGGCAACTACGACCGGCTCTTCAACTACGGTCGTTTTCCGCGCTACGTGCTTAACAGCATCATCGACGCGCTGGGTGGCTCGATCCTGACCTGTGTGGTGGCAGCGCTGGCCGGCTACGGCTTCGCGCGCTTCGAGTTCAAGGGAAAAAACGCGCTGCTCTTTTTCGTGTTGGCCGTGATGATGCTGCCGCAGATCACCAACCTGATCCCGCTCTACAAAATGGCCAGCGACCTGAAGCTGCTTAACACTTACGCCGTCATGATCATCATTCTGGGCGGCTACGGCGTGCCGCTGGGCATCTGGACCATGAAGGGTTTCTTCGAGAGCATTCCGGTGGCGCTGGAAGAGGCCGCCGCCATCGACGGCGCGTCGCCCTTCCAGACCTTCTGGCAGGTCGTGATCCCCATCTCCGCGCCGGGGCTGCTGGCGACGTTCCTGATCAACTTCGTCTACAACTGGAACAACTTTATCACGCCGCTCTTCATGCTGACCAAGAGCGAGATGAAGACCGCGACGGTGGGCCTCTTCGACTTCCAGCACGCGCTGGAGGGCAACCAGGACGAGCTGCTGGCGGCCGCCTGCGTCATCATCATGGTCCCCGCCATCCTGCTCTTCATCGCGCTGCGGAAATACTTCCTGGAAGGCATGGTCGAAGGTGCAGTGAAAGGATAGGGATGACAACCAAGATTCTGCTTGATACGGACATTGGCTCCGACATCGACGATGCCGTCTGCCTGGCCTATCTACTGGCGCAGCCCGATTGCGAGTTGCTGGGCGTGACCACCGTCACGGGCGAAGGCGCACACCGCGCGGCCCTGGCGAGCACGCTCTGCAAGATCGCGCAGCAGGACGTACCCATTCACGTGGGCGCGGAGACGCCGCTGCTCATTGATCAGCGACAGCCCCACGCGCCGCAGGCCGCCGCCCTTAGCTGTGGCCGGTCTCCCGACCGTGCCACCCGCTGGCCCCACGAGACCGACTTCCCGCGCGGCGACGCCGTCGAATTCCTGCGGCAGACCATCCGCGCGCACCCCCGCGAGGTGACGCTGCTCACCATCGGCCCGCTGACCAACGCGGCGCTGCTCTTCTCCGTCGATCCGGAGATCCCACACCTGCTTAAGAGCCTGGTGATGATGTGCGGCGTCTTCGGCAACGGCGATCCCCGGCATCCACAACGTGGCGCCGAGTGGAACGCCATGCTCGACCCGCACGCCACAGCCATCGTCTACCGCGCGCCCGTCGCGGTGCACCGCTCCATCGGCCTGGACGTGACGCTGCAGGTGAAGATGGACGCGGACGAGGTGCGCAAGCGCTTCGACACGCCGCTACTGCGCCCCGTGCGCGACTTCGCAGAGGTCTGGTTCGAGGAGCAGGATAAGATCGTCTTCCACGATCCACTGGCAGCGGTGACGCTCTTCGACGAGGACGTCTGCGGCTTCACGCGGGGCCGTGTGACCGTCGATCTTGGGGAGCAACCGGGTCGCACCGATTTCGTCGCC
>DAOTUH010000521.1:0-2970 GCA_034437255.1 Anaerolineae bacterium
CTGTTGACGTAGCTGTGCCGGAGAATATGACCCAGGGTTCTTGCGCTATGAACGTGTATGCTGTAAATAGTGAAAGATACTTCCAGGGACGATCAATCTTGGCGACTTCACTGATGGAACGAGAATACACCCTTCCTGGCGTGCGGTTGACTCAGATTACGGTTACGGACAAGGAATAAGGAACAGGAAATTGGTTTTAGACAAAGGTGTAGAGCTGAGATGATTCCATTGACAGCGGGAGAGGTCGTCAGGTGTCTAGCTGCGTTTGTACTCTATGTTGTTTGGCCGGGTTGGGTGAGCGTAGCTCTGTTCTACGGTCGAGGGCGACACTTGGGCCTCTTGGAGTGGTTGTCCCTTTCGTTTGGCTGGAGCGCAGTAATGAATGGCCTTGTTGCCTATGGCATACACTTGGTCGGGGGATCGTTAGCTCACTACAGTTGGGGCATGGTTCTCTTCAGCATAGTAGGCACATTGCTTCTGCTCCTACAATACTTTAAGGAACCGTCCCCGAGTGTCTTGCCGAAAATTAAACTGCACTTGCTTATGGTATTGGTGCTGGTGATCGGTATGGTGTGGTTTGGCGTGATTTTGCAGAGCGGCCCACTCGTGATTTATGGTTGGGATCAGTGGTTCCACATTGCGCACGCGCGTGAGGCGCTCGAGAGTAATCGTATTGTTCCCTCAAATCCATTGTGGCCGGATGTGCCGCTATCAGAGACCTACGGGGCGTGGCATCCATTGTTGGCTGTCGTTACCCGTACAGCCGGTGTGGATATGTTGGTGACCTGGCGCGTGGGCAATGCTCTGATGGCTGGCCTGTCGGCCCTCGTCTGGTATGCGGTGGTCATCTGGATCGTCGGTGATCCCTTCATAAGTCTGGTGGCTGCCGTTGTCTTTTTGGCGACCGGCGTTGGAGCGCAGCAGATGATGCGCACGTTTATCTATCCGTGGGGTATGACCTATTTCTGTATGTGGATGGGGATAGGGTTGTTCTTTCGGTATCTTAAGACTGGAGAACGTTCATGGATGTTGTCGGCGGCGGCGCTGGGGCTCGCACCCATTGCCAGTCACCCTCAGGAATTTATCTTCTTTTGTTTTAGTGTCTTTGCATTAGGAGCCTCGGCCTTGCTGCTGAAGGTCTTTTCAGAGCGAGACTTGTTTGATATTAAGAAGATAGGGCTTTTTCTTTTGGCGTTGGTTGTAATCGGATTGCCGTTGGTGCTGATCAAATATCCAACTCGTGCGACGTTGAATCTGCCCGGGTTGGAAGCCACCGATCCTCTCGAAGCGGAATTGCGCCTCTATCCTCATCCCCTTGCAAGATGGCTGGCCGTAGTCTTCCCCTACTTTGGGCGGGCCAATGCTCTTTTTGTCAATTTGAAGTCGTTCAACTTGGCTTCTCTGATCCTTCTCTACTTCCTTCCCAAGCACCTAAATCCAAAAGTGCGGTGGCTTTTGATTACGTTAACCTGTTTCCCTCTTCTTTTTGCAGTTGTTCCTGGCTTTAGCTGGCTGGCAACGTTAGTGCTGCGGGAGACTTATGCCTGGCGACTTTTGAACCTCGTCCCCACCCCCCTCATCTGGGCATTGGTTATCGTGAACTGGTTGAGGATCAAAAAGAACGCTGGCGTTTCATCCGACGCCGGGAGAAGGGGATTGTCAAAACAATGGTATTGGGTCTATGTGGGCTTAGCCATAGGTTTGATTGGTGTCCTGGGATTCGCTATCATACTTACGGTTCGACAGGATAACCTGAAGCCTGCGGAGTGGAACGAATCGCCCTTAGAACATCGGGCTATGTTTGAGCAACTTGACTCAGTTTCGTCCGTACCGGCGACAGTGCTTTCCGATCCCAGTACGAGCTATGCGATTCCTGCTTTGACCAAACACCGGGTTGTGTTAAATGCCCCGACACATGGTACCCGCGATGATATAGTCACACGCTTCACGGAGACACGGGCGTTGTTGTCAAGTCCCTCGCAATCGACCGAGGAGGCGTGGGCTATCCTACAACGGTACGGGGTGGATTTTATTCTAGTCCGTAAAGACTGGTTAAATAGGGTATTTTTTCCAATGATTCCCTTCTATTCCGAGTACACTCTGCACTTCTTACGAAATAACCCCGTATGTTTTAATCTTGTTTACAGCAGCACTGCCTCTGAGCTGTTCGAAGTCCTTGATTGTAAGTCCACAGACATCGACGAGAAGGGGAAGCAGCGCGAGGATAGGTTTTCCCTTCAGGATGTTGAGTATGTCGTTGAAAAGCGTTTCTCAGATAACCTCACGTTACTGGGTTTCTCGCTGCCGGAAGGAAAGAGTAACTTGTCGAGTGAAAGGGTGCGAATCGATATACACTGGCGTGCTGAAAAGCGCCTTGAGGAACCTTACTTTGTTATTCTGGAGTTATTGGCCGATTATCCGAGGCATGCGCTTCCGTATGGGCGGCTATTTAGGCGAGTGCGAGAGCGGATCAAAGGTGTGAAATATAAGACGGCCGGAGTGTCTTGGATGTCCCCGCCGCCAACGGGGTACAATTCTGGAGAGACCTTTGTGCAGTCTTTTACTCTAGAAATCCCCGCCCATTTTTCGGAGGGGCCCTATGACCTGAGTCTCTATATTTTAACTAGAGAGCAGGCACTTCGTGAGCAGAGAGTTTTGCCCACATACTTCATGGAACTTGAGTATATCTATCCTGGGATTCAACTCAAGAGGCTTAGGGATAGGCATTGACAGGGACTCGGTATCTGCCAGGATTGGCGTTGTTAAGGTCTCGTGTTTGATTGACGGTGTAGGAACTGAACTATGAAGGTATCTAGCAGGATGAGGATGTCGTGAGGAAATCATATAAAGTCAAAGCTTTCCTTTCTCGTGATCTCGATGGGTGGGTTCTTGGCGCTGTGCTCCTGGTCGGCGTGATGCTGACGACGCTCAGCATCCTTCGCTACACCGGCTACACCGCCGGTATGTTCG
>DAOTUH010000522.1:0-2019 GCA_034437255.1 Anaerolineae bacterium
GGCAATTGTATCTGGCCCGTGATTGCGTCCCGGATCAGCCCTTGCCCTGGCAGCCGCCCCAGGAGGAGTTGACCCCGCGCAGAGTCCAACAAGGCCTCTGGGAGCTATTTCTCGAAGTTGGCACGCCCGCAGCGGCGCCGAAAACTCGGGGAAATTCGCCGGGCTGGCCCGAAGGCAAGCCGCGGCGGCGTCCACAACGCTACGAGGTGGTCAAAAAGGGTGATCCTTGATGCAAAACCGGGTTTTGATACTTGATTTACTCGTTTGTTAAGGTGCTCAACTCGATTTCACTCTCATCGAGTTGGTTCTGTTTGTCTAAAGTCCAACGGAACAATAAAGTGAAAAGTGTGGGGGTTACGTGATGCGAACTATCAACGTGCGGAACCTTATCGTGATGGGACTCTTGTTCTTCCTCCCCTTCGTCCTCTTCTGGCAGGTCTGGTGGCCTAACCCGGCGCAGCGCATGGTTTTTGAAGAGGGGGACTTTGTCATGCAACATTATCCCATGCGCTCTTTTGTCTCTCGTGAATATCGTCAGGGAAGGCTGCCCCTCTGGTCCCCTTATACGTTCAGTGGCGAACCGGCGGTCGCTGAAAGTCTGTACACGGTCTTCTATCCTTTGAGCCTCTGGCAGATTTTGCTGCCGACTTTTCCTCTGTTGGCGTTGGAATTGGAGGTCGTGGCTTATCTAGGATTTGCGGCGGTCTTTACTTGCCTGTTTGTGCGTCAGCTTACGGGTAATATGACGGCGGGGATGATCTCTGGTGCCGCGTTTGGTTTGAGCGGCTTTCTGACCTCTTATCCCATGTTACAGATGATCATTCTCCAAGTTGCGCTCTGGCTGCCCGCCGGTCTTTGGTTGTTGGAACGAGGCGTGCAGCGGCGTTCGCTGCACGCCGTGGCGCTGGCGGGTGTAGCTTTTGGGATTGCTGTGTTAGGTGGGCATTTTCAGACCTTCCTTTACGTTATCTATCTCACCGGCGCGTATTTCCTCTTCCGTGTATTGAACTTACGTCTCGACGTGCGGTTTGTGATTAAAGCCGCGGCGCTGCTTGCACTTATCGTGGTAGCTATCGGGGCTCCCCAGTGGTTGCCCAGTGCAGAAATGGCTGAACGCTCGCCACGGGCCAATCTGAGTTACGAGGTGGTCGCGCATGGGTTTGCGCCCCGGGAATTGCTTGGGGTGCTGCGGCCCAACCTGGGGGAGTGGTCGCCGCTGTACGTCGGTTGGATACCCTTGGTGTTGGCCTTGTTAGCACTCGTCGGGTTTCGCGAGGCTCCAACGTGGTTCTGGGGCGGCGTGGTCTTGGTCTCTTTGCTGCTCTCCCTAGGTGGGAATGGCTTTCTCTACCCCATTTTCCATGCAGTAGCACCAGGGTTTGACCTATTTCGCGACCAGGAGCGGATTGCGTTCTTGGTCACCTTTGGGTTGGTAATCCTAGCAGGCTATGGTTATGCCGCTCTGGCTGACCACTGGGATGGGCTTGCCAAGTTTTGGTTGTTGCTGCTAGCGTTGCTATTTCTGGATCTTTATCACGCGCATAACGGTGTGATCTTACAGGCCCCACCTGAAGATGGCTACACATCGCCCTCCGAGGCACTGACGTATCTCTTGGAAAAACAATATCCGGTGGCGCGCATTAGTAGTGAGGCGAACTTACCGCTAGGTGGGAATGCAGGTCTTCACTTTCGAATGCGTGACGTGACGGGGAACGGACCGCTCTATCAGGCCCGGTACGAACAGTTCTTAGACCTGGTGCCGGAAATTCGCTGGTGGCAGTTGCTCAACGTGGATCATGTGGTGTCTAAGCGGACTTTCGATTTTCCGGGTATTTCGCAGGTACTGGAGGATACCGAGCAGACGCTTTATGTTCATAAATTGTCGCTGGGCCAGCGCCCCGTCTGGATCACCCACGACGTGGAGCTTATGCCCAATCAGGAAGCGGCGATCTACTTTACTTCCGACGTGGGCAAGGTCGATCCGCTGCGGACGGCGGTGCTGGAGACGGCGCCCGACCC
>DAOTUH010000523.1:0-8677 GCA_034437255.1 Anaerolineae bacterium
CCGAAAAGTGCTCAATAATAGTCGCGGTGGATGGTTGTGTCATGTAATTCTCCTTCCTTAGGTCTAAGATCTGATTACGAAGAGGAATTATACCCAGATTCTCGCTAAATATAAATGCGTTTGCCCTAGCTTTACTATTCAGAAAAGTAAGGATAAATTTAAATATCTTGGCGACTGTCCGACCTTTGATCGGCGGCGTCTTTGCGTGAGGCACAACCTTAGGATGGGAAGATAGAACCAAACGGTAACGCGGTTGAGCGGACCTAATCATAGCCTACGAAGAATCGCTCACTTGCTTATCGCTGATGTAGTCATACCTCGTGACCTGGTCCATGGCCGAGCCCCCCACCTCGGAGAAGAGCTACAGCGTCCCCAATCAGGTGGAGCACCTGAAGGGTACTTTCGTCTTCGCTTTCACTCAGCCGACCGTGCGGTGGCTCATCCTCTTCTTCCTCGTCCTCTCCATCCCCATGTTCGCCTTCGTCACGCTGATGAGCCAGCCCTACCTGGTGAGCCGGGGCTTCGAGGTGGCCTCCCTGGGCTTCATCTTCGTCCTCATCCACGGCGTCAGCGGCGTGCTGAGCGCTCTTTCCCATCGCGTGGAGAGCCGCAACTCTCGGTGTTCCTCGTCACCGTCCTCTACGTCGCCGTCTTCGTCCCCGCCGGGGTAGTGAGGAAGCAAGGTGTGGTCCTTGCCCTCGTCATCCTCCTCCACCTCGTCTCCAACTACAAGGGCGTTGTTTTCGGCACCTACCTCAACCACCACGGACGCTCAGAGAACCGCGCCACGGTTCTTTCCATTCGTTCCTTCCTGACCTGAGTAACGTCCTCGTGACCCTACTCGTCGTGCTTATCGGCTACCTCATCGACCTCTCCGCCATCGACGCCGTGCTGGTGGGCCTGGCGTGGCGGTGGACATCGCCTCTGTGTCCTTCCTGCTGCGACGATACACCCTGCGCTTCCGGCAGAGCCGGCGACGGAGGCGTGACGCGAGGTTGTGGATGCGGTTGCGAGTCGCAACGCAAACTAGGAGCAGCAGGAACGACAGGATGGGGACAGATACAGACTCTAGCTTGCATAAATCGCACTTTTCTGGTATGGTAGCGCGGATGGGTCGGAGGCACGAGTCACGGATAAAGCATGCGGCAGCATGTGGAGAAGGAGTGATGAGGCGACTGCCTGGGTTGGTCGACGTTCACGTTCATCTCCGGGTTCCTGGGGGTGAACACAAAGAAGATTTCCATAGCGGGACCGCCGCTGCTTTAGCCGGCGGGTTTACGACAGTTCTGGGGATGCCGAATACGCATCCCCCTCTTGTTAGCTACGAGCGACTGCGCGAAACCCAGACCCAGGCAGACGCTGAGGCATTGTGCGACGTTTTCCTCTACGCCGGGGCTTCTTCCAGTCATCTGAACGAACTGCCCGCGCTTGGACGCCATGCCGTGGGACTCAAGATCTACCTTGATCAGACCTACGGCCCGCTGCGCGTCAACGACCTCACGACCCTGCTGAGCATTTTCCGCCGCTGGCCCCGCAATAAGATCATCGCCATGCACGCCGAAGGTCCGGGGATCGCCGTAGGCATTGGCTTGGCTGCGGCCCTCGGGCGCTCCGTGCACATCTGCCACGTGAGCCGAAAGCACGAGATCGAGCTAATCGCGGAAGCCAAGGCCCGGGACCTGCCCGTGACCTGCGAGGTGACGCCCCACCATCTCTTCTTGACCAAAGACGACCTTCCCCGGCTGGGGCCGCTGGGCGATATGCGCCCAACCTTGGCCTCGCGCGAGGACGTCGCGGCACTCTGGGACCACGTTGGTACCACCATCGACTGCATCGCCACCGATCACGCGCCCCACACGCTGGAAGAGAAGCGCACGGCCGAGACGCCCCCACCGGGCGTACCGGGCCTGGAGACGGCTCTGCCGCTGATGATGACGGCGGTGAGCGAAGGGCGCCTGTCTTGGGAGCGCCTCGTCGAACTTATGGCCGAGAATCCGCGCCGCATCTTCAGGCTCCCTGCCCGGCCGCACTCCTGGGTTGAGGTTGATCCGGCGGCGGCCTACGAGATCACCAACGACACGCTTCACACCAAGTGCGGATGGACGCCCTTCGCCGGGAGGCGGGTGCAAGGGAAGATAACGCGCGTAGCATTCGGAGGCCGTCTCGTTTATGAGGACGGCGAGATCATCAAGTGTTAAGAAAAGAGCCCGCATTGGCGGGTTCTTTTTTTGAGGGGATGTCTGATAACATATATGCCAAGGAGGCGAGAGATCATGGATACGTTAGAGTCATTGCCGAAGCTTTTCAATTTTGACGAGATGGAGTCCCATCAGGGGTACACCAACGGCTTGACCGGGATGGACGTGCTCTCGGTCGATCAGTTCGACCGGGAGAAACTCTCCTACATCTTCCACCGGGCCCACGAGATGCGGGAACTGGTGGAGCGCGTCGGCGCCTGCGACCTGCTACACGGCTACGTCCTGGCCTGCCTCTTCTACGAGCCCAGCACGCGCACCAGTTCCTCTTTTATCGCGGCCATGGACCGGCTGGGCGGCCGGGTGATTCCCATCACGCAGGGCGTGCAGTTCAGCAGCGTCAGCAAAGGCGAGAGCCTGCCCGATACCATCCGCACCCTGGAACAATACGCCGACGTCATCGTGCTGCGTCACCCCGAGCTTGGCTCCGCCAACCTTGCGGCGGAGTACGCCAGCGTGCCCATTATAAACGGCGGCGATGGGTCCGGCGAGCATCCCACCCAGGCGCTGCTCGACCTCTTCACCATCCGCGAGGAACTCGGCCAAATTGACGGCCTCAAAGTCGCCATGATCGGCGACCTGCGTTACGGGCGCACCGTCCACTCGCTGACGCGGCTGTTGCTCCAGTACGACGTCAGCCTGCGCTTCGTCTCACCCGACATCCTGCGCCTGCCCCTGACGTTGATGAACGAGATCATCGACCGAGGTCTCAAGGTGCGCGAAACCCACGCCGTCGCCGACGTCATCGAAAACGCCGACGTCCTCTACGTCACCCGCATCCAGAAAGAGCGCTTCAGCGACATGGCCCAGTACGAGAAGATCAAGGACTACTACGAGATCACGCCCGAATTGATGGCGCGTGCCAAGGAAAAGATGGTCGTCATGCACCCGCTGCCCCGCGTCGGCGAGATCCACTACGCCGTGGACAAAGATCCCCGCGCTGCCTACTTCCGCGAGGTGAAGAACGGAATGTACACGCGCATGGCGCTGTTAGCCGCTGTCCTGGGCAAGGCATAGCGGAGGTATCCGATGCCGACATCATTTGTGGAGAAACTAACCGAGGCCAGCCGACGCAACGACTCACTGCTCTGTTCGGGCCTGGACCCCGATCCGGGGCGTATCCCGGCCGATTTTCAACCTGATCTGGCGCCAGCCGAGCACTTGCGCCGCTGGTGCCTGGATATCGTCGCGCAGACGTCGGACTTGGTCTGTTGCTACAAGCCCAACTTCGCCTTCTTCGAGCAGTACGGTCCGGCAGGGTTGGCCGTGATGCGAGACGTCATCGCCGCTATTCCTGATCCCGTCCCGGTGCTGCTGGACGCCAAACGGGGCGACATCGGCAACACGGCCAAGGCCTACGCGCGCGCGGCCTTCGAGGTCTGGGGCGCCGACGCCATTACCATCAGCCCCTATCTGGGCCGGGACAGCGTCGATCCCTTCCTGGCCTACGCGGGCAAGATGGCCTTCCTGCTCTGCCAGACGTCCAACGCCTCGGCGGCCGAGGTGCAGAACTACGGCGGCGAGCCGCTCTACCGTCACATCGCACGCCAGGGGCAGACCTGGGGGGATGCCGACCAGGTGGGCTTCGTCGTGGGCGCTACCAAGCCCGAGGCGCTGGCCGAGGTGCGCGCCCTGGCTCCCGACCGCTGGCTCCTGGCCCCCGGCATCGGCGCGCAGGGCGGCGACCTGGGCGCGGCGCTCGGCGCCGGCCTGACCGGCGAGGACGGCCGCGTCATCGTCCCCGTCTCCCGCGCCATCCTCTACGCCGACGATCCCCGCGCGGTGGCGCAGCGCCTGCGGGACCGCATCAACGCTCACCGCGCCGACGCCACGGATCCCCAGGTGGCGCTCATCCAGGGCCTCTACGAGGCCGGGTGTCTGCGCTTTGGGGAATTCACCCTGGCCTCCGGGAAGACGTCGCCCATCTACGTGGACCTGCGCCGCACAATCTCGTATCCCCGCGTCTTCGAGCAGGTGGTCGAGGCGTACAGCCGGCTCCTGGCGTCGCTCTCCTTCGAGCGGCTGGCGCCCGTGCCCTACGCGGCGCTCCCCGCCGGGTCGGCTGTGGCGCTCAAAGAGGGGCACCCGCTGGTCTACCCGCGCAAAGAGGCCAAATCCCACGGCACCGGGCGCACCGTCGAGGGTGTCTTTGCAGCGGGCCAGGTCACCGTGCCTGTCGAGGACGTCATCACCAGCGGCGGCAGCCTGCTGCGGGCTATCGAGACGCTGGAATCCGCCGGCCTCGTCGTCAACGACGTGGTCGTTCTCGTCGACCGCGAGCAGGGCGGTCGGGCGCGGCTCCAGGAGCACGGCTACCGGCTGCACGCTGTCCTCACCCTCGGCCAGATCCTGGACACGCTGCGCGATGAAAACATCATCGATGCGCAGACGTATCAGAAGGTGAAACGCTACCTGGAGCAGGACGCCGGCTAGGAGAGGCCCATGTCAGACGTTGATCTCGCCTGTGAGTTACTGGGGCTTCGCCTGCAAAATCCCGTCGTGCTGGCGTCGGGCGTGCTGGGGACGAGCGCGACGCTGCTGGAGCGGGCAGCCCGTGCAGGCGCCGGCGCCGTCACGGCCAAGAGCTGCGGCCCGGCGCCCCGCGTTGGACATCCCAACCCCGTGGCCGTGGATTGGGGCCACGGGGTGCTCAACGCCATCGGCCTGAGCAATCCCGGCGCGGCGGCGGAAGTGGCGATGCTCGAAGCGGCGCGCGAGCGGCTGGCCCCGCTGGGCATTCCACTGATCGCCAGCATCTTCGCCGGGACGGTCGCGGCCTTCGGCGACGTCGCGCGGACCGTAGCGCAGGCGCAGCCCGATCTCATCGAGGTCAATATCTCCTGTCCTAACGTGGGCGACGAGTTCGGCACGCCCTTCGCGGGCAGCATCGAGAGCGCGGCGGCGGTGACGGCGATGGTCAGGGATGCGGTGCCCGACGTGCCCATCGCCGTCAAGCTGGCACCCAACGTCCCGAACCTCGGGCGCATCGCCGCCGCCGTCGTCGAGGCCGGCGCCGACGCCATCACGGCTATCAACACCATGCCCGGCATGATCATCGACGCCAAAGCCGCACGTCCCGTGCTCTCCAATCGCGTCGGCGGCGTCTCGGGACCAGCGCTCAAGCCCATCGCCTTGCGCTGCGTGGCGACGGTGGCGCAGGCCGTCGACGTGCCCATCATCGGCACCGGCGGCGTCACCAGCGGGCGGGACGCGGCGGAGATGCTGATGGCCGGCGCCACGGCGGTGGGCGTCGGATCGGCGGTCTGGTACCGGGGCGTCACCGCGCTGGGCGAGATCGCGGCGGAGCTGCGGGAGTTCATGGCGGCGCAGGGCTACGCCGACCTCGCCGCGCTGCGCGGCCTGGCGCTCTGAGTTAGTCAGCAGATTGAGCGGATTAAGCAAATGTAACCGTTTAGGCTTGTGAGCAGATAGGTGCGACGCACTTACGAATCGAAATAATCGCTTTACGAAGTCATCCAGGCACGATTTAGGATATCCTGGCTTGTCAACTTCGGCGAAAGTGCGTTGCACCTCAGAATACTAAACAGATACAAGCAAATTTAACATCGAATCTGCTGAGCGATTAACGTGGATCTGTCCAGCAGGACATGAGTGTTGTGACTGTGAGGCTGTACCATGCACCATGCCTTTACCGTTTCTGAAATTCGCGTCGAGAACGACCGCACCAAGACGCTCGTCTTTCGCGCGTCGTTGCCCGCGCAGCCGGGCCAGTTCGTGATGGCCTGGCTGCCCGACGTCGGGGAGAAGCCCTTTAGTATCGCGGGAGACGATCCCCTGGCGCTGACGGTCGTGGCCGTGGGCCCGTTCAGCCGGGCCGTGCATCGCCTGGCGGTGGGGGATCGATTGTGGGTGCGCGGCCCGTTGGGCCAGGGCTTTCGCATCACGGGCGAGCGGTTGCTGCTGGCGGGCGGCGGGTACGGCGTCGCGCCATTGCTCTTCCTGGCCCGGCGGGCGCTGGCCCAGGGCTGCGACGTGGCAGTCTGCATCGGGGCGCGCACGGCCAACGACGTGCTGCTGGTCGAGGACTTCGAGCGTGCCGGTGCTGCAGTGCGCGTCACGACGGAGGATGGTTCGCTGGGCGAGATTGGGCTGGTGACGCACGCCGTCGAGCGAGCCATCGCTGCGCAGCGCCTCGACGTGCTCTGCGCCTGCGGCCCCGTCGCCATGCTGGCGGCCCTCGACCGGCTAGGCGCGGCACACAGCGTGCCCCGCCAGCTCTCCTGGGAGGCGCTGATGCGCTGCGGCATGGGCCTCTGCGGCAGTTGCGAGCTCGACGTGCCCGGCTATCCGCCGGGCTGGCTGGCCTGCCACGATGGGCCGGTCTCCTTTGCGTCGTAGTCGATCCATCTCCCAACCATACCTGACAAGTTTTACACCCCTTACTTTCTATTGCGAGTTTGCCTCTGTCCAGGCTGAGGTCATGGCTGCCCGAGCTGTCCAGGGTAATCGTGCCCCCAGAATGGGCGGTCTGTGGATCTGCGTTCGCGTCCGCCATGGGTGGACCGTTGGGCCAATACTCGTCGGCGCCCAGATTGTACGCAGCGTTCCCCGGTCGCGCCTCACCGTCGATATCGGTCGCCACCCGGCTGACAACACCAGCATCCCGGGCCGGTGAGCTGCTGGTAAGGTGATAGCCATCGGCGGCAAAGGCCAGATCGCTCGTGATGGCCTGGCTCACGTGTGTCTGGCGGTAGTGATAAGATTGCGGTGCCACAGAATGCGGGTCACGGTCACCGTGCTGCCGTTCGTCGCTTCGAGTCCGACAGTTTTAGCGTTGGTGATAGCGACGGCGATCCGGGGTGGGCGAGGCAAGCCGGCCGCCGAAGGCAGCTATGAACTTGGTCAGCAAGCCCTCGGCCAGGGTGCCCAGGACGACGATGCCGCTATGCCGATGGGAATCCCCACGACGGTCAGGCTGCTGCACGTCCTGCACCGGAGTAGATTCTTGAGTCCCACGTCCCCAAATAGTTGCCGTTGCCTCCGCTGATCCTTTGCTTTCAGGGTAACAAAGCCAGAGCCAAAAAGAGCTTGACAACACGACAAAAATCTGTAATAATAGAACGTGTATCGGCATTACACGTAATTCACTTACAAACGGAGGTCTGAGATGAACGAAGCACAAGAGATGCCAGAAGAGAGAATCGAAGAAACACTCGCAGTGGAAGGCAGCGAGCAGGTTGTAGCGGATGAATCCACCGAAGAGACGACCGAGGAAACGACGGAGTCCTCACCGGAAAAAAGCGAAGGCCTGAAGAGCGCCATTGAGCGTGGCATGGAATCGCTCAGCAAGGCGCTCAATAGCGCGCTGGAAAACCGGGGGAACGTGGTCATGGTCCGCGTCAACGACGAGGCCCTGCAACACCTGGATATGTTGGTCGAGGCGGAGGTCACCAGCAGCCGTTCGGAGAGCGCGGCGTTCCTGATCAACGAAGGAATCCGCGTCAACGCCGCGCTCTTCGATCAGATCCGCGACATCACCGAGCAAATCGCCGCGTTGCGTGAGCAATTGAGAGAAAGCGTCAACCTCGGTAAGACCGAAGAGGACACGAGCGCCTAGGTGCGTCTCGAGAGCCCATCGCTAGAGTGCAAAAATGCAGGTACAGGAGGACATGATGAATAAGGAAACAGGGGTGAAACCCAACAAAGCGACCCCACAAGCTGAGGGCGTGACCTTCGACGAGGTTGTGGATGAAGCCGTGGGCCTGCTCGAATCGCTGGGCAGGGCCGTGGTCTGTACGGCGCAGGATGTCTCACAGCTGATGGTCATCCGCACCGACGCCGAGATGCGCGAGCGCCTGGACCTTCTGGTCGACGCGGGCGTCGTCAAAAGCCGACGCGCCGGAGCACGCGCCATGATCAAGGAAGGCATTGAGGCCAAGCAACCGCTCTTCGAGGAGATCGAACGCACCCAGGCGCGGATCGCGGCTCTGAAAGGACAACTGCGGTCCCTGGTAACAGTCAAAGTCGGGGAATAGTCGAGCTTCCAAACACACGTGCCCGGCACATACGCCGGGCACGCATCGTATCAGGAACTCACCGTTCAAATCAAACCGCAGAGCCTACGGCATCGCGATCCACCAAACGGACCTCGACTTTGCGCACGGTCGGAAAGACGTAGCCGTTCAATACCACCAAAACAGAGAGTGCGCCGAACAAGGCGAGAATCAACCTCAGGCCCGCGCCGGGGCCTTGGCCCACCAGATCCGCGAAAACCTCTACTAACGCCCCACCCTCCTGCATCGCAAGTTCAAACAGGTGATCCGCCAGCGGCCCCGCAACCAGTCGCGAGCGCGGCGTGACCAATCACGCAATGAGACGCTGGACAGCGAAGACGCGCCCCTGCACGTCCGGCGCGACTTTGGCTTGCCAGATAGCCTGATTTGAGGCGTTGACCAGGGGCG
>DAOTUH010000524.1:0-3669 GCA_034437255.1 Anaerolineae bacterium
TCCCCACCACCCTGCGAAATCCAAAAGAGCCTCGCGCCAGAGGTGTAAGACTCCAGAAAACTGGTTGGGATTGTTCTGCACCATTCGCTTCAAGACGGTAAGACGGTAAGACGGTCCGCCGCATAAAGCTGATGGCTCTTGTCGGGAATTAGATGAAGCCCTAAATTTGCTTCTATACGAGCTACGGAAAAATCCACAGATTAACGCAGATTTTCACAGATTATATCGTTTTTGTCCGTGTTTATCTGTGCAAATCCGTGAACAATTTCAAGCTGTCCTGGAGGCTTCCCTCGACGAGAAAGAGGGGTAGGCCCTCTCTTACGTAACTTATAAGAGCCTAAGTTAGTACTAAATTCCTATGCTTATCAACGTGACTAAACCGGGGTCTCTTTCGATATGTCCAGTAGATGAGGCTTTGGAAAGGTAACGAAGTCATATATAGGTTTAGAAAGGGGCGCGTATGCATTGGAAACGATGGGGCGTTAGCTTGTTTATTGTGATGGGCATGCTCTTTGCTGCCCTAGGCGCTGATGCAGTAGGGGCAGCTTCCCTGCTGCAGGATGAGCCGGAAGAAATTGAGTTCACAGGTACGGTTGTCTCTGTTGATGCAACGGCGGGCACGTTAGTCGTCGAAGTCGAAGAAAACGGAGAGACGGTTCTCTATACCGTCGAGTTGCCGGAGGATTTCGATTTTGACGAGATCGAGGTTGGCAGTTTGGTCGAAGTTGAGGGCATTCTTGATGATGACACTGTTGTTGCTGATAAGGTCAAGGACGAGTCCGAGGACGACGAAGAGGACGAGGATGAGGAAGATGGCGCTGGAGATAACTTCTTTTGCGCCGATTCTGATTTTACTCATCCTGTCGCTGACCGCCTCGCCGAGCGCTACGATATAACCTACGAGCAGGTTATGGCCTGGTTCTGTGAGGATGGCCTCGGCTTCGGACAGATCCTCCTCGCGTTGCAGACCGCGGAGACGATGGGCGAGAGCGCTGAGACCTACCTGGAGCGTCGGCTGGCGGGCGAAGGCTGGGGGCAGATCTGGCAGTCACTTGATCTTATCGGACGCGGCAGCGGGCGCGGACGCCCTGAACATGCTGGTCCTCCAGACGATGCCGAGCCGCCTGATGACGCCGGGCCGCCGGAGGATGCAGGACCACCGGAGGATGCAGGCCCACCGGATGACGCCGGTCCACCGGATGACGCCGGTCCACCTGACCATGCCGGTCCCCCTGATCATGCTGGGGGAGGGAGAGGCGGGCGGAATTAGTACCAGATAGTTATGTACAGACAAACGCCGAATGCATATCGCACTCGGCGTTTGTCTTTTGGAATTGCGTTCTCTGACGTGTCAGGAAACGTGATGGGGGAGTTGAGCGGGTTCTTCGACCGTCTCCGCTTCTCGCCATTGAAGCACGGGCAGGCCCAGCGACGCAGGGATGGCGGGATCCAGGGTGTCGAACTGGGCCAGCCACGCGCGGCGATCTTCTAGCAGCAGGTCCGTCAGGGCGCGGTACTCCTCGTCGGTGTAGTAGTGGCGCGGGTCCAGGCGCTCCCCATAATCGGGGATGCCCTCGACGGTCTCAGCGACCTCGTAGCCCCAGTCGGGATCCGGTTTCCAGCGGATGCCGCCCCGCGCGATCTGCTTGATGAGTTCCGTCGAGTCTAGCACCTCGATCTTGGCGCCGCGCAGGTTGCCTTTGCTGTCGGTGCGCTCCTGGCGGTCCACGCCGCGCGCGCCGATGCGCCCGGTGTTCAGCAGGAAGACCTGTGCGTCCGGGTTGTTCCGCAGGATCTCCAGGAAGATGTTGCCTTCTTCGGCGTAGGAGCCGATGATGAAGGGATTGGTGCCTACGCTGTGCACGGGCTGTCCGGCCCGCGCCGGATCGCCGGCTGCCGTCTCAATGGACTCGCCCAGCATGAAGAAAGCCGCGCCTTGCTCGGCCGTCAGCCGCGCCACCGGCGGCACGATGTCTTCTCTTCGCGTAATGAAGATGACCATATCGGCGCGGGGCAGGTCGATGGAGTCGTCGGTGTAGTCCATCTCCTCCCGGAAGACGATGGCGCGCCCGTTCTTGCCCAGCGTGTAGTTGAGGAAGTCCAGGCTGCCGTCGGGCTCCATCCAGACGTTTTCCAGCATGGCCCTCGGCGAGGTGGCAGCCGCGGTGAGCAATGGCTGGCTGGCCTGCTTGAGTCCCTCGGTCTTGATGAAGAAGTTGTCCTCGGTCCCGTAGCAACTGGCGTCCGGCTGCATCATGATCACGTCGTCCTGACGGATGGCGACGCTCTCTTCCTCGCCCTCTAAAAAGTGGTGGTGGCACGTGAGTGTCGTCTTGCCGGTGCCGCTCAATCCGAAGAAGATGGCGCCGCGTTTTACCAGTTCATCGTCGACGTCGCGCACGCGCAGCACCTTCGATCCGGCGTGCAGCCCTAATCCACTGCGCTGCTTCACCCAATACATCGCCATGCGCAGGAAGGATTTCTTGACCTCGCCCATGTAGTCGCTGCCCAGCACGTAGGTCGTGTAGGTCGTTGGGTTGACCAGGATGCGGCGCTCCATGACCTTGTCGCGCCATTTGGGCAGCATGACGGTGGTCAGGTCGGCGCGCTCTTGCTCGATCATCTCCGGCGTCGCGTCGAAGAGCGACTGGCCCCACATGGTGGCCAGCCGCGCGTGGTCGATGGGGACGTAGAAGCGGCAGTGCAGGCGAAAGTCCGGGTGCTGGCCCATGACGCGATCCAGGCGGATCAGGCGCAGCGTGCCCAGCGTGGCCTGTGCGTTGGTCAGCCAGCGCGCCTGCTTGTCTGTCGGCTTATCGAAAAGAATATCGGTGAACTTGGCGGAGCGGCTGCGAATCCGGGTGACGTAGCGCGCCGAGCCGTGGACCGTCGTCGCTTCCTCGACGCTGGCCCAGGCTCGCAGTTGGTCCCAGGAGGGGTTGTTCAGCACCTCGCGCGCACGAATCGGACGGGTAAAAAGATCACTCATGACATCTCTCCAATCTCAGGTATGGGGGTGAGCAAAATAATTGGCTGCCCACTATCCAGGGGCAGCCAAGGGGAATCCGACCTCTGCGTGTTTGCAGCGTGGTTATGGCATTCATACCCTCATCATAGCGTGTCTTGGAGATTGGGGCAATAGTGGATTATCACGTTTTGCCAAGTACGCATATCCTGTTACCGCTCACGAGAAAGCCTTTACTTTTTCGTCATCCTGAGCGAGCGCAGCGAGTCGAGGGATCTCCCCCTCTTGCCTCCAAAGCCCCCGATGCTTGCAGATGAACGTGATTTTGCGGTCGGGGCTAGGAGATTTCTCGACCCTTCGGCCATGCTCGGGGCAGGCTTCCGGGCAAAAACGGCCCTTCGCTCGAAATGACGCGGAAGAGAGTGTATTTCTGGACCAACATCCATTGCCCAGAGATTCGCCAGATGGTGTACAAGCATCTATTACCGGGTTATTTTCTTAATTTTCATAATCTTTGGGCGCTTTGGGTCTGTCGATTGAACTGCCAGACGCGCACGATGGGCACCAGCGCGCCCAGTCCGATCACCAGCGCGAGGAGGATGCCGACGCCGCCCAGCACGGCGACCGGCGGCGCCACCAGCCCGGCAGCGGCGATGACGAGGCTGACGATGAAGATGCCCAGGGCCACCAGCGCGAGGATCAGG
>DAOTUH010000525.1:0-14046 GCA_034437255.1 Anaerolineae bacterium
TTCTCCCAGGAGGAGATCAAGACCGTTTTGACCGTAGCCGAGCGCCTCAAAGCCGACCGCGCCATGGGCGTCTATCATGACGACGTGCTGCGCGCCAAGACGCTCTTCATGCTCTTCTACAACCAGTCGCTGCGCACGCGCAACTCCTTCGAGGCCGGCATGACGCAGTTGGGCGGCCACGCGCACTTTCTCGATCCCAACAAGATCTACACACCGGCCCTGGAAGGTCAGGAGGTCGCCTACAGCACCGAGCGCGTCTCCGACGTGGCCCGCGTCCTCTCCCGCATGGGCGACGCCATCGCCATCCGCTGCTACGGCGACCCCGTTGAGTGGGCGTACGGCGCCGCTCACGAGCTGCTGGCAGAGTTCGCCAAATGGTCCGACGTGCCCATACTGAATATGGAGGACGACATTTACCATCCCTTCCAGGGGTTGGCGGACGTGCTCACCGTCAAGGAGAACTTCGGCGGATTCGACGGCGTCAACTTCACCATGTCCTGGGCCTACTCGCCCAGCGTCCACAAACCACGCGCCGTGCCCCAATCGGCCATCCTCTACGCGAGCATGCTGGGCATGAACGTGACGCTGGCCCACCCGCCGGAGATGGTGTTGGACCCCGACATCATCGCCCAGTGCGAAGCCTACGCCGACGCGACCAACGGCTCCTTCCGCATCACCCACGATTTCGCCGACGGCGTCAAAGACGCCCACGCGGTCTATCCCAAGGCCTGGTGCCCCACGACTATCTTCCAGCCGCCCATCGGCGAGTACGACATGGACAAATCCCAGGAGATCTTCGACCGCTACAAAGAGTGGAAGATGACCAAGGATCTGATGGAAACCGCCGACAAAGAGGCCATCTACATGCACTGCCTGCCCGCCGACCGCGCCCACGAGGTCAGTAACTACGTCATGGACAAGACCGAGGGGCCCGGCTGGCGTTCTGCCATCTTCGACGAGGCCGAGAACCGGCTCCACGTGCAGAAAGCCGTCATGAGCTTAGTCATGTAGTCGCGTAGTCAAGGCCCTGAACAACGTCCAGACTCAGTCAACTAAAAACGATCTTTCCTTAAGGTTAATAGCCACCGTCCTTGGGGGCGTTCTAGCCAAATCTTATCAGATGAGCGCCCACAAGGACGGGGACTCGGAGCGTTTTTGAAAGGCTGAGATTACTCAACTATCTGGCTACCAGACGAATGGATTTAATTATGAAACTGAAAGACTCCGTTGTACTGATCACCGGCGGCGCGGTGCGTGTGGGACGGGCCGTGGCCCTCTACCTGGCCGAGCGCGGCGCTCACATCGCCTTTAGTTACTACCTGGAGGACGAACCCTGGCGAGCGACGCTGGACGAGATCAAAGCCCACGGCGTGGACGCCATCGCCGTGCAGGCCGCTGTCGAGCACGCCGACTCAGTCCAGCATCTGGTCGACGTCATCCTAGAGCACTTTGGGCGGATCGACGTACTGCTCAACAACGCCTCGGTCTGGCTGAAATCTCCGCTCATGGAATTGAGCGAGAAAGAATGGGACCGCGCGCTGGACGTCAACCTCAAGGGGCCGTTCCTCTGCAGCAAAGCCGTCGCGCCCATCATGCTGAAGCAAGAGCAAGGCCTGATCCTCAACATCACCGATATCTCGGCGTTCCAGGTCTGGGAGGGCTATGCCCACCACGCCGCCAGCAAGGCAGGCCTGGTCTCGCTGACCAAATCGCTGGCTGTGGAACTGGCCCCGCACGTGCGCGTCAACGCCATCGCGCCGGGCACCGTCCTTCTACCCGAGGACTGCCCACCGCAGAAAGAGAGGTGGGCCAAAGAAAAGTCGCTGCTGGGACGGACTGGTTGTCCGGAGGACGTCGCCCGCACCGTTGAATTCCTTATGGAATCGGATTTCACCACCGGCAGCGTCTATTTTGTGGATGGGGGACGCGCGCTGGTATGACAAATCGCATCCTCATCCGCGACGGCGCCGTGCTGATCGACGCGGGATGGATGACACCCGGGTACGTGGCGATCTCCGACGGAACCATCACGGCGCTGGGTGAAGGCACGCCACCGGACACACTCGTCGCGCAGGCAGATACGATTATCAACGCGCGGCATCGCGCCGTATTGCCCGGCCTCATCAACGGGCACACGCACGTCAGCCAGACCTTTATGCGCGGGCTGGCCGGCGGTCGGCCGCTGCTGCCCTGGCTACGCGAACTGATCTGGCCCCTGCAGCGCGCCCTCACGCCTGAGGACATGCGTCTGGCGGCGCTGCTGGGCCTGGTAGAGAACCTGCGCTGTGGCGCCACCCACGTCGTCGATCACCACAAGGTCGCTGCGTCACCCGCGCACACCGACGCCGTCTGCGAGGCCACAGACCAGGTCGGGCTGCGTTTGACGCTGGCGCGCGCCTGGTCGGATCAGGGCAAGAACGCCGAAGCGCCGAACGCCATCCTGGCGGATCTGGAGCGGCTGTTTGAGACGTGGGCTGGGCACGACCGCGTCCGCGTCGCCAGCGGACCGTTGGCGCCCTGGCGCTGCTCCGAACAGACCCTGCAGCGCGCTCACGTGCTGGCCCGCCGCTACAACAGCGTGACCCACACCCACGTCGCGGAGACCGAAGACGAGGTGCGCATGTCGCTGGATGCCTACGGCCTGCGCCCCGTCGCCTGGCTGAACGACATCGGCGTGCTGGACGAAGCAACGCAGATCGTTCACGCCGTCTGGGTGGACGAGGACGAGATCGCACTGCTGGCAGAAAGCGGCGCGACCGTCGTACACTGTCCCGTAAGCAACGCCGTGCTGGGATCGGGCATCGCGCCGGTGGCGGCGTTGCACGCGGCGGGCGTACCGCTCCGCCTGGGCACCGATGGACCCGCCAGCAACGACACGCAGGACATCTTCGAGACGCTAAAAGCCGCCATCGGATTTGCCCGTGCGACGACGCGCGACGCGACGGTGCTCCCGCCGCAAGCGGCGCTCCGCCTCGCCACCGGCGGGCGGACGCTGGCGCCCGACGCACCGGCCGACGTCATCGTCGTCAACCTCGATCACGCCCGCGCCATGCCCGTCCACGACGTGGACTCCGCGCTGGCCCTCAGCACGCACGGCAGCGACGTGGAGACCGTTATCGTTGGCGGAGACCTGCTGATGCACGAGGGCCACGTCTTAATGCTGGACGAATCCGCACTGTTGGCCGAATGCCGGCAAGCGATCAGGCGACTGCAAATCCAACTACAGAGACGCTGAATATTTCCCATTTGGCGACCTGACCAAAAGACTACGACGCTCTTTTCAGAGGATTAGATCAAATGATGAATTCACGTGAGCGCGTACGGCGCTTACTCAACCGCGAGCCGGCGGATCGGCTCGCCATCTTCGACTCATTCTGGACGCAGACGCTGGCCGATTTCCGCGCGCAGGGCATGCCGGCAGAGGTCTGGCCCGAAGATTACTTTGATTTTGACGTTGGTATGTTCTGGTTCGAGCAGTCCTTTCTGCTGCCCGAAGAGATCGTCGAGAAGGACGAGGACTACCGCATCGTCCGCGATGACTGGGGCACGCTGAACAAGGAGTTCCGCGAGGCGCAGACGACGCCGGGGCTGCTGAGCTTTGCCATTGAGACGCGGGAGCAGTGGGAGGAGTACAACCCGTTACTGGCCTACGATCCAGCAACGCGCATCGATTGGGAGCCTTTTGAGGCGCGCTACTGGCACTTCCGCGAGCGGGGCCGCTACGTCGTGCTCTCCATGCTTGATCCCTTCGAGTGCACGTGGCACAAGGTCGGCCCGGAGAAGCAGCTGATGCTGACGATCCAGGACCCAGAGTGGCTGCAGGACATGTACGCCGCCGATGTGCAGCTGATCAGCGACGCCTGGCACGATCTGCAGACGCGCGGCATCCAGCCGGACGCGCTCTGGCTCTACGGGGACATCGCCTACAATAAGGGCCTGCTCTTCTCACCCCGCCATTACCGTGAGCTTCTGCTGCCCTTCCACCGCCAGCTATGCGAGCTGGCCCACGCCCACGGCGCGCAGGTGATCTATCACAGCGACGGCAATCTCACCAAGGCCGTGCCGCTGCTTATCGAGGCGGGCGTCGACTGCATCCAACCCCTGGAGGTCAAGGCGGGCATGGACGTGGTCGCACTGAAGAAAACGTATAGCGATCAACTCGCCTTCATGGGCAATATCGACGCGCGGCTCTTCCAGAACAACGACCGTGAGGGGCTGAGAGCGGAGATTGAACGCAAGATTCCGGCTGCCATGGTCGGTGGCGGCTACGTCTACCACAGCGATCATTCCATCCCGCCGGGCGCCACGCTGGAGACGTACGAATACGCGCTCTCGCTGGTACGGGAGGTTGGACGATATTAACCCATTGCCCCCAGCAAGTGAATCTGCCAAACCTCGGAGATTTTTGAAATCTCCGAGGTTTTTATCGCAGATGGCCCACGGGCATGAGATAGAGCGGTTCCTCGTCACCGGCCAAACCGACGACGCGCTTCACCTCTTCATCATTGAAAGCCCCCACAGTGACGGTGCCCAAATTCAGGGCCACGGCCTGCAGATAGACGTTCTGCGCGGCGTGACCGACTTCCAGATGAACGTACTGCCGCCCGCGTGAGCCGTATTTTCTCGTCGTGCGGTCGTAGACCGCGGCGAAGACCAGGACCGCCGCGCCCTCCTCGACCCACGCCTGGCCCAGCGCCGCCCCTGCCAACGCAGCCCGCGGGTCGATCTCACCGACCCGTGTCAACGCGTGTGAGGCAGGCTCGTAACGATACACACCAGCCGCCAGGTCGGCCACGTCGCCCACCACAGCGTAGAGCTCCAGCGGGTAAAGCGCGCCGGCGGACGGGGCCGTGCGGTAGCGCTGATTTGCGCCCGTGACGCCCTGGGCGGCCCAGAGCAGCTGCCCGAGATCCGCCAAGGTCAGGAGCTCCCCTGTGTACTCCCGAACGGAACGTCGCGCCTCCAACGCGGCTTCCACCGACGTGTCGCTCTCCAGGCGCGGTTCCGGCAACGGGATCGTCGCCGCCGTTGGCTCAGTTGTGGGAGCATCAACTTCGGCCGGCTCACAAGAGGAGGATGACAGCACCGACACGATCATCAGTCCGACGCGGATAAACGCCTGCACGTATCCAGGTTTTGTCCCAAGCATAGCGACCTCCTTGAAAATCGCCCGGTGACCTGTCCTTCAAGGCTTCAAATCGTCAATAGGTGCAACGGGTTAACCACAAATCTGTTAAATCCGCTTAATCCATTGATTCAAATGTTTATCCCTCGTTGGTGTGGCTTGCAACAAGGGAACACCTCTAGGAGCGGTCCAGATACATCTCTTCGTCGATCAACGCAAGATCTTCGGGAAGATCGGTGTCGATGGCCAACTTGGACATGCGACAGATGACGGGATGGACACCACTCGCTTCGGCCCGCGCCAGGTGTCTCTCGAACGAATCCGGCCCGTAGCTAAACGGAATGATATCCGGCGGGATCAGTAGCAGCAGGTTGGTGCCCCGCTCCCGGCGGTCTGGCGCGATAACCACGGCGGGGCGCTCCGGCGCGGCACTCAAGAACGCCTCCACGCTGGACACGTTTATGTGCGGAAGGTCACCGGGCACGACCAGGACGCCTGTCGCGCCACGCTTTTGGACGGCTGCTGTTGCGCGAGTCAACGAGGCGTTCAGGCTCGGCGCTTGCGGCTCCGGCAAGAACGTCGCATCGTATCCCGCAGCCACGAGGGCTACAGTCTCATCGGCGCTGATGACCAGGGTGCCCGCCACGTCCTCAACGCGCGTCAGAACTGAGAGCGTGTGATGGAGCATCGTCAGGACGAGCCGTCGACGCGCGTCTGGCGCCAGCACAGGGGCCAGACGTGACTTGGCCTGGGCCAGCGGCTTGATGGGGACGATAGCCCAGATCCGCTCCATAACCAGGACCTACAGCAGGGAAGTGGCGAAGGTCAACACGTCTCGCGCTACCGACGGGCGCGTCGCCGGATCCACCATCAACGTGGGGACAGCGCGGGCTGCCATTCCCAGTGCCTCTGCGTCGGGGACTAGATCGACGTCCATGGCGTCCAGCACAAAACCTTCCAGGAAATCCCGGTAGTACGCCGCCACCGCCACGGCAGAGGGTTCCGTCCCCAGTTCCCGGAACATCTTAGCCGCCGGGCCCTTGACGACGTCTCCACCCAGGATCGGGCTAACGGCTACAGTGGGACGCGCGCGCAACGCCTCCCGGACGCCGGGCATATCCAGAATGGGATCGACGCTCACGAAAGGATTCGAGGGACAGACCACGACGAGATCCGCCTGATCCAGAGCCGCGTTGACCTCAGGCGGGGGCTTCGCGCCCTCGGGATCGGCCCAGCGGAAGCCATAGACCACGGGCTCGCAACGACGCTTGACGAAATAGGTCTGGAACGGCAGCTCGCCCTCATCGGTGAGGACGTGGGTACGATAGGGCTGATCGGACATGGGCAGAATCGTCGGCCCGACGCCCAGGGCCTCGGATAGACGGCGCGTCACGTCGGTGAGCCGCGCGCCCGCGCGCAACCACTGCGTGCGCAGCAGATGCGTCGCCAGGTCGCGGTCGCCCAGGTGGAACCACGTCGGGCCGCCGAGCTCTTCCATGGCGTCCAGACAGTGAAACGTCTCGTCGACGTGACCCCACCCCGTCTCGGGATTCGCCACGCCGCCGAGCGTATACATCACGGTGTCCAGGTCGGGGCAGATGGTCAGCCCCCAATGCTCGAAGTCATCGCCCGTGTTGACGACGACGGTCAGATGCTCGGGCGGCAGCACGTGTGCCAGGCCGTCCGCCAATCGCGCCCCGCCGACGCCGCCCGCCAGGGCCACAACGTTAAGAGTTTTGAAATTATGTTTCACATTTACCTCGCTATCTACGGAACAAACCAAATGAGAACGTCTGAGAGAGACTTGCGCTGCTTCTCATCCGGCGTCGGTTCTGCTGGATAACCCAAGAGGATCAGTCCCTGGGGCTCCCAATCCTCTGCAAGTCCAAGTACCCGTCGCACCGTCTCCGGACAGAAGCGGGGCGCGCAAAGCCAGACGCCGCCCAATCCCGCCGCGTGCGCAGCCAACAGCAGATGCCCCCCGGCCAGCGCGACGCTCTGCACCGCCAGGTCGTGCTCGGCGGCCTGACGGCGTGCATCTGGGTAGCGATCCATCTCTGCCATGCTCAACGAGAGCAAGATAGCAACAGGAGCTTGGCTGATCATCTGCACCGAGCGATCGACCAAAGCTTCCACACGCTCTGCAGGAACACCGTCGGCTTCCAAATCCCGTCGGAAGTCAGCCGCCATAGCCTCGGCAAAGTGAACGCGCGTCCACGATTCCAAAATTGCAACGAAGCGCCAGGGCTGTGCGTTGTGCGCAGAGGGCGCCAGCGACGCCATCGTCAAGCACCGTCGCACCAACGCTCTGGGAACGGGATCTGGGCGGAAACGGCGGACCGAGTGGCGCGTGCGCAGCAGCTGTTCAAACGTTGTCACATCCATCATGAGCGTCATCCTACCATAAAACGACGTCCAGAAAAGCGATGTTCTCATTTGGCATTCTGCTCACTCTATGACATACTTGGAGACTGCGGTCACGAATCCATACCCACAAAGGTGGCTTTTCATGACAACGTCGTTTATCGATCTAACAGAGCGCGGCAAGAACGGCTGGTGGCGCTACGTCCTGGGCACCGGCGTGGTACTCTTCTTCTGGCTGATGCTGGGATCGCTGCCCTTGCTAGCCGCCGCGATCTGGGTAGTCCTCGACGGGAATCCGGCGACGGGCATCGATCTTGAAGCAGGGTTTCTCACGGGCATCAATCCCATCTTCAGCGAGTACGCCCTCCTCAACCTGGCCTTCCCGTTATTCCTGCTGGGCATCTTCGTCGCGGTGCGCCTCGTCCATAGCCGGCGGTTGCGCACACTGATCACGCCCAGGTCTGAGGTCTCGCTGCGGCGGATCTGGCAGGGATTCCGGCTGTGGTTTGTACTGGCGGGCGTGGTCACGTTCATCGAATATCTCTTGTATCCTGACGCCTTCGCCTGGGCAGGCATCGCGCCGGGACGCTACGTTGGATTTGCCATGCTGGCGCTGATCCTGACCTCGCTCCAAGCCGCCACCGAGGAGTTGTTCTTCCGAGGGTATCTATTACAGGGGCTGGGCAGACGGGTGAGACAACCGCTCGTGCTGGCAGCGATCAACGGCCTGCTCTTCATGCTGCCCCACGCCTTTAATCCAGAGGTTGCCAATGGGGTTGTGCTGACGTTGCTCTACTACTGGGGTATTGGCGTGTTCTTCGCATGGCTCACGTTGCGGGATAACCGCCTGGAACTGGCGTTAGGCACTCATGCAGCCAATAACCTGTTCGTGGCCCTCTTCGTCAACTTCAAGGCTTCTGTGCTGCAGACACCCGCGTTGATCCTAACCGACCGCCTCGATCCGCTCTACAATTTGATCGGGTTTGTCGCCATGGCTGGGGTGTTTTACGTTATAGTGATGCGAGGTAACCGCTTAGGGATTGAGGGAAAATAACGTGTGTATTTGGAAAAGTGAGCTGACAAAACTCCTCCTCTGCGGCATTTCGAGCGGAAGGCTGTTTTTACCCGGATAAGTTGCTTCTATTAACCCTCAGCTAAAGATTTGTTAACAAAGCTTTACTATGGCATAGCTTCCCACATTTGACATTCCAAGTCAGCAAAAGTATTATATAAGTGTCCATATTGAGTCTGAAGTTCTATATCTAAGGAGGAAAAGTCAATGAAGAAACTTCTGACAGTTGTTGGTTTACTGGTTATGGTAAGCATGCTGCTCTCGGCCTGTGGAGGTGCAGCGGAACTGGGCACCGAAGATAACCCCATCGTCTGGGCCTTCGTTCCCTCTGGTGAGACGCAAACGGTTGTCACGGGTGCTGAGGAATTGAGCGGTTTGTTGACGGAAGAGACGGGCCTGTACTTCAACGTGCTAGTCACCACCGAGTACGCCGGTGCGGTTGAGGCCATGTGTGCGGACCCGGCCGAGGCCCACATGGGCTCGCTAAACACCTTCTCCTACATCCTGGCTAACCAGCGCTGTGATGTGGAAACCGAACTGGTCGCCGTACGCTACGGTAGCCCGACGTACAACGGGCAGATCATCGCCAACGTCGATAGCGGCATTCAATCCATTGAGGATCTTGCGGATGCGACGTTCTGTCGCCCCGACCCCCTCTCCACCAGCGGCTGGATCATCCCCATGCTGACCATGCGCGCCAACGGCATCGACACAGAGGCGGATCTCGAAGTTGTGGATGCCGGGAGTCACGATGCGGTGGTCGCAGCCGTTTATAGCGGCGATTGCGACGCCGGCGCCACCTACGTGGATGCACGTGGCACCATCGAAGAAGACAGCCCCGACGTCATGGAAGTGGTCCAGGTCATTGCTACCACCGAGGACATCCCCAACGACGGTGTACAGTTCAACCCCGGGATGGATGAAGAGCTGAAGAACACCATCGTGGACGCTCTGCTTGCCATTTCCGAGACCGAAGAGGGCCAAAACGCCCTGGACACAGCGTACAGCTGGGCCGGCTTGGAACAGCATGGCGACAGCTTCTACGATCCTTTCCGCCAGGTTCTGGAAGCCTCCGGCATGAGCATCCAGGATCTTCAGGAATAGTTTAGGACACTCATCACGCGAAGGGGGGGCGATCTCGTCCCCCCTTCGTTTCACGTAGGAGGACACATGCTTGAGGTCAAGAATTTGACCAAGATTTACCACGACGGCACCGTAGCCCTGCGGGACGTCAGTTTTACCGTGGAAGAAGGAGAATTCCTGATCATCATTGGACTGAGTGGTTCCGGGAAATCGACGTTGCTGCGCTGCATCAACCGTCTCGTCGAGCCCACCGAGGGCCAGATTCTCTGGAACGGCAAGGATATCACAAAGGCTAACCAGACGGAATTGCGACACTTCCGCCGCAGAATCGGCATGATCTTCCAGCAGTTCAATCTGGTGAAGCGCTCCAACGTCATCACCAATGTCCTGAGCGGGCGTCTGGGGTACATCAATGAGTGGCAGAGTCTGTTTCACCGCTTCCCCCGTAAGGACCGCCAGCGCGCGCAAGAGGTACTGGAACGCATCGGCATCGCGGACCAGGCCCATAAGCGCGCCGACGAACTCAGCGGGGGACAGCAACAGCGCGTGGGCATCGCGCGCGCATTGATGCAGGAGCCGGAGATGATTCTGGCCGACGAGCCGGTCGCCAGTCTCGACCCCGTGCTCGCACACTCGATCCTGCAACATCTGGAAGATCTAAACCAGGAGGACAACATGACCATCCTCTGCAGTCTACACTATTTGGATCTCGTGCAGCGATACTCGTCCCGGGTGATTGGCCTGCGGGCAGGTGAGATCGTCTATCGTGGGACTCGCGAGGAGATCCGCGCCATGACCGACGAGCAGTTCAAGGACATCTACGGTCAAGAAGCCGAGCGCGTCGGCGGCGGCCTTGAGGGGACGGTGGGAGGATAAGATGGCTAACAACAAAAACAACCATAAAAAACAACGTCCCAGCTTGGTTTCCGCACCGGTTGCCGGTGTAGCATCTCTGATCATTCCTGGGCTAGGACAGTTATTGACACGCCAGTTACAACGCGGCCTGCTCATTCTAGGCTCGATGATCAGCATCATTAGCCTGCTTATGTGGCGCATCTCTATCCTGGCCCGTCGGATCACCGGCGGTCCTTGGGACGAGTTCGCCAAGGCTTTTGAACGCCTGCCCTTTTTCATCGGACTCATGATTGGCGGGACCGTCATTCTGTGGTTATTGAATGCCCGGGACGCCTATCGCCTGGCCAAGGCATCAGAGGAAGGAGAAGAAGTACGAGGCGGTATGACCCTGTTTTTCTTAATTCTCGTCCTGTTCTTCGTCCTGGGCTGGCAGATCGGACAGATTGATCTTTACAAGGCAGCGACCGAGCTCCAGGATACGCTGCCCATCCTGACCAAGGTGCTCTGGCCTTGGGAAGCCGCGCTTACGCGCGATGAGAGGGTCGTTCAAGCCAGTGCGCCTATCATGATTCCCTGTTCCGAAGAAGAGGACCCGCCCGGACCACCTGAGAAAGTCACCGGCGAGCCCTACGTCATGATCGACCCAACGTGCGGTGAGCTGACCCGGCAGGACGAGAACTACAACAAAGTTCCCGGCACGGAGGTCACCATTATCGCAGAGGGGTTTGAATCCAACGAGCGCGCGGAGATCTGGTGGGAGAACCCCATCGGCGACGAATATCGGCTGCTCGAAGACGGTGACCCGGTCGTCACCACAACCGACGACCAGGGCAGTTTTGAAATCCAAGTGGCCTTACCCTATCGTGCTGTACCAACGAGCGCAACCGGTCCCCAGATCTACGAAATCCAGGCGCGACAGACTTTCCCCATCGGGGGGCCGAAACCCAGCGATCCGCTGCTCCAGACCATCGAGCGGATGATCGAGACGATCTTCCTGGGCATGATGGCGACGCTCTTCGGCATCGTCTTCGCGCTGCCCGTCAGCTTCCTGGCAGCCAAGAACCTGATGTCCGGCTCGTGGCTCACCATGAGCATCTACTACGTCGTCCGCACCGTCCTCAACATCGTGCGCTCCATCGAGCCGCTGATCTGGGCCATCATCGCGACCCAGTGGATCGGCCTGGGACCTTTCGCTGGCATCATCGCCTTGACGGTGCACACCATCGCCGCGCTGGGCAAACTCTACTCCGAGTCCATCGAGAACATCAATCCCGGCCCCATCGAGGCGGTGCAAGCCACCGGCGCCACGCGCCTCCAGACGATCATGTACGCCGTGATCCCGCAGATGATCCCGCCCTTCGTCTCCTTCTCCATCTACCGCTGGGACATCAACGTGCGCATGTCCACCGTTATCGGTTTGGTGGGCGGCGGCGGTATCGGCTTCATCCTCATCCAATACATCCGCCTCTTCCGCTTCCGGGCTGCCGGCATCGCAGTCTGGTTCATCGCTATCACCGTTGCCATCCTGGACTACGTCAGTGCGGAGATCCGCGAGCGCTACGTGTAGGGATATTGCGTATTTCGTATTGCGTATCTTGTATTCTACGTAGCTTGAAAGCGCGAATCCCCGGGGGATGATCCCTCCGGGGATTTCCGTATAAGTGACAATCTGTGTAAATCTGCAGATGACCGGACGGCAGACGACAGACAGCATGAATTCATGAACCTGGCGTGGCGCGGTCGGGAGCATGTCCCAAAGTCGATGAAGGAACCGGCCCCACCCGAGAGGCTTCCTTGCGCACGACATGCAAGCATGTTACAATAAGCTTGAACGTATAAGCGTTTTGCATGGGGGAAGTTCCATGAGCTCTAAAGTAGCAACCATTGTCGAACCTTTTGTCCGGCGGGGGCTGTTTGCCAGTCCCGAGCAGGCCGTAGCAGAAATGGCCCGCGACTATGTGCTACGCCAAATTGAGCACTATCAAGCCACCATCCAACAACTACAGTCCCGCTCCGGGATGACGTATGAACAGTTCGAGGTCTACCTCCAGGCGCGCTCATCAGAATTGCAGGAGCATCCTGATTCCAAACTCAATACTGGGATGAGGCGGAAGAGGAAGACGCGCTTGATTGGAAAATCGCCCGCGAGATGCTGCAAAACTGGCTGGGGTTACAGACTGAACCTACATGAGTACTCTGGTCGATTGGCTGAGCCTGATCATCACTACGTTCGAAGCCTGGTCTAGCTGTCGCAGCGTGCGCATATTGGAAACCCAACAATTCTCGGCGGCACAATTTGCGCTCAAGGTACGTGCAGAACTGCACACAGGAAACATTTTACAGGTACGCTTGTATCACAATCACGAGCCTACCGACTACGCCTACCATTTCATCCACGGTGAACAAGCCTTACGTTGGGATAACAAGGAATATTTCCCCGCACTGGATACATATCCCCACCATTTCCCTGCTCCATCGGGCGAGGTACAGACTTCTCCGCTTACAGGCGACCCCGGTCATGACTTACCCCTGGTGCTGAACGAGTTACGCCGCTATACAGCTGGTTTGTAGTGTCAGACGGCGAAACTGGTACACGACACTCCTTACCCCCGCATTTCCGGTTGCACTGATGGCGCCAACCGAGATTTCCACCGCGAAGAAGCCGATGCATGAAATGCACGTACATCGGTTGAGCAATTTGACCTTCCCGAAAGATAGAGATAATTGCACTAAGGAAACACAGGCATCTTCCCAGAAACCATACTCCCTACTCCCATACTCCCATACTCCCTACTCCCATACTCCCAAACCCAAAAGGACAGACCACCATGACGTTTGAAATCGCTCTCTTACTTTTCATCATTGCCGTCGCCCTGGTGCTCTTCTCGCTGGAGCTGCTACCCACGGACATCATCGCCATGGGCATTCTGCTCTCGCTGCCGCTGACCGGACTGCTAACCCCCGAGCAAGCTTTCGCCGGCTTCGGGAGCGATACGGTGGTGATGATCTTCGGCCTGTTGATCATGACCGCGGCCCTGGTCCGCACCGGCGTCGCTGACAGCCTCAGCAAGACCATCGTGGAGGTAGTGGGCGAGAACCGCGACCGGCTGGAGCTGGTGATCATGATCACGGCGTCGATTCTGAGCGCTTTCATGAGTAACACGGCCTCAACGGCGCTCTTCGTGCCGATCACGCTGGAACTGGCTCGCCGCCTGAAAGTGCGCGCGTCCAAACTGCTCATGCCGCTGGCTTTCGCCGCGATCCTGGCGAGCTCCGTCACGCTGGTCAGCACGTCTACCAACATCGTCATCAGCGGCCTGCTGACGCGCTACGAGATGGACCCGTTGGGCATGTTTGAGCTGGCCCCCGTAGGCATCCCTATTCTCGTGCTAGGCCTGCTCTACATGCTCACCCTGGGCCGTCGTCTCATCCCCAACCGCGAGCCAACGGACACGCTGAGCGAACGCGATTTCGCCATCCGTCCCTACCTCGCTGAGATCATGGTGCTGCCCGATTCACCGCTGGTAGGCAAGACATTGGCCGAGGC
>DAOTUH010000526.1:0-1678 GCA_034437255.1 Anaerolineae bacterium
GACACGACGGATTACGGTGCTTCGATCCCTATTCCCCAAAACGACCGGTATCAGTGGGTCCATCTGGCCGCAACGTACGACGGGACCACCTGGCGGCTCTACCGTAACGGGGTGTTGGAGCAGACGGCATCGGCGGCGGTAGGCCCCTTGGAACAAGGCTCATTGGGCCGATGGAGCTTAGGTCACTACTCCCCTGACGTCAGCGGGCTTGCGCCTCTCGAAGCGTCTGTGGACGAGGCCCACATCTACAGCTACGCCCTGTCCGGTGATGAGATCACGGCGATGATCAGCGGTACGCTGACCTCCTCGCCGTCCAGTCTTGCAACGGTGACGCTCACCGTGACACCGGTGAACGACTGGCCGCTGGCTGCGGGAGAAGCTTACACGATGACGGAGAAAGACTCAGCCTACCACGTCGGTGCGCCCGGTCTGCTGAACAACGATGTAGAGATCGATGGTGATCCGATCACTCCAGTCAGGGCGCTTGATCCGGCACACGGAACTCTCAACCTTGATGCCAGCGGCGCGTTCACGTATACGCCGGTACCCTACTACTACGGACCAGACGTCTTCACCTATCGCCTAAGCGACGGAATCGTGACTGACCCGATAACCGGCACATTGGCCTATTGGCCATTTGACGAGGGCGATGGCAGCAGCGTCTATGACTACACCGGTAATGGGCACACCGGTACGTTTATTCCAGACGAAAGCTTCAGCCTCCCGGTTTTCACCACCACGGTTCCGTCAACGACGACGTTCGCAAATCCCTATGCTCTTACCTTTGACGGACGTTCGACGAGCGTGGACTTGGGGATGCTCACGTCGTCCTCACCGGAGCGCACCGTCTGCCTCTGGGTTCAGCAGAGCGGAGATCTCACTTTCCCCGGCCTCTATGATTCACGCACCCTACTGAAATACAACCGCATCCATATCAGGGCCCAGGAGGACGGCAGTCTCCTAGTAGATCAGACGCTCGATTACTCTCTGGAGGTCGCCGATTTCTGGGACAATGACTGGCATCACCTCTGCGTAACCTGGGACGGCACGACGGCGCACCTCTTCGCTGACGGCGTGCAGCGAGACGACGCTGTTCCTGAACCCGCTTGGGACTTCTCATCGGATCCTATTGAATTCGGTGGATGGAATTTTAACAATATTCTTCCCTGGGATGGGGCCGCCGATGATCTACGTATCTACGATCGAGCGCTGGAGGCATGGGAGATCGAGGCGCTGGCGGCAGGGGACTATCACCTCAACCTGGCCCCTGTGAACTTCACCATCACCCCCGTCAACGACCCACCGGTGGCCCACGCCGACGTTTACACGCCCACGGAGGACACCGTCCTCACCATCGCCGCGCCCGGCGTGCTGGGCAACGACGAGGACGTGGAGAACGACCCGCTCACGGCCACGCTGATGCTGACGCCCGCACACGGTGCATTGGCCTTCAGCGCCGACGGGGGTTTCCAGTACACGCCCGCGCCCGACTTCGACGGGAGCGATGCCTTCACCTACCGGGCCAACGACGGCGAACTCGACTCCAACCCGGTCACGGTGACGCTCAATGTAGCATCGGTGAACGACGCACCCATCGCGCAGGACGACGCCTATACAACACCGGAGGACACGCTACTGAATGTGCCCGCGCCCGGCGTCCTGACCAACGATAGTGACG
>DAOTUH010000527.1:0-5082 GCA_034437255.1 Anaerolineae bacterium
GGTCACGCGCACCAGCAGCGCATCCTTTTCCACCTGCGTGCCGACCTCGACGGTGAGGGTCTCCACGCGACCATCGCAGGGCGCACGGAGGTCCATCTGCATCTTCATGGCCTCCTGCACAACGAGCACGTCGCCTTTCCGCACGAGGTCTCCTTCCTCCGTCAGCACGTCGACGATGAGGCCCGGCATCAGCGCGTTGACGTCGCCCACGTGCGCGTCGCTCGTGGCGCGGCCCGCCCGGCGATTCGCGGTCGCCACGTGCGCGATGACGCGCCGCCCACCGATGAGCACCTCGTAGGCGTGCTGCGAGTGGGTGCTCATGTAAACTTCCAGGCTCTGGTTGCCCCGGCTGAGCTGGTGCAGCCCGTTGCCGTTGAGCGAGACAAGATCACATTGCACCGGTTCGTCGTTCAGAAACAGTCCTGCTTCCGTGATGGTGACCTGATATTTCTGCTCTCCAATGGTGACGTAATACTCTGCCATGTTTGACCTCCTTATTCCAACATCCAGCATCAAGCTTCCAGCATCCAGTCTCACATCTGTTCGCGCCAGGCCGTCATCCGCCACCCATTTTGAACGGTGGATGTGGATCTAACACGAGACGTGCCGCGCTGGCGGTGCGCCAGGATCGCGGCTGCCAACGCGACGTCGCGTTCCAACACATCGCCATCCGGCTCGGCCGGCGGTCGGAACGTCTCCAGATAACTCGTATCGACGTTGCCCACGATAAAGGGCGAGCTATCGACGACCTGAAAGAGAAATTCGAGGTCGGTGGGCACGCCGCCAACCTGGAACTCCCGCAGCGCGCGTCGCAGGCGCAGGATGGCGACGGGACGGTTCTCACCCCAGGCGATGACCTTCGCCAGCATGGAGTCGTACTCTGCCGTGACGGACATGCCCGCGTAGAGGGCACTATCGACACGAATGCCCGGCCCGCCCGGCTCCTTGAGATAGGTGATCTGACCGGTCGCCGGCAGAAAGCCCTGGGCCGGATTCTCCGCCAGCACCCGCGCCTCAATGGCCGCACCGCGCCAGGTGACGTACTCCTGGGCGTAGCGCAGCGGTCGGCCGGCGGCCAGTCGCAGCTGCTCCTTGACCAGATCCAGGCCCGTGACCATCTCGGTGACGCCGTGCTCCACTTGGATGCGCGGATTGATCTCGATGAAGTAGAAGTCTCCGTCCTCGTCGAGCAAGAACTCGACGGTGCCCAGGCTCCGATAGTTGAGTGCGCGCGTCAGCCGGACGGCAGCGTCGAAGATATAGCGGCGCTGCGCGTCGGTTAAGCCAGGCGCAGGTGCCTCCTCAATCAGCTTCTGGCGGCGGCGCTGGATCGAGCATTCACGCTCGCCCAGACAGAGGACGTGCCCCGCACCATCGCCCAAAATCTGCACCTCGATGTGCCGGGCGGATTGGACCAGCGGTTCCAGATAGACGGTGTCGTCGCCGAAGGCCGCGTGCGCCTCTTTCCGTGCAGCCGGGACCATAAGCGCGAGCTCGTCGGGCGTGCGCGCCAGTCGAATGCCGCGTCCCCCACCGCCGGCCGCGGCCTTGACGAGCACAGGATACTGCACCTGCGCCGCGATGTCTCTCGTGGTGCCCTTGATGAGCGGCTCGTCAGGGCCGGGCAGCACCGGAAGGCCGGCCCGGCGGGCCGTGCGTCGGGCCGTCAGCTTGTCGCCCAGCAGCGCCATGGTCACCGGACGGGGGCCGATGAAAGTGAGCCCGGCCTCCTCGACGGCCTGCGCGAAGGCCGGATTCTCGGAGAGGAACCCGTAGCCGGGATGCACAGCGGTCGCGCCAGTCTGCTGCGCCGCACCCAGCAGGGCCTGGATATTGAGATAGCTTTTGTCCGCCGCGGCCGGGCCGATGCAGACGCTTTCGTCGGCGTAGCGGACGTGCAGCGCTTCCCGGTCGACTTCGGAGTAGACCGCGACGCTGGGCACGCCCAGGTCACGGCATGCGCGCAAAATGCGGACGGCGATTTCGCCTCGATTTGCCACTAGAACCTTCAAGAGTACGCTCCTTACGAGAATCAGTTAAAAGTGATGCGAGTTGAAAGTTAGCATTCGCTTTTGGTGCTGGATTTTGCGTCAGCACCGGTATCGCTTAACATGAATTCACACGGGTGAAGCCCAAGTCCTGATCCGCGAGACCATCCTCACGCATCACGCAACACGTTTTACAAAGGAATATTCCCATGCTTTCGCCTCGACGTAGTCTCGCGCTTGTTACGCAGCGTGTCCAGCGCGGCGATGAGACGCGCACGGCTCTCCTCGGGCGCGATCACGTCATCCAGATAGCCACGCGACGCTGCCACGAAGGGATTGGCAAAGGTCTCCCGGTAAGTGCGGGTGAGCTCGTCTCGCTTCGCCTCTGGCTCGTCGGCGGCGGCGATCTCCCGGCGGAAGACGATCTTGACCGCGCCCTCTGGCCCCATGACGGCGATTTCGGCGTTGGGCCAGGCCAGGTTGACGTCGCTGCCCAGGTGTTTGGAGCTCATCACGATGTAGGCGCCGCCGTAGGCCTTGCGCAGAATCAGCGCCACCTTGGGCACGGTAGCCTCGGCGTAGGCGTAGAGCAGCTTAGCGCCGTGCCGGATGATGCCGTTGTGCTCCTGGTCGGTGCCGGGCAGGAAACCGGGCGTGTCCACCAGCGTGACCAGCGGGATGTGAAAGGCGTCGCAGAATCGGACGAAGCGCGCGCCTTTCTCTGAAGCATCAATATTCAGCACACCGGCGTAGTGCGCGGGATGGTTGGCCACGATGCCCACGGGCTGCCCATCCAGCCGCGCGAAGCCCACGAGCAGATTTTGCGCGTAGGCCTTCTGCGTCTCCAGGAACTCGCCATCGTCGACCAGGGTTTCGATCACGCCCCGCATATCGTAGGGCTTCTGGGGATCAGGCGGCACGACCTCGGCCAACTCTGGGGTGGGACGTTGGGGCGTATCCTCCGGCGTGACGGTGGGCGGCGGCGTCAGATTGTTCGAGGGCAGGTAGGAAAGCAACCAGCGCACCTGGGCCAACACGGTCTCCTCGTCGGGGGCGGTGAAGTGCGCGACGCCGCTACGTTGCCCGTGGACGGTGGCTCCGCCCAGCGATTGCACGTCCACTTCTTCGTGGGTAACCGCTTTGATCACGTTGGGGCCGGTGATAAACATGTTACCCGTCCCCTCCACCATGAAGATGAAGTCGGTGATGGCCGGGGAATAGACCGCGCCGCCCGCACAAGGCCCCATGATCACGGAGATCTGGGGTACGACGCCGGAGGCGCGCACGTTCCGATAGAAAATGTCGCCGTAGGCCGCCAGTGCATCAACGCCCTCTTGAATGCGCGCGCCGCCCGAATCGTTGAGGCCGATGAGGGGCGCGCCATTTTGATACGCGAGGTCCATGACCTTGGCGATTTTGTGTCCGTGCGCCTCCCCCACGGATCCACCCAAGACGGTGAAATCCTGCGCGAAGACGTAGACCGTGCGACCCTCGATCTTGCCTGTGCCGGTGACCACGCCATCGCCCGGGAAGCGTTTATTCTCCATCCCCAGGTCGGTGGCGCGATGCTGGACGAAGGCGCCGATTTCCGTGAACGTCCCCGGATCGAGCAGCGCGGCGATGCGCTCGCGGGCCGTCTGTTTTCCCTTGGCATGCTGCTTAGCGATGCGCGCTTCGCCGCCACCCTGCTGCGCTTCGGCCCGCATCGCATTCAAAGGCTTGTTTGTTTGTCCCATACGTGACGAATCCTCCCATTCCTTGGCTATCTGGGCAAACGAAGCAGTTCCAGGATGGCTCAGACGCAATTGGCGACTTCCAGGCATGTTTGCCACCCGTATCAACCCCAGCTTCGTCTGCCTGGCTTTCGTCTATGCAGATCCTAGAGCGCAAAGAGCGTCTTCACCAGCTGACTCGCTTCAAAATCCCTATCTCACGTAGTGATAACACCAAAGTGGCCGAAAAGTTACGTTTCTTCCGAGATTTCGAGGTTTCAATGGGAATTTACCCGATTCGGCGTAACTTTTCTGAACAATCCGTGTTGTAATGTATGTACCGAGATGGGAAACGCAGGCGCATGGGTGTAAAAGTCAAGGACAGTTCCGCCATGAGCGGCCCCTGTGCTTACAGGTCTTCATCCATCGCGGATGTTCTTTGGATTTCTCCCAAAGCAACCTATAATCGCAGTTACAAGTGATTCCCACGTTGTGCTAGAAGAGGCAAGCACATCCTCTCAAAACTTGACACACCGGGGATAGAATCAGCAAACGCAAGCGTTTTGGTTGACGCTAACTGCGGATGCTTAGGGGGGAAGATTCATGCACGAGACAGATGAGTCCGCATTGGTCGAACGGGCCAAAGCGGAGCCGAAAGTGTTTGGAGAGATATACCGGCATTATGTAAGACGGATTTACAATTATCATTACCGGCACACCAGCAATCGCGTAGATGCAGAGGATTTGACGTCACGTACCTTTCACAAAGCACTTCGGAATTTGCACCGCTATCAGGACAAAAAGGGTGCTTCCTTTCAATCATGGCTATTCCGCATTGCCCACAACCTGGTCGTCAATTGGTATCGTGACGCCAGTCGCCATCCAGAAGTATCGATGACAGCCTTGGAACCGCTGACTACCGAGCGCGGCAATCCAAGCAAGACCATTGAGAAGGCAGAAGAACGGGCGTGGCTTCTGAGTCTGGTCGATAATCTACCCGAGGATCGCAAAACGCTGATTATCTTAAAATTCGTCGAGCAGATGACCAACGCTGAAATCGGCGAGGTCTTGGGAAAAACGGAGGGCGCCATAAAGGCTCTCTACTATCGCACATTGAGCAGTCTGCGCGAGACCGTCGCAGAGGGAGAGTAGTAGATGAATAAGCGATCTGACGTAACCGAACAATTCGAGGTACAGATGGCGCTGGACGAACAGCGCGCGTTGGAACACGCCCTTGCCCAGGCCCTGGCGCCCGTCCACGAGCCGAGCGCGTCCTTCGTCGAGGCATTGGAGCAGGAGCTCGTTTTGGAGGCAGAGCGTCAGCACGCCAAGCAGCAGCTTCTACAGACGCTTGGCATCGTCGGGGGCGGGGTGCTTACCAT
>DAOTUH010000528.1:0-4857 GCA_034437255.1 Anaerolineae bacterium
ACACCGCCTACGTCACTTCGACCAACGACGGTCAAGATCAGGCAACCGCCACCTTCGTCGTCGAACCACTGTACCACACCTACTTCCCCATCATCCTCAAGGATAGCACACCCTAAAAGTTACCCAGGGGGAAGTCCCATCCAGGGGCTTCCCCCAACCCAAAGAAAGCAGCTTTAGCTCCTTCGAACATGTCAACAAGCATGTCAACAAACATGTCAACGGATGGAACGGATTAAGCAGATTAAATAAAAACCAGTTAAATCCGCTTCATCCGTCCTAAATGGTTGCAAATAATTTTCTTTGCGTTCTTGGCGCCTTTACGTGAGGTTGATGGTTATTTCAGTGAAGTCAACTTTCAATTCCAAAGCGTCTGTAATAGACTATGCATATAAACGGAGGAGTAAAGAGGTAACACCCCTCCGTTTTGAACTCGATAAGGACATCATCCAAAGAGATGCTCGCATGAAAGCAAACATTGCACTCTACGGCCTTCCTGGCCTCCCGGACGTCCAGTCCGGCGACGATCTGGTCGCCCTCATCCTGGATGCCCTGTCCCGCACCGGGCTCGCGCTGTGCGACGGCGACGTGCTGGTCGTCACGCAGAAAATCGTCTCCAAGGCCGAGGGACGCACGGTCGATTTAACAACCGTCGAGCCCTCCCGGGCAGCACGCCGGCTGGCGGAGGCGACCGGCAAGGACCCTCGCCTCGTTGAGGTGATTTTGCGCGAATCGAAGGGCATCATCCGCCAACGAGGGCCGGTGCTCATCACCGAGACGCACCACGGCTGGATCTGCGCCAACGCGGGCGTAGATCGCTCCAACGTGCAGGGCGATGCGGTCGCGCTGCCGTTGCCGGAAGATCCCGACGCTTCGGCCCAAGGGCTCCATGAGGGGCTACAGGAAGCGACCGGCGCTAACGTCGCCGTTATCGTCAGCGACACCCACGGGCGTCCCTGGCGCGAGGGCACCGTCAACCTGGCGCTGGGCGTGGCGGGCATGCGGCCCATCGACGATCTACGGGGGCGACCCGACCGGCACGGTTACGTCTTGCGTGTCACCACCGTCGCCCGTGCCGACGAGCTGGCAGCGGCGGCGGGCCTCATCACCGGTCAGGCCGCCGAGGGACTGCCCGTCGTCCTCATCCGAGGCGCCAACTATCCACAAGGAGCAGGCAACGCGGTGGAGATGCAGCGATCCGTAGAAAAAGACTTATTTCGGTGAACGTTCAAACATTCAAACGTTCAAACGTTCTAACGTTTGAACGTTTTGATGTTTCAGACAAACAAAAGGAGATACCCATGCCACAGAACGAGATACCACGAGTTGCACTGTACCTGCAGGACGCGCACCCCATCCGGGACGGGATGGACTACGCGCAGTACGCTGAGGAGCAAGGCTTTGAGGCGGTCTGGCAGGCGGAAAGCCGCCTGGTGCGCGACGCCATTGTGCCCATGTCGGCCTACGCTGCCGTGACCAAGAAGATCAAAATCGGCTCCGGCGTGATCAACAATTGGACCCGTAACATCGGCCTGCTGGCCGCCACGTATCTGACGCTAGACGATCTGGCACCTGACCGCGTGATCTGCGGCATCGGTGCCTGGTGGGACCCACTGGCGAAGAAAGTCGGCATCGAGCGGCGCAAGCCCCTCACCGCGATGCGCGAGACCGTGGTCGTGCTGCGTAAGCTGCTCAACATGGAAGAAGTCACGTTCCATGGTGAGTTCCACTACGTCGATGGCATCAAGCTCGACGTGGTGCACGGGCGTCAGGAACCGCGCAACGTGCCCATCATGATCGGTGCGACCGGTCCCATGATGCTGGCGCTGGCGGGCGAGATCGCCGACGGCGTCGTCCTCAATTACTGCGTGCCGCCTTCCTACAACGACATGGCCATGGAGCAGCTGGAGAAAGGCGCGGAGCGAGGCGGGCGCACGCTGGACGAGATCGACCGCCCGCAGCTGGTCGTCTGCTCCGTCCACGAAGATCGCGCCGAGGCTATCCGGGGCTCCAAGATGCTGCTCACCCAATATCTGGCACAGCAGCCGCACATCGCCAAGGCCAGTGAGGTCAATCAGGAGATCGTGGACAACATCCAGTCCATCCTGGGCTGGCCCGCCACAAAGGAACAGATCGAGAAAGCCATGAAGTACGTGCCGGACGAGCTGGTGCTCAACATCACCGCCTCGGGCACGCCCGAAGAGATCGTGGATCAGGTCAAAGAGTACGTCAAGCGCGGCACGACCTGTCCCATCCTCTACCCGCTGGGCGATCCCAAATTGATGATCGACACCTTCGCGCCGGAATAAAAAACGACGGGAGACCAGACTCCAGCAGCTCGGGCCGGTGTCCTCACCGTGCCCACCACCGCTGGCAGCTCGGGCCGGTGTCCCCACCGTGCCCGCCACCGCTGGCAGCTCGGGCCAGTGTCCCCACCGTGCCCGCCACCGCTGGCAGCTCGAGCCAGTGTCCCCACCGTGCCCGCCACCGCTAGCAGCTCGGGCCGGTGTCCCCACCGTGCCCGCCCTCAAAAACGGGAGACTGGCTCACAAACCCAGTTTCCTGTCTTCCGTCTCTGGTCAGGTACTCCCGTTATAGATCTTTCAAATAAGCGTAACTCTCCTCGACGGCCGTCATCAAGTCTGTATCACACCGGTCCAGCTCGACGATAAGCCACTCCGGTGAGGCGACCTCAAGGATCGCCGGCACGTCCATGATCCCGGCGCCCACGGCCGTCATCGCTGCTTCCACGGTGCCCGGCCCGTCCTTGATGTGGAGCAGCGGGGCACGGTCGCCTAGATCACGCAAGATTTTCACCGGATCCAGCCCGGCGACACGCACCCAGTAGGTATCCACCTCAAGGCCAATCGAAGCGTTCAGGCACTCGGCCATGAGGACAAAAGCCAGATCGCCTCCGAAGGTCTCAAACTCGAACCAGTGATTATGGTAGAGCAGCGTCATGCCGGCGTCGCGTGCGATTGTGTTCGCCCTGTTCAGCAGCACGCACGCCTGTTCAACTCCCTCCTTGGAGCGAAAATAGGTCGCCGGGTTGAGCCAGGGGCAGACGAGATAGGGCCGCCCAAGCGCTGCCAGGGTCTCCAACACAGCCTCCTGAGCCTTATCCAGCGGCAACGGGCTGTGCGCACCGACGACAGTCAGGCCCAGCTCGTCGAAGAATACCTTGGCGTCGGCAACCTTGACACTGTCGGGCAGCGCAGCCACCTCCACGCCATCGTAGCCGATCTCCGCGACGCGGCGTACCGTGTTTTCGAAATCCTTGGTCATCTGCTCACGCACCGAGTACAATTGTAGGGCAATGGGAACACGATCAGACATCGAATGACCTCCTTGGCCTTCTCATTGACAAGGCCCTAAACTTACGTAGAATCGTTCTCATCATACACAACCTTCGTTAAGGCGCAACGCCGATTTTGTAACCGCTGGGCCGCATCTCAAAAGGAGAATCCCATGAGCAAGTTGACGACCCAACTGTTGGAGTTCACATTGAAACACCCGATGATGCCGGCGGCCGGTCCCCCGGTGCGAAACGCCGCTGCGCTCAAGGCCTGCGCCGACGGGGGCGCCGCCGCTTTGGTCGCCAAGACCATCTCGACCCGCGCCGCCGAGGTTCCCACGCCCAATATGGCCGATTTCAAGACTTACTTTCTCAACACCGAGCTCTGGTCGGAGCTATCACCGGAGCACTGGATCGAGACGGAGTACCCTCAGATCCGCGCGCACGCCCAAGAGGCCAGTTTACCCTTGATCATCGGATTGGGCTACACCGCCGAGGATATCGCCGAACTGGCGCCCCGGGTCGCCACCTTCGCCGACGCCGTGGAACTGAGCACCCACTATATCGGCGATGACCCGCGCCCCATGCAGGAGACCATCCGCGCCGCCAAAGCGGCACTGGACGTGCCGGTGCTGGTCAAACTCAGCCCTTTCCGCGACGCGCATCGCGCCGCCGTGGCCGCGCAGGAGGCCGGCGCCGACGCCATCGTCGCTGTTAACTCCTTCGGCCCGACGCTGGGCATCGACATTGAACACGGCGGTCGCCCCTGGATGGGGAGCAAGAACGGCTACGGGTGGCTCTCCGGCCCGGCGCTCAAACCGCTGGCCCTGCGCATCGTCCACGAAGTAGCCCGCGTGGTGGACGTGCCCGTCATCGGTGTGGGCGGCATCACCACCGGCACCGACGTGGTGGAATTTCTCATGGCCGGCGCAACCGCAGTACAGGTCTGCACGGCGGCGATCACCAAAGGAGCTGACATCTTCTACAAACTGGCCAAACAACTCGACCGCTGGCTGGATAAGCACGAGTATACGTCCGTCGGGGAAATTCAAGGGCTAACATTGAAACAGACCGCCCCTGAGATGACACATCCGCCGGAGCTCCTACCAAAGCGGTGTATTGGTTGCAACCGCTGCGTCACCAGCTGTGTCTACGACGCGCTCTATCTTGAGGAGAAGATGATCCAACTGCACCCAGAGAACTGCGCGCGCTGCGGCCTCTGCCTGACGCGCTGTCCCGTGGACGCGCTGCACTTTGCCGGCTGATTAACCGGCGTCACGCCATCCTACAGCTGTCAGATTGTTATGGCTCCACCAAACAGCGGGGGTGGGCCTAAGGCCCATCCCCGCTGCTCTTTTATGGTAGACATCAATACATCCCGGCTTCACCCGGCATGCAGGGCACGGCGATCACGCATCGGGGCGATACAGCACCCGCAGCTCCTCCGGCGTGCTCACCGCCTCCAAGCCCTCGTGAACGGCCTGCAGCACGTCCACGTCCTCAAGCTTGGCAATCTCCGGCAGGAGCCGCAATCCTGCGCTGCCGAAGCGCAACTTCAGCCCCAA
>DAOTUH010000529.1:0-2796 GCA_034437255.1 Anaerolineae bacterium
GTGGTAAATGATACGCTTTTCGGGATGAAATTCTCTTCGTGTTCTCATCAGGCCTCCTCTCTGTAATGGAGGCCCATGATACATCATGCTGCCAACTAAGAAAACGGGGTTACTTTTGCTCTATTGCGAAAATCCTCCTCATAGACATCGAATTTCTTCAAGAAATCCGATGTCTGACACGAGCTATCATCCCTCTATCGCATACTCGAACGTAAGCACCGCCACGGCGACCATCACCAGATCGTACACCACCAGGATGCGCATCCAGCCGTTGGCCCCGGTGGCTCAGGTGCAGGGGGAGCAGACAGTGGCCCAGTTGCTGCTGGAGGACCGTGAATGAACCAGCCATCTACCGTTCAGGAAGCGATCCTTTACCTGGACGCGAGCGCGTTGGTCAAACGATACGTCGCCGAGCGGGGGAGTTCTCGGGTGGCGGAGGCCATCGCTCAAGCGGCAGTGGTGGGGACCTCGCTCATCAGCCGAGCCGAGGTAGCCGCAGCGCTGGCGAAGGCCGTGCGCACCGGGGCGCTCACGCAGGAGGGGGCGGCCTCAGCGTTGCAGGTCTTCCGCAGCGAGTGGCCCAACCTGGTGCGGGTGCAGGCCACGGAGATGGTGGTGACCCGGGCCGACGCGCTGGCCTGGGAACTGGGCTTGCGCGGCTATGATGCCGTCCACCTGGCGTCGGCGCTGCTGTGGCAGGAAAGCCTGGGGGAGCCGGTGGCGATGGCGGCGTTCGATCTCAAGCTGTGGGAGGCGTCGAAGGAGCGAGGCCTGGTTCTCTTCCCCCAGGATCTGCCGGGTATACTAACGGATTGGCAGGGGCGGTGAAGGTGTTTGTAACTCCCCAACCGTCCGGTTTGGAGACAGAGAAACACCGATCCTCAAACGCGGCGAGTTCCTGACGCAGCTCCGCCAGCTACGCGCGGCAGCGGTCGGCCTCGTAGGTGTGGAGTCATCACCGGCAAAATCACCAGCCGGAAATCAGCCGGCCCAACACCCGGGGATGATCCAGGTGCGCAGCGGTACTTATCGCGCTGACTACACACCGTCCATCTCCGGGACCTACGCGCTCCAGCTGGCCGTTGCCCGGCCAGGCTATCGCACCGTCGGCGATCGAACCTTCCTTGTGGCCGAGACGCCAACGCTGCTGCTGCCCACGGTCGAAGGCCAACCGCAAGGAGGAGAGATTCGACCGGTCACCGTCACCGTTCAAAGTGAGGCCGGGGTCCCGATTCCAGGCGCGACCGTCGTCCTCTCCGGCACAGAAGAGATCCTGCGCGGCGAGACGGACACGGGTGGCCACGTCATCTTACAAACATTCCCCCCGATGCGCGGTCATATTCCTGACAGTTGACAAGATGGGATGTGCTGGGGCTACGACCGAAGTCTTCATTGGTTGGTTCCATCTTCACCTACCCCTTGTTCTGCGTAAGTAAATCGCCGTATTGCAGTGGCGCAGTGCCGGGTCATCGCCATGCGTCATCTTCATAAACCAGATTTGTGTGTTACAATGAGTCTAGGGCTGCACTACTTGCGAGAATTCGAGTTTGGTGGCTATGAGTAAGTGCTTTTGGTTATTGAGAGTTGGTTGACGCTGTACGATGAAGCACGGGTCCCAGTAAAGGAGGAACACATGCAGACGGTTTCGCTTGAGTTAAAACTCCCTTCGGAGTTGTTACGTCTGCTGCGCAAGTCACGTCAGGAGATGGAGCGAGATGCCCAGCTGTGGGTTGTCTTGGAGCTATTCAGACGGCAGAAGATCTCAGCGGGGAAGGCCGCTGAGCTGGTTGGGCTGAGCCTTTCGGAGTTTATGGACGTTACCCGAGAGCACGGTGTAACCTGGGTCTCTTATACTGAGGAAGAGTTGGAGACTGAGCTAAGCGAAGCTGAAGCATTAGGGGCGGTGTATCGCCAGGAGGATCGGTGAAGCCCGTTATCGCCGACGCCAGTCCACTTATCGCATTGGCCAAGATTGATCGCTTTTTCCTGCTCAAGCGACTATTCGGTGAAATATGGGTGCCCGATGCTGTCTGGGAAGAGGTGGTTGTTCAAGGAGCGGGTAAACCGGCCGCTGAGTTGGTTGTTTCTGCAGAACAAGCGACCTGGGTTCAACGGCGAAAGATTGAAGAAGCCCTGGCGGTCGAGGTGCTGCGGGCTACACTGGGTCGGGGTGAAGCAGAGGTTATTGTTCTAGCTCAAGAGACTGGGGCGCGGTGGGTTCTTTTGGATGACGATCTCGCGCGGGCTCAGGCTGATAGACTTGGGCTTCACGTGAAAGGTAGCGCTGGAATCTTGCTGGCCGGACACAGTGCCGGCTTCCTCCATAATGTTAAGGCTGATCTGGATACCCTTCGCGCGCGGGGATTCTGGCTGAGTGATCGAGTTTATCGTGCTATTCTGAGCAAAGCTGGTTATGATTCTATTTGACCATGGATTGTTGTTTTGATAGCTGAGACCTGACAGGTTTCCAAAACCCGTCAGGTCTTTTCCTGCAAAGCCTCGATTTTGCGCTCCACTCGCCGTCTGCGCACGTGGATGGACAGCGCCAGGCCCAGCGGAACGACGATAAAGACGCCGTATGCAATGATCAGATAGATACGCATCAGAATCTCTCCTCACGATATACCCGCTCCATCTTCAAAGCCTCCAATTGATCCCGGGCTTGCGCCAGGAAGATCCGCTGCCGGAGCAGCGTCACGTAGAGCAGTGTGAAGGCCGTTAGCGAGACCATCAGTGTCTGCAGCATCTTGGGCGTGATCGCCATGCCGCCTTCCGACAGGATCTGGGGATGGAGCG
>DAOTUH010000530.1:0-2575 GCA_034437255.1 Anaerolineae bacterium
AAATGAGGATTCCCGAGGACTATCAGCCCCTGGATCAGAGCCGCAACTCGCTTCGAATCGTGCAACTGACGGATGGGTTATTTCATACTGAAGCCTTGAGAGAGTGACAGACGCCTAGAGGCACGAAACACGCGGATTACCCAGGGACGGGCACCACGTATGAATGCGATGGACGCTTCCATAAACCCCAAAAACGATCCACTGATAAAGATAGTCGTGGATCTGCAGGTTCCCAATATGGTAGTTGTGTGCGACAATATCATGGATAAGGAAATGTGTTGATCTCCGATACCCCATACCTTATTTGACAATCCTTCTCAAGGCAATCAGAAAGATAGACGCCAGAAAGGAACCATCACGTTAACCAATGTTTTCGTACCCGAACCCCAAGTGGAAAGAGGAGTTAAACATCCACTATGACCCTCTAGTACTACCTCCGGCAACAATATAAGGATAGAGAAAATATCATGACCGCTTCTCGCAGTGGTCGTCCTGTCCAAGACCTTAATAGCGGTAGAAACGGTTCCAAAGGAGCCTGGACATACCAAGTTGGCTCCAGTCATGATAAGTTCGTGCATCAACGCCGCTTTCGTCTCTTGATCGCGCCTTAAGTATATTGCACGACGTTGAAGGTGCTTTTAGCAATCGACCTGCTTCGAAATCTCAAGCCCACCCTGGGCAAACAGAGCAATGCCAGGGTTTGCTAAAGAATCACTTCCCGAACGTGCAACCAAGGTTTAATGACGCTTCTGAAAGGTATCTGTTTAGTCTTCTGAGGTGCGACGCACTTTCACCGAAGTTCACGAGCCGGGGATTCCTGAACCATGCTCGAAGAACTTTGTAGCGCGGTTTATTTCGATCCGTAAGTGCGTTGCACCTGGACGCTCACAAACCTAAACGGTTGCTCTGAAAGTTTCGCGTTTGGGGCTCTCGTCACAAGCCTCAAACGTCAGTTTCCTTGGACTCCTCACCGTATGGGTTAACGGTGAAGGGAATTTACTTTTCACGGACTCTAAGCACGCTCTGTAGCGGGGAGGGCATTTTTACCAGCCGATGTGCTTCTAAAACCCTCTATACATATCATTGTATAGAAAACCAACATGTTGTCAAGTCATCTTTGTAGACATTTGCATAAAAATCCGAAGTTCAGAAGGCGAATTGTGCTTCATAAATATCTACTCATGCGGGTTACGCGATGTACCCCAGGTACGCCGCCTGGCGGCGCAGGATGGTGTCCAGGGTCGCTTCGGCAGCGCGGACGCTGGTGACGACGGGATCGACCAGCAGGGCCTGGAGCGCGGCTTTGCGCGAGCCGGTGAGGACGGCCTCGGTGGTCAGCTCGTGGATGGCGACCTGGTTCTGGAGCAGGCCGGCGAAGGCTGTGGGATAGGGATCGAGCCGCACCCCGTGGACGCCCTCGCCGTCGATCTGCGCGGGCACCTCAACGATCATCTTGGCAGGCAGCGCGTCGATGAGGCCGTCGTTGGGCACGTTGACGGCCAGCTCGTGCATGGGCCGGTCGAGCGCGAGGCTCTCCATGATGGGCGCCAGGTTCCAGTGCTCCGATTCGGCGGTGCCCTGGGCCAGCCGCTGCGCCGGCGGCAGTTCCGGCGTCAGGCAGCCGGCCTTGTAGTTGGCGTAGAAGTCCAGGATGCCCTCGTGATCGGCGACCTCCTGCGCCCACGGGATGTACTCGCCGAAGTGGCTGTCGGTGGTGATGGGCAGGTGATCGAAGTGCGCCAGGATGGCGCGGAAGACGCCGCGCTCCGGCATATCGGCGAAGTAGACGGGCGCGCGTTCCCGCACGTCGGGATAGGCGTCCGCGCCCGTGTCGACGTAGTGGATCTCCACCAGGACGCTGAAGTGGTTGAGGCCTCCGGCCTTGAAAGAGAGGTTCTCCAGCGGCGTCTCCAGCAGCCTCGGCAGATGAGTGGGCAGCGAGGCGATCTCGTGGCAGAGGCCGACGACGTTGAGGTCGGGGAATTGGCGGTGCAGCGCGTGCCCGATGCGGCTGAGGGGATTGCTCAGGTTGAGCACGGTGGCGTCGGGGCAGAGGGCCTGCACGTCCTCGCAGATCTCCAAGATGGGCGGGATGATGCGCAGACTGTGGAAGAGCCCGCCCGGCCCGCCGTTCTCGCCGTAGACCTGGGGGATGCCGTGCTGGAGCGGGATCTGCCAGTCCTGCTCCCAGAGCGCGTAGCGGTCACCCACCTCGATGGAGATGATGCAGAAGGTGGCGCCTTTTAGCGCCTCGGGTCGCGACGTGGTCGCCTCCAGGCGGAAGGGCAGGTCGTGCGCGTCCACGTAATCGCGCGCGATGGTCTCCACCCGCTTGAGCGCCGCCGGGTTGATGTCGTGAAGCACGACGGTGGAGCCCGCCAGACCCTCGCTCTTGAGGATATCGCCCAGCGTGCCCAGGCCGAACATGGCGCTGCCCGCGCCGATCAAAACGATACGTTGGTTCATGATGTGACTCCTTTCAGGACACGGACAAACACGGATTTCACGGTTCTTCCTTTTCTTTATCCGTGTTGATCTGTGTCCATCCATGTTCTATTTTCTTAGCCCGCGATGC
>DAOTUH010000531.1:0-2464 GCA_034437255.1 Anaerolineae bacterium
AGCGCGCCGCGGGAATTTCATGCCGTGTTGCGCTTCGACGATCGCGCCGCGCATCCCATCCGCGTCAACCACCCGGTATCGTACGAGGGATGGCGATTCTATCTCAGCTCCTACAGCTTGGCGCTGCCCGGCCTGCCTCCGCGGCATCCGGGACAGGGCTGGATGGTCTTTGATCGCGCGCGCCGACCCGGGGCGCGGCTGGGCCATAGCCGGGTTATGGATGCTGATGGTCGGTACCGCGATGCTGTGTTTGACGCGGCGTGCATGGAGCACGACAACACCTGGAGCTGCATGCCCGCCCTGCGGTCGGGCTGGTTCGTGCCCCACGTCGCCAGTTATACCCTTGCGTACAGCCTCGCCGGTACCGCCTTCCTGATCGTGATGCTAAGTCTGGCCCACGCCTACCTCGTCAACAGCACTGGCGAAGGCAGCATCTGGACCCGGACATGCTGGCCGCTCTGGCGAGCCGGCCCACCGCGTGGCGGCTGGCGGCCCTCGCTGCTGCCGCGCTGCCGGGAAGCCGCCACCGCGATCACCCGCCTCGCCTTCCCGTTCATGACCTTCGGCCTCTGTTCGGGCGCCCTGTGGGCCGAAGAGGCCTGGGGCGCCTACTGGCAGTGGGATCCCAAGGAGACCTGGTCGTTGATCACCTGGCTGCTCTACGCGATGGCGCTGCACTGCCAGGCGCGCGCTCCGCTGCGCATCCACGTGCCGCTGTTGCAGGTGCTGGCCTTCATCGCTCTGTTGATCACCTTCACCGGCGTCAACCTCGTGGCCGAGCTGGGCAGCCTCTTGCATAGTTATGCTTGACGTGTCCCTCGGAGGGGGCGCTGTCCTCCTGGCCCTCTTACGCGCCCTTTGGCTTCCTCGTGGCTTTCTCGTTGCCGCTCGTCGCAGGCCCTCTTACGCGCCCTTTGGCTTCCTCTAGGCTTTCTCGATTTTGCCCAGGTCTGTGCCGTGCTGTTGGATATGCCGCTCCAATCCGCCATAGAGCAAGGCTGCGATACCGGGGGAGCCCCGGAAGCGGCTATGATCCAGCGTCTCGTGGGGCCGCCCCCACTGGTGGGCGCCGGTGCCCACCCAGAAATCCCCGGCGCGCGTGCGGACGTGCGTGGGCGGGTCCGCATGCTCCAAGCCCATCACGTTGGCCTGAACCAGGTGGCTGCCAGCGGCCGAAACCTGGGCCGGGATTTGCACACCCTGTCCGCCGGTCGAGATTTTGAGGCCTCCTGCCCCCGTATCGACGCCCATCACGGTACGCTGTGCTTCGCGCAGAATTCGTTCCTCATCCATTGTGCCCTCCATCTTGGTATACTCAACGTTCAACCAACCCCGCTGTGCACGGGACAAATCACGCAGTCCATCCAGGCCCCCGCGAAACCGGCAGAGGATGCGCGCGCCACGCTTTCGCCAATACCGGCGCCAGCCAGTGATTCACGATTTCGCATGGACAAAAACGATGCTGCCCTTGGAGAACAGAATCTCCAACCCGCTGGCCTGGCGGACGATGATGTCATACACGTCCACGCCGATCAGCGTCCCGCTGAAGGATTTGCCGGTGACGGTGTGGACCACCACCGGCTGCTGGCGGAGATCCTCATAAAACTGCGGTGTCTTGCGTCCCCAGATGCCTGCTGGTTTCCTCTTATTGCTCATCGCACGCCTCGTTTCGCTCTCAAGGTGTTCATTATGATCCTCCTACTTGACTTTTTACCGCATGTCTTGCTTGTGCTGCACTCTGTACGGTTTTCTTCCGTCCTCTGCGGCTTGTCTCTGCGCTTGACCGTAAGGCCTCTCTACCGCGACAAGCCGCCCTAGCTCTCTGCTGCGACGAACGGTGTGCTGGCTTTCTCCGTTGCTTCTCGCTGTTCAGTCCGCCCTCCGCTGCCGCAGAGCCAGCGGCCGAGCCCTGAGTTTGGTGCACGTACAGACAACGGACAACGTTCCGTGGCTCGGTGGGTCATGACAACAACCTCGTCAGGGTCTCGGTGACCTGGCGCGAAGACGTGACATCCGGCGGTTCGGTCAGCCAGCCGCGTTTCTCCCATTGTTGGGCCAACTTCTGAATGCGGTACTTGCTCACCCGAGCCCCCTCCCCGGTGCGGTTACGCGGGTGCTGGTAGAGGTGGTTGATGAGAAATGCTCCCTCGAATTCTTCTAACGCTAAACGCACCAAGAACGCCTCGTCCTCCTCCAACGTGGGACGCTGGGCCGTGACGTTCGTATCGATCAGGGCTCGGATGATCTGGCGATCCACGTACAGCGTCTGAACGTGCCGCCAGTCCGAGAGGAAGGTCAGGGCGCGACCAGGTTTGTCGGGCGGAAGCTGCTCAGCGCCTCCTTGATCTAAGATCACGCGGCTCTCGGCGCCGGAGCGCGTGCGGAACGCGATGGTGGTCGGGCAGTTCACCTTGATATGCGAGTCGATGACATCGGCCTTGGGCAACTGGGTGCCCAGGATCAG
>DAOTUH010000532.1:0-1867 GCA_034437255.1 Anaerolineae bacterium
ATTGGCCCACTATACGCTGCGGTATGAGGTCGGCGCGTTGATCAAGCGGCTGGGGTGGGCGTTGGAGACGCTGGGGGCGCCTGAAGAGACGGTTGCCCCGTTACGGGCTTACCCGCTTCAAGCGTATTCGCAGCTGGATCCTACGCGACCCGCAGGTGGAGAAACCATCACCGCATGGCAGTTGTATAATAATCTGGAACTGGAGCGCGTAGATGAAAGCCATTGAGCAAGTGTTGCGAACCCTGGCGCGAAAGCACAGGGGAACTCCCTATTGGGTGTTGGAGAAAGATTATGCGCTGGGCTACTTACTAGCCGGCACGACGCAGATACCAACCTTATCAGAATCTTTGATTTTGAAGGGCGGCACAGCTTTGCGCAAATTCTACTTTGCCGATTGTTGCTTCTCCGCGGAGCTGGATTTCTCCACTACCGGAGCAGACGATCAAGGAGACCGTGCGGCAGGACCAGGGCGCGCATTTGAGGAAGAAAGGACCGTCTGAGCGATCATTTGACCACAATTTGATTCTCTCTATACTTTGGGCATAAGAAAGAGCTCCGAGGCATTGACCAAGGCGAATCTGGGATTCTGGCGGATGAAGCCTAAATCCAACACATCCGTCCACTGGCGTCAACAGGCGGATAGTTTCGCTTACAGAGAACGAAAATGAAGTATTATATCCATCTTTGTTATAAAGTGTGGATATAAAATCACATATCTCCATAAGTGTGAATAAGGACCATCATGGATCCACAGAATTTCCGAGAGAGCAGTGCGGGACGCCTCTTGCGAGTACCGGGCAAGGAGTATTGGGCTTTTTATCCGGCGCCCCTACCGCCGGCGCTGGAATGGACACCCGCACTTGTGGCGACCTTGAGCGATGCTGCCGGCGTGCTAGGAGAGTTGAAGGGATTGGGACACAGCCTCGCCAATCCTCACTTACTGATCGCACCCTTCATCCGGCGTGAGGCTGTTCTATCCTCCCGAATCGAGGGCACCCAGGCCTCGCTTTCGGACCTGTATACGTACGAGGCTGCCCAACTGCGGATGTTTGACCGTCCGGCGGATGTCAGAGAGGTTCACAATTACGTGCGAGCATTGGAGTATGGTCTCGAGCGTCTGGAGACGTTCCCCTTAAGTCTCCGCTTGATTCGTGAATTGCATGAACGCTTGATGACAGGCGTCCGGGGTGAGCATCAAACGTCGGGTGAATTTCGGCGCAGTCAGAACTGGATCGGGACACCGGGAGAATTGCTCAAGGACGCGACCTTTGTCCCGCCACCGCCGGAGGCAATGCGAGAGGCGTTGCACGATCTGGAGCATCATCTCCATGCAGACGCCACGTTGCCGCCGCTGATTCGCCTGGGGCTCATTCATTACCAATTTGAGACGATTCATCCCTTTTTGGACGGCAACGGCCGCGTGGGACGACTTTTGATTGTCTTGTTGCTCTGCAAGTGGGAGATGCTTTCACAGCCCCTGCTCTACCTGAGTGCCTATTTTCACCGTAACCGCGACGCCTACTACGAGCATCTGCTGGCGGTGAGCCAAGAGGGCGCGTGGGAGGCGTGGCTGCACTTTTTTCTTCAGGGCGTTTCCATCCAGGCCCAGGATGCGATTTTACGCAGCCGTCGCCTATTGGATTTGCGCGAGGATTATCGCGAGCAGTTTCAGAACCAGCGAGCAGTCGCGCGCTTGCTGCAGGTGATTGATATCCTCTTTGCTCGCCCCCTGGTTACCATCAACGACATCGCTGATGCACTGGACGTAAGCCATCAATCAGCCACCCGCTACGTCAACACTCTGGAAGAGGAAGACATTCTACGCGAAATTACCGGCCAGGCTCGTAATCGCATCTATCAAGCCGAT
>DAOTUH010000533.1:0-2353 GCA_034437255.1 Anaerolineae bacterium
GGCTGCGGGAGTCGCGGGCCGCCTCGGACAATGTCCAGCGCGTCGATTTGATTGGATATCAACCCGGCATTGGACATCCAGTAGCTCTGCCACCTCTCCCCATCGAAGATATTGATGCCCCAATCGGTGCCTACCCAGATGCGATTTTGCCCGTCGACGGTGAGGGCTTGGACGTGATTGCTGCTGAGATCGCTGCTCTTTTGCTGATAAGAGCGCCAGGTTTGCCCATCGAAGACGTAGAGGCCATCGGTGAGTGTCCCCACCCAGATCTGCCCCCGATGATCGATGGCGATGCTGGTCGGCGTTACATAGGTGGGAAAGGTGTGATCTTCCCAAAAGACGCCTTCGAAGTTCAAGATCCCCTGGCTGTGCGCGACCCAGGGGCGTCCTTCGTCATCGAAGGCGATCTTTTCCAAGAAGTATCGTTGACTGAAGCCGCGCCCTTCCTCATACAGCGTCCACTCGCCCTCTGCAAAGCGCGCCAAGCTGTTCGAGGTCACGATCCAAGCCACGCCCTGGGCATCGATCTCGATGTCCTCCACCAGTTCGCTTGCGTCAGGATCGGCGGTGAGGTACTCGTGAAAATCGTAGGTCGTCCACTCGCCGGCGGCCCAGCGCGTGACGCCGCCGAAATGGCCGACCCAAATCTCGCCAGCAGCGCTGCACGCCACGCCCTCCACGGAACCGTAGCCCCAATTGTTGGAGATCGCCCGCCAACTCTCCCCGTCGTAGATGTCGATGCCTTGAGGATTGGCGATGACGATGCGCCCGTCGGGACAGGTCGTGATCGCTTGGATTTGATCGCTGTTCAGCCCGCTTTCCTCAGTGGTGAAGGTCAGCCACTCCGCCTCGTGGATGCAGGCGACGCCGTAGCCATAGCTGCCCGCGCATGCCAGGCCGGGCGGCGCTGGCGTGGGCGTCGGGCCGGGCGGCGTGGACGTGGGCGCGACCACGGTCGCGGTGGCCTCAGTGACGGGAGCGTCGGTCGCTTCAGCGGTGGCCTCGCTGCCTCCACCGGGCGCGGGCGTCTCCGAGTTGGGAAGGAATTCCATTATGGTTTGGCACGCCAGTTGCGTCAGCAGTAGGATGACGATTAACCCTCGAATAGCGATTTTATTTCTATGATTCATAATTCACCTCATTGCTCACTGATCGTAAGGCAAAAATTGCGTCGTGAAGGCCTCCGTCACATCCACCTCGTGGGCGATAGCATCATACTCGAGCAGAATATCGTGCAGCGCCTGCCACTGCTCCGTCGTTTGCCAGCCTAAGGTTGATGCATGCGCCGCTGTGACCTCGGAGCGGGCATCTTCTAATTCCGTCTCCAGCATGAAGCGCATGTGCGCTGGATCAGTCTCCGGGCCGGCGTAGATCATCGTGATCTCCACGGCCTCCTCTGGATGCGCCTCCGCGTAGGCGATGCCGCGCAGCGCCGCGCGCACGAAGCGCGCCATCCGCTCCGGGTTCTCTTCGATAATATCCGGCGTGCTGACGTAAGTCAAGCCCAGCGTGGGAATGTCGTACTCCGCCGGCTCCCACTGCATCAGATCGTAGCCCCACTGGCGGAGCAGATACGGCTCGTTGGAATTGAAGACCGGGTAGACATCGACTAGCCCCTCGGTCAACACGCGCGGATCGAAGCCCACGTTGATCAGCTCGACGTCGGCTTCTGAGAGGCCGCCCTGATCCAACAGCGCCAGGAGTTCCGGCGGCGGCGTCCCCTTGAAGCCGATTTTGTGCCCGGCCCAGCTTGCGATGTCGGCGCTCAGACCGCTTTCATCTTCTTTCAGGGCGATGAACGCTTGCTGCCCGCGCTGTCCGATCAGCGCGAGCGAGACGAGCGGTAAGCCCGGATCGGCGCGGCGCTTGAGCAGCACCGAGGCATCCTGCGTCGTCACATCCACCTTGCCCGCGACCAGGAGCTGGAGATGCTCGCCTCCGCCGCCGGAGTGCTGAATCTCTACATCCACGTGCTCCTCGGCGAAAAAACCCTTCTCCTGCGCGACGTAGACGCCCACAAACGGCAGATTCGCCTGCGGCTTGTATCCCGCCATAAAAACCAGCGATTCCGTCTCCGGCGTTGGCGTCGCACCCGCGCTACATCCCGTCATCTCTGTGATCAAGACCATAAGAACGATAAGAATAGATAACCATCGTCGCGAAAAGTCCTTCATCAAATACCCCCTGAGAATTAGTTGAAAGTTGTCCGAAACTTTCAACTTTCAACCTGGTTACTGTCACAGAGTATTCGCCATTGCACCGCACCGATGGTTGAAACCATCGTCTGATATCCAAAGTGCGTTAAAACGCACTGGGGTTGCTTTCTTGAGCGGTTTTTCAACCCGTTTGTAAC
>DAOTUH010000534.1:0-5716 GCA_034437255.1 Anaerolineae bacterium
GCGCCCTCGCGCGCACCACCTCGGTGAGCTCCGGTTCCAGCGCCTTGAGGTGGTGCGGCTCACCCGCGAAGTCGCCCGGGCCAAGGGCGGGGCGCTCGGCTTGAGCCCGTACGACGCCTGCCTCGACGACTTCCAGCCCGACTGCGAACGAACGGCCAACCGGTGCCCCTCTCTCAACTCGCCGAGACGCTCTCCGTCTCATCGGTCTCGGTCAACGAGATGTGTCACAAGCTGCAGGATGACGGCCTGCTCGTCTATCGCCCCTACAAGGGCGCCTCGCTCACCGAGGAGGGCGAGCAGCGAGCCTTCCACATCCTGCGCCGCCATCGGCTATGGGAGGTCTTCCTGGTGGACAAGCTGGGCTTCGACTACGAGCAGGCCCACGAAGCAGCGTGCCAGCTGGAGCATGCCACGCCCGATCAGGTGGCCGACCAGCTCGACGTCTTTCTGGGGCATCCCACGGTCAATCCGCAAGGTGAGCCCATCCCGCGAGCGGACGGAGGCCGACCATCGCGCCCTTTGACGCCCCTGACCGCCCTCTCCGCCGGCCAACGCGGTCACGTGGTCCGCTGCGACGTGAGTGAAGCCGCGCAGGCATTCCTCAGCGAGCAGGGCATCCGCCCGGGCGCCAAGCTGACGGTGGAAGCTGTTGGAGGAGCTCGCTCTGAGCCTGTCGAAGGTGGCAGCATCCTGGTGTTGGTGGCGGGCACGCGCGTCTCGTTGGCGCGGAGCCTAGCGGAGGGCATCCAACTGGACAAGGAACGAACAGAAGAAGTGGACGGCGAGGTGAGAAGCACTTCGCCTCAATCAACATCTACTGTCGCAAAGACAGAGGAGGATTCTGATATGCAGACCAAGGTCGAGACAGCAGTTCGCCAGATACCGCTCCACAAGCTCAAAGCTGGGCAGCGGGGCATCGTCGTGCGCGTGGGCGGCAAGGGCCCGGCCAAACGGCGTATGATGGATATGGGGCTGGTGCCAGGCAGCGACGTGGAGGTCGTGCGCGTGGCGCCATTGGGCGACCCGATTGAGTTCACCGTCAAAGGTTACAGCCTCTCGCTCCGCAAGTCGGAGGCCAAGCGCATCACGGTTGAAGTGAAGGACTGAAAGGAACGTCGATGATGCCTTTGGCAATGGTGGCCCCCGGCGAGGAGGTGCGACTGACCGCCATCCGTGGTGGACGGCGCTTGCGCAAGCGATTAGCCGACCTGGGGCTGAATCTCGGTATGACGGTTCGCGTCGTGCAGCGCGACAGGCACGGGCCGCTGATTCTGGCCGTGAAGGACGCCCGGCTGGCGCTGGGGCGCGGCATGGCCCACAAGATTATGGTTGAATTGACGTAACACACACTTACAAATCCACAAAGGAGCAAGACTTATGGCTACACAACACACAATTGCCCTGGCCGGCAATCCCAACGCCGGCAAGAGCACCCTATTTAACGCCCTGACCGGTGCCCGCCAACACGTGGGCAACTGGCCGGGCAAGACGGTCGAGAAGAAGGAAGGCGTCTGGCAGCACAAAGGTCGCGAGTACCAGGTCGTCGATCTGCCGGGCACCTACAGCCTGACCGCCTATTCGCTGGAGGAGATCATCGCCCGCAACTACATCGTGGACGAACATCCCGACGTCGTGGTCACGGTGATCGACTCGGCAAACCTGGAGCGCAACCTCTACCTGGTAGTGCAGATCCTGGAGATGGGCATTCAGGTCGTGGTCGCGCTCAACATGAGCGACATCGCCGAGTCGCGCGGCATCAAGATCGACGTGCCCAAGCTCTCGCAGGCCCTGGGCGCCCCGGTGGTGCCCACCGTCGCCAGCAAGGGCCAGGGGCTCGACCAACTGGAAGAAACCATCATCAACACCGTCCAGGCGTAACCGTAGGGGCGGGACTCCGTGCCCGCCCAATTGGATAGAAAGGAAGGATAATGTCAACTCATACTATGGCATACACCAAGGGCCCGGCCTTGGTGTATTACGGACGTGAAGTAGAAAACGAGATCAGCGAGCTGCAAGAGCTGATCGAAGCACACGCATCCCTGACGGAGCGCTATGCGCCCCGGTGGCTGGCCATCAAGCTTCTGGAGGAAGACCGCGACGTGATCGCCAAGGTCGAACAGTTGGGCGACACGGCGGACGTGCTGGAGGCGGCCAACCGGAGCATCGCTCATCTGCGCCAGGTCTACGGCGACGACGTGGACACCGTCATCGCCGACCGGCGCTACGGCTGGATCAACGGCTTGGTCAAAGAGGTCGTTCGGCGCACCGGCGCGGAGCGCAAGACGCTCTCGGACAAAATCGACAATATCGTGACCAACCGCGTGCTGGGCATCCCCATCTTCCTGGCCATGATGTGGATCGTCTTCAAGGTCACCACCGACGTCGCTGGCCCGTATCTAGACTGGGTGGACGGCGTCATCGGCGGGCCGATCACCAACTGGGTGGTGGCGCTTCTGGGCGCCATCGGCCTGGGCTCTACCTGGGTCGAGAGTCTGTTCGTGGACGGTATCATCGCCGGCGTGGGCGGCGTGCTGGTCTTCGTCCCGGTGCTGATGTCCCTCTACCTGGCCCTGGCTGTGCTGGAGGACTCGGGCTATATGGCCCGCGCCGCCTTCGTGATGGATCGCCTGATGCACGCCCTGGGGCTGCACGGCAAGAGCTTCCTGCCGATGATCATCGGCTTCGGCTGCACCGTGCCGGCCCTCTATGCCACGCGCACGCTGGAGAACGAGAAGGACCGCGTGCTGACCGGCCTGTTGGTGCCCTTTATGAGCTGCGGCGCGCGGCTGCCGGTCTACGTGCTCTTCGCCTCGATCTTCTTCCCGGGCCGGAGCGGCGCGGTGATCTTCTGGCTCTACATCACCGGCATCGTCACCGCCATCGTGCTCGGCGTGGCGCTCAAGAACACGCTCTTCAAGGGCAAGGAACAGTCGCCCTTCGTGATGGAGCTGCCGCCCTATCGTATGCCCACCCTCAAGGGCATCTGGTTCCATATGTGGGAGCGCACCAGCGCCTTCGTGCGCAAGGCCTGGACCCTGATCCTGGCGACCAGCGTCATCATCTGGGTCCTCTCGGCCATTCCCGTGAGTGGCGGCGCTTTCGCCGACGTTGAGGTGGGGAACAGCGCTTTCGCCACGGTCTCTCGCGTGATCGCCCCCGTCTTCAAGCCGCTGGGCTTCGGCGACTGGGAACCGAGCGGCGCGCTGATCACTGGCTTCGTGGCCAAGGAGGTCGTGGTCGGCACCATGGCCCAGATCTACGAGGTGGAATGGGCCGAGGAAGCCGCCGAACCGACCACCTTCTTCGAGGACATCGGCGAGATCGTGACCAGCTTCATCGGCGCCACGTGGGACACTGTTAAATCGATTCCCCTCATCGTGGGCGTTGACCTGTTCGGCGGGGAGGAGGAGGGCGAGCCGACGGCGCTGATGGCCGCGGTGGAGCAGGACTTCGAGCAAACCAGCGGCGGACACGGCGCGCTGGCGTCGGTAGCCTTCATGGTCTTCGTGCTGATCTACACCCCGTGCATGGTGGCCGTCGCCGCCGAGCGGCAGGAGTTGGGCGCCAAGTGGATGTGGGTCAGCATCATCGGGCAGTTGGTTCTGGCGTGGCTGATGGCCTTGGTCATTTTCCAGGGCGGCCTGCTGCTGGGGCTCGGGTAGCTGTAGCGCAAGTAAACAAGTAAGCGAGCTGAGCGAGACTATCCTATGTGAGGAGGTCTCGCTTAGTTTTGTGACTGGAAGGAGATTGGTATGCTAAAACGTATCTTGCACGAATTTGAATCAGCCCCTGGTGGTATAAGTACCAGCGAACTCAGCCGTAGAGTGAGCGTCGAACGCAGCGCACTGGAGGGGATGATCGACCACTTAGTACGACAGGGGAAGCTGCGAGTCGATGAGGAACAGCCGGTAGCGGTCGCCCAGATATGTGAAAGCAGAAGCTGTGGCAGGTCGTGTCCGGGGCCAGAGCATTGCCCCTTCGCGGTCAAGCTGCCGCGCACGTTTTCCGTTGTCCCAGATGATTCGTAGGTATTGATCGTCCAATGACGTGTGCTACTCTTTTTTTTGCCCCGCTTATTGATAATGCGTCTCATTTGTAATAAGCGTCTACCATACACTAGGCTGTGAGTGGAGACAAAGAAGCAGATAGTGCGTGTTTCTCCACGTGTAGATAAGAAGCTGTCAAACAAGTAATACTTCAGTCTTGTGAGCAGGCTCCGAGCCACCGTCCCCGGGGGCGATTGGAGACAGCTTCGAAGATGCTAATTGAGGTGCATAAGTCGCCCTCGAGACGAGTGCTGAGAGCAGTTGCTCATTAGACTAAATTGATACGTCAAACAGAATGTGAACACCGATACAATATTGTACCAAAAACACCGACTGAAAAGTGTAACACCCAGGCCATCCCATAAGTTGCCAAAAGGCGATTTTTCTGTCATCCTGAACCTCAGAGAAAACACATCAACCAGGTTCAGGAGGAAGGAGAATGATCACTGTGGAAGACTGGGCGGAAATCCGTCGGTTGCACAAAGTCGAGAAACTATCCAAGCGGGCTATCGCCCGACGTTTGGGCATACACCGCGACACCGTCTCGCGGGCTCTGGAGTCGGATTAGCCCCCCAAATACGAACGCGAGTCACGCGGCTCGATCCTTGATCCTTACAAGCCAAAGATTCACGCCTTGCTGGCCGACGATCCCAATCTGACTGGCGTGCGCATTCTGGAGATCATCCAGACATGATCAGGACCTTGATTCGCAAGAAGGTGCTATACGGCTATCGTTTCCTCGATCGGTACTTCGTAATTGCCTTGGATGGCACCGGGCGGCTCACCTTCCCCAAGCGACACTGCCCCCACTGTCTGACCGCTACGCACCAGGGCAAGACGACCTACTATCACCCGGTATTAGAAGCCAAGCTCGTGCTCCCCAACGGCTTTGCTTTCTCCGTGATGACCGAATTTGTCGAGAACCCGGGAGAAGACCCCACCAAGCAGGATTGTGAGCTGAAGGCCTTCTATCGCTTGGCCGAACGGTTGAAAAAGGCGTTTCCTCGTCTGCCCATCTGCTTGAGCTTGGATTCGCTATTCGCCTGCGGCCCAGTGATGAGCATTTGCGAGGATTACGGTTGGAAGTACATGATCGTACACAAGGGAGAGGACATTCCCTACATCCATAAGGAATTTGAGGCTCTCCTGCCTTTAGCTCCCGAGAATCACCTCCGTGCTCGCCTCGGCCTCCAGCGCGAGATCAAACAAGACTACAGCTGGATCAACGACATCGCCTACGTAGACTCCAAGAACAACGAGCATACCGTTGGAGTGCTCGAATGCTTGGAGGAGAAGCCTGATTCGGATGGAGAGCTCAAAACTACACGTTTCAGATGGATCACAAATTTCAACCTCAAGACCAACCACGTCATCACCCTATCAGATCAAGGAGGACGTATACGCTGGAAGATTGAGAACGAAGGCTTCAACGTACAGAAGAACGGGGGGTACGATCTGGAACACGCTTACACGACAGATTCTGTCGCCAGTAAGGTCTTTTACTATCTCCTGCAGATGGGCCATCTGATGGCTCAGTTGCTAGAGAAAGGTAGCTTGTTTCGCAAGGCATTTCCGGACGGCGTAGGTTCCGCCAAAAACATCGCCTTCCGCGTGCTGGAAGCGTGGCGCAACCTGCGCGTGAGCGCAAGCCGGATACAGCAACTGCTCGA
>DAOTUH010000535.1:0-11159 GCA_034437255.1 Anaerolineae bacterium
TACCCCAGAACGTGCTTAGACGTGATCAAGGCGAACGATGGCGGGGTTGATGCGGGTGGCAAACGTAACTGAAGACCACCTAATGTGTCTAACCCTCCTTGGAATTGCTTCGTTTGCCCGCGACTTGCAGCATTTGTAATTGTCTGGCTGATGGTATAATTTGAGTAGTTGGGGCCGTTCCGAGAACAAGACCTCAGAGGTGGCTCGTGAACAGTCCAGCGTAGGATAGATAATCACACGAAATAGGATAGACATCCACTTTTCTTATGTTCTCCAACCATAGCGGGAGGCGTGGACCATGATAGAAGTAAGAGTCGCGACGATCCAAGTGAGTCTGGTTTCAGCGCATCGTATCGTTGTGTTGCAGCAATTGGGCGAAGAGCGATACTTGCCCATCTGGATCGGTGCCTGCGAAGCGGAGGCGATTTCCATGGATCTGCAGGGGATTGAGCCTCCACGTCCCTTGACCCATGACCTGATCGTCAATATCCTGGGGCGGCTGGGCGCCCGCCTCGATTATATCCTGGTGCACACGCTGGCCAACGATACATTCTATGGCAGTCTCTTTGTGGAGGTCGATGGCGAGCTGATCGAAGTCGATTCCCGGCCCAGTGATGCCATTGCTATTGCCGTGCGTTTCGGCGTACCCATCTACGTCGATGAGAGCGTGATGGAGAAAGCCGGCGTGGTGCCGGAAGAGAACCTGCTGGAGGAGATGTCGGGTGAGGACGAAGATCTGGACGTCTTCCGTGATTTCCTCAACAACATTGATCTTGACGACCTGCCGACGGACTAGTCGGTGTCCCTTGCTTATGTTGGAGTAAAAGCTATTGCCTGATCGAAGCGTTCCCCAGAATACTGAAGCCGAGGAGGCGGTACTCGGCGCCCTGTTGATCGACCCGGAAGCGGTTTTTCGGGTTCTTTCTTTCTTACGTGCCGACCATTTCTATCTGCGGAAGCATCGCTGGATTTACGAGGCCATCGTCGCCTTGCACGAGCGTCGGGAGCCGCTGGATTTCCTGACGCTGACCACCGAATTGGAGCAGCGGGAGCAGCTGGAAGCCGTGGGTGGTGGCGCTTACATCTCCCAGCTCATTAACGCGGTGCCTTCGGCCATCAACATTGAGAGCTACGCGCACATGGTCGAGGAGACCAGCATCCGCCGCAACCTCCTCGATGCAGCAAGCGACATCGCCCAGTTCGCCTACGACGAGGAGCAGTCCATCAATGAAGTTGTGGATCGTTCCGAGCGGACGCTCTTCGCCATCTCCCAGAAGCGCGCCAGCCGCGACCTACGACCCGTGCAGGAAGTTGTGGATTCCTACTACAGCTGGGTTGAGAATCTCTACGAGCATCGGGGCGAGGTCATGGGCGTGCCCAGCGGGTTCCGTGACCTGGACATGCTGCTGGGCGGCTTCCAGCGCTCTGATCTACTGATCCTGGCGGCGCGACCGGGCGTGGGCAAGACCTCGTTGATGCTGACGCTGGCGCTCAAGGCTGCCGAGCGGGGGCGTACCATCGCCGTCTTCAGCCTGGAGATGTCGGCGGAGCAGCTGGTGCAGCGCATGGTTTCGGGCATCAGCCGCATCGATGCGCAGCGTTTGCGTCTGGGCAACTTGCTCGACGACGACTGGCCCCGCTTCACCGAGGCCATCGCGCATCTGGCGGAACTGTCCATCTACATCGATGATACGCCGGCGCTTACGCCCATCCAACTGCGCACCAAATGCCGCCGCCTCCACTCAGAGCACGGCATGGACATGGTTTTTGTCGATTATCTCCAGCTGATGACCAGCGGCTCACGCATTGAGAACCGCGTGCAGGAGGTCTCCTACCTCTCACGCTCGCTGAAAGCGCTGGCGCGCGAGATGGACGTGCCGGTGATGACGGCCTCGCAGCTCTCCCGTGCCGTGGAGAAGCGCCAGGACAAACACCCGGTGCTCTCCGATCTGCGCGAAAGTGGGAGTATTGAGCAGGACGCGGATGTGGTGATGTTCATTTACCGCGACGAGCTCTACAATGACCAAACGGAGTTGCAGAACATCGCCGAGGTGATGGTGGCGAAGCATCGCAGTGGTCCCACCGGTAACATCAACCTCTATTTTAACAAAAAGCTGACGCAGTTCCTGGACGCCACCACGTCCCGCACACCGCCGCCCGAGATTGGCGGAGGGGCGGGTGCCTATGGCTGACGGTGAGCGCGAGCTGCTGTGGCATTTTTCCGGCTTCCCGGAGGGCAAGCTCTCGCTGGTCCGCTTGCCGGAAGTGGTTTTCACTGACCTCATTCCGCACATCGACGACCTGCTGGAGCTCCAGGTGACGCTACTGGTGCTCTGGCGGCTGGCACGACGACGAGCGCAGGTCGCGCCGTGGATCACACTGGCGGAGCTCCGCGCTGACGCGGCGGTGCAGCACGCGCTGGGTGATGTGGGCGACGAGGCTCTGATTTGTGCGCTGGGCCGGGTCGTGGCGCGGGGCACGCTGCTGGCCGTGGCGTGGACCCGTGGCGATGGGACCGTGGAGCAGCGATACCTGGCCAACAGCCCGCGCGGACGCAGCGCCGCCGAGGCCATGCGCCGGGGCGTTGAGCCCGCGCAGGCCGACATCGAGACGCGGCCCAATATCTACGCCCTGTACGAGCAGAACGTCGGGCCGCTGACCGCGCTGCTGAGCGAGGAGCTCAAAGAGGCCGAGGAAACCTATCCCGCCGCGTGGGTCGAGGACGCTTTCCGCGAGGCCGTGCGGCTCAACAAACGGAGTTGGAAGTATATTCGCGCGATTCTAGAGCGTTGGCAAGCTGAGGGACGAGATGAAATCGGTAGACGAGATAGCGAAGAGGATGGCCGGCGGTATATCGAAGGAAAATACGCCGACTTCATCCAGCACTGAATCACCACCTGACGCGGACAGCGGCCTGCTGGGCGATCCTAACTGCCCCCGGTGTCACGGTCTGGGTTACGTGCGCCGGGAGGTGCCCATCACACATCCCGATTTTGGCAAGCTCTTTCCCTGCTCCTGCCGTGTGGACGAGTTGCGCGCCCAACGAGCCAAAGCGCTACGCCGGATGAGCAACCTCGAGGTGCTGGGTCGCTTTACCTTCGAGACCTTTGAGCCCGAGGGCCAGGGGCTTTCGCCCGACCGCCAGAAGAACCTCCGCCGCGCCTACGAGCTGGCGCGGACGTACGCGCGCCAGCCAGAGGGTTGGCTGGTCATGCGAGGCGGGTATGGTAGCGGCAAAACACACCTCGCCGCGGCTATCGCCAACGTCTGCCTGGAGCAGGGCACCAATGTGCTCTTCGTCACGGTGCCGGATCTGCTGGATCACCTGCGGGCCGCTTTTGCTCCCCTTTCCGATCAGACCTACGATGAGCGCTTCGAGCAGGTGCGCATGGCGCCGGTCTTGATCTTGGACGATCTGGGCACGGAATACAGCACCCAGTGGGCGCTGGAAAAACTCTTCCAGATCCTCAACTATCGCTACATGTCCCGCCTGCCTACCGTCATCACCACCAATCAAGAATTGGAAGATCTGGACCCGCGATTGCGCTCCCGGTTGGCCGACAGCGAACTTGTCCAGATCGTGACCATTCTGGCCCCAGACTATCGCCAGGCCGGCGTGGAATCGGCGCACTCCGATCTCAACACGTTGCCGCTCTACTCCGACATGTCCTTCGAAAGCTTCGATCTCCGCCAGGGCGAACTACCCAGGGACGAAGCGGAGAACCTGCGCCGCGCCGTCGAGATATCCCGTGGCTTCGCCGCGAATCCCCAGGGCTGGCTGGCCTTTACAGGGGCCTACGGCTGTGGCAAGACGCACCTGGCTGCTGCCATTGCCAACGAGCGTCAGCGGATGGGACATCCGGCTCTGCTTATCGTCGTGCCGGATCTACTGGATCACTTACGGGCGACCTTCAATCCCCAGAGTCCCGTCACGTATGATAAGCGCTTTGAAGAGGTACGCCAGGCGCCGTTTTTAGTCCTGGACGACCTGGGCACCGAGAGCGCGACGCCCTGGGCCCAAGAGAAGCTCTATCAGCTCTTCAACCATCGCTACGTCGCCAAACTGCCCACCGTCATCACCACGGCCAAAGAGCTCGAAGACTTGGATGCCAAGCTGCGAACGCGGCTTCTCGACGCCAGCCGGTGCACCATTTTTGCCATCATTGCCCCTTCTTATTTAGGGGGCAGAGGTCGCAAAGGAAGGAGCCGATCAAACCGGCGCTGAATATGTCTATCGTAGGCGATAGGTTAGGTCTCATGTTTTGCGGCTCGCTGCAAAATTTGAGCTAGGGTTTGTCTTGGAGGGCGTGCTATCGAATGTTCTTTTAGAACCTCTGTGCTATAATGTGGATATTGCTGGCTGGCTCCGCTAATTGCGATACATTACTGATCCGAACATATAAAATTAAACAAATTCAGGCACCCCATGGAGGGTGTTAGAATCTTTAGAAAGTTATGCGCGGATCAGTAAATGCGTAGTATCCCAGCATTCTTCGTTTTGCTGTTTTAACTCTTTGTAGATTTGATGTTTTGAGGTTCGTTGCAGGAGGCAACCTATGGCAAAGAATGGCAAGGAAAAGGCACTGGAACAGGCGGTCGCACAGATCAAGCGCCGCTATGGCGAGGGCGCGTTGATGCGGTTGGGCGAGGCATCGCATCTCCAGGTTGAGGTCATCCCCACCGGCTCGCTGGCGTTGGATATCGCGTTAGGTGTCGGCGGACTGCCGCGCGGGCGCATCACCGAGATCTATGGCCCTGAGGGCTCGGGCAAGACCACCATCGCGCAGCACGTCGTCGCGGCGTGCCAGCAGGGTGGCGGCGTGGCGGCCTTCATCGATATGGAGCACGCGCTCGACCCCACTTACGCGGGGCGCTGCGGCGTCGATGTGGAGAACCTCTACATCTCCCAGCCGGATACCGGCGAGCAGGCGCTGGAAATCGCTGAGGCCCTGGTGCGCAGTGGCGCCGTTGACGTCATCGTCATCGACTCCGTGGCGGCCCTGGTGCCCCGTGCCGAGATCGAAGGCGAGATGGGCGACTCGCATCCCGGCCTGCAGGCCCGGTTGATGAGCCAGGCGCTGCGCAAACTCTCCGGCGCCATCAAGCAGAGCAACACCATCATGATCTTCACCAACCAGCTGCGCATGAAGATCGGCGTCATGTTCGGTTCGCCGGAAACCACGTCCGGCGGTCGCGCGCTCAAATTCTACGCCTCCGTGCGCCTCGATATCCGCCGTATCAAATCCATCAAAGAGAAAGGCGAGATGATCGGGCACCGCGCGCGCGTGCGCGTCACCAAGAACAAAGTCGCGCCGCCCTTCCGCACCGCCGAGTTCGACATCATGTTCGGCGAGGGCATCAGCCACGAGGGCGACCTGCTCGACATCGGCCTGGATCTAGGCATCCTGGAGAAGCGCGCCTCGTACTACTACTACGACGGCGAGCTCATCGATCAGGGGCGTGAGAACACCAAGACCTACTTTGCTGAGCATCCTGACTTTGCTACGAAAATCGAGAAGCTCATCCGCCACGAACTCCTGGACGAAGAGATTCCCATGGAAATTGCCGTCAAGGATGAGGAGGAGACAGCGGAAGAAGACGCCGAAGAGTAGAGGCTAAACCATTTTCCTCTGGTCAATCCGTTGCCGTTCTGATGGCTTGACTGACAGACAACCAGACTATTGTGAGGAGACACCATGGATTACTTCATGACGCTTAGTCCCGTGATGCAGGCGCTGGCCGGGACGTTGTTCACCTGGCTCGTCACCGCTCTGGGCGCGGCAGTCGTCTTCCTGGCCCGCGAGGTCAACCGCAAGTTCCTGGATATGATGCTGGGCTTTGCTGCCGGCGTCATGATCGCCGCCAGCTACTGGTCATTGCTGGCGCCAGCGATCGAGATGTCAGAGGGTGGGGCATTGCCCTCCTGGATCCCGCCCGCCGTGGGCTTTGTGTTGGGTGGTGTCTTTCTGCGGCTCGTCGACTATCTCCTGCCCCACCTCCACCGGGGCGAGATACAGCCGGAAGGTGTCAAGACCACGTGGCAGCGCGTCACCCTGCTCATCTTAGCCATCACGTTGCACAACTTCCCCGAGGGCCTGGCCGTCGGGGTCGCCTTTGGCGCGGCCGCATCCGGCCTGCCGTCTGCAACGGTGGCGGGCGGCATCGCACTGGCGCTGGGCATCGGCATTCAGAACTTCCCAGAGGGCATGGCCGTCTCCCTGCCCCTTCGCCGTGAGGGGCAGCCGGCGTTGAAGAGCTTCTGGTATGGCCAGCTCTCCGGCATCGTCGAGCCTATCGCCGGCGTCCTGGGCGCGGCCGCCGTGCTCGTCGCGCGGCCTATCCTGCCCTACGCCCTGGCCTTCGCCGCTGGCGCCATGATCTTCGTCGTCGCCGAAGACCTCGTCCCCGAGTCGCAAAGCAACGGCAATACCCACGCCGCCACCCTGGGCGTCATGCTTGGCTTTACCATCATGATGATTCTGGACGTGGCCCTGGGCTAAGTTTTGACTCTACTGAAAAATCGGTTTTTTTCTGCGATTTGCCACCAGACGTAGATTCTTCGCAGCATAAATCACTAGATGTAAGGGAGAACCGACTAAAAATCCGATTTTTTCCTACCTTCTAGTGGAGTGAGTTTTGGTTCTGGCGCTTTTCCGATCTTGCGCGCGGTGCGAGGAGCTTTTCGCGACCGCGCGCTCCTTGTCGAGGCACCGATGACTGACCACGCGTTGTCTTCGCTGCTCGACCCGGCCTTTGCCCCGGGCGTGTGTCTACGTGTGCTCACCGAGCTGCTGGATCGACCAGATACCCTCCGTGCGCTCTTCGTGGAAAGAGCATTACGCACCTTCCGGGAAGCTCAAAGCTTCCCGGAAGGTTGATCTTATCCGCTCAATTCGTTTATCCCCGTCGCACCAGCTGCTTGAGCATCTCCCGTTCTTCTATGCCGACGGCGTCCAGCGCTTCCTCCAGCTCGCCGTCGCCGCGCAGCAGTGCTTGCCCCAGGCCCGTCTCTCGGAACTCCTTGAGATCCTCTTCGAAGGGGTGGCCCACGCGGTGATCATCGACGATTTGACCATCCTGCAGGACCAGCACGCGGTTTGTCTGGCGGGCTACGGCGGGATCGTGGGAGACGACGATGATGGTCGTGTTCGTCTCCTGGTTGAGCTTGCGCATCAAGTTGATGATCTCGCCACCGCTCTCCGAGTCCAGGTTGCCCGTCGGCTCGTCGGCCAGAATCACCGCCGGCTCGTTGGCCAACGCGCGGGCGATGGCGACGCGCTGCCGCTGCCCGCCGGAGAGCTGGGTGGGCAGATGGTCGATGCGATCGCCTAACCCGACCATCTCCAGCAGCCGCCGGGCGCGTTGCTTGCGCTGGCCTCGTCCAATGCTTTGACTCATCATCGGCACCTCGACGTTCTCGCCGGCGTTCAGCGTAGGGATCAGGTTGTGCATCTGGAAGATAAAGCCCACGGTGCGGGCACGAAAGGCATCCAGATCCTTGATCTCCGTCAGATTCTGGTCGTTGATCAGCACGATCCCTTCGGTGGGACGGTCCAGCGCACCCAGCATGTTGAGCAGCGTCGATTTGCCCGATCCCGACGGCCCGCGCACCGTGACGAACTCACCCCGTGCAATCTCGATGCTGACGTCGTCCAGCGCGCGGACCTCCGCCCCGTCGCCGTAGATCTTGGTCAATCCGCGCGTCTCGATAATGTACGCCTTCTCGTTCATCTACTCCACCCTATTCTATTCATGCTAACTTCTGATTCATGATGCCTGACCTCACGCACCACGCAACACGCACCACGTGACCCTTGTCCAGCGTTCTATTCATACCGCAGCGCCTCTACGGGCTGCAGATTCGACGCGCGCCATGCCGGATAGACACCGCCCACCATGCCCAGCACCGCCGCCGTACCCAGCGCCTGGACGAAGAGACCGAGGCTGAATTCCAGCTGCAAGAAGCCCTGCATGATCGGTGAGAGGTTGAGCAGCACCCCGCCGGCGACGCCTACAACGCATCCGGCCAGGCCGCCAATGGCGCTCAGCGTCATGGACTCGCGCACGATCATGCTCAGCACCTGCTGTCTGCGCCAACCCACGGCGCGCAGCACACCGATCTCTCGCGTCCGCTCGAAGACGCTCATGATCATGGTGTTGGTCATGCCCAGCCCGCCGACGACGAGGGCCAACGCCGCGATGCCCCAGGTGCCGCCGCGCAACATCTCCATGTCGGAGAGATCCTCGACAAACTCACTGGCTTTGCCCACGTCGGCTGTTGGAAAGCGCGTCTCGATTTTCTGTATCACCACGTCAGCCTGTTGCGGATCTTCCAGCCAGATAGAGAGGAAACTGACCTTGTTGGGCTGTCCGAAGAGCCGCTGCGCGGCCCGCAGTGGAATCACCGCGCCGCCGTCCTGGAAGGAAACGCCTGTCTCGTAGATGCCGACGATCTCAAAGGCGCTGTTGAAAAGCCGGATGGTGTCGCCGACGTCCTTGTTCAGGTTGTCGGCTGCCACTCGACCCAGAAGCATCTGGCGATTGGTCTGCAGCGGTTTCCCTTCCACGACTGTAAATTCCCGGATAGAGAGTCCGCGCGGTTGGTATCCGAAGACGATGAAGAAGGGTAGATCGCCGATGCTCGTGTAACCGGTGAGGAATCCCTCCGCCGCCCGGACTTCGGGCAGCAGATTGATCTGGCGGATCACGTTTTCGTCGATTTTGCTCAGGTCGACCGAGGCGTCCGCTTCGCTGCCGATGAGATGGGCGCCCAGGCCGCCCACCATGCCGGTGAACTGGTTGATCATGCCATCGCCCATGGCCCGCAGCAGCACAATGGCCATGATGGCAATGCCGATCCCCACAATGGTGAGCAGTGTGCGGATGGGCTGGCGCAGGATGCTCCTAAGCGTTGAGGAGCGCACGCGCTGCGCTGCCGCGTTGACGGTCGCGCCGCCTTCGCTTCGCATCGCCTCGGCGGGCATTAACTGAGCTGCACGCCACGCCGGGAGCCCGCCGCCGATCAGGCCGAGCCCGATGGCCACGACCATGCCCTGTAAGAACAGCGTCGGCGAGATACTGCAGGTGATGAAACTGCTGACGGTGGGGACGTTCTGCACGGCGCGCGTCGCCCCAATGCCCAGCAGAATGCCGACCGCCCCGCCTATCAGACTGAGTCCCAGCGATTCACCTAGCACCATCCCCAGGATGCGGCGCGGACGCCAGCCGACGGCGCGCAGCACGCCGAATTCTCGCGTGCGTTCGAAGACGCTCATCAGCACCGTGTTCATCACGCCGACGCCGCCGATCAGGATAGCAACGAAGGAGACGCCCCAGGTGAACGCTTCCATGTATTGGAGCATCTCTTGATCCTGGGAGAAGCCGGATGAGGTCGTCGTGGTCAGATCAGAAAACCGCTGCTCAATCCGCGCGCGCAAACGGTCTATGTCCGTGCCGGGACGGACCTTGAGCAGAAAGGCGTTGACCTGGTGCGGTTTGCCGCTGATGGTTTGAGCATCTTCCAGCAGCACGACCGCGCTGCCGTCTTCGATGGGTTTGCCGGTCTCGTAGATGCCTACAATGCGATAGGTGGTCTCGTAGAGACGCAGCGTATCGCCCACGCCCAGGTCCATATCCTCTGCAGCTGCTTTACCGAGCAGCAGCGGCCTTCCGCCCGCGCGCGGGGCGCGTCGTGAGAGGGTCTCACCTTCCAGGATCTTGAAGTGCTCCATCGCGAAGTCGCCCGGCTCGTAGCCGTAGACGATAAAGTAGGGGACGTTCTCGGTGGCTGCGAAGGTGTAGACCATCTCTGACATAGCGGTGACACCGGAGAAGCCCGCCAGCTGCTCACCCACTTGTTGATCGACAGCGCTGAAGACGATGTCCAGCGCCTCGTCCTGGATGACCAGTAAGTCGGCCCCGCTGCCGCCAGCCATGTCGCCGTAGCCCGCGATGAAGCCGTCGGCTAACGCGCCCAGCGCCACCACCGCCGCCACGCCAATGGCGATGCCAAAGGCGGTCAACAGCGTGCGTACCTTACGTCGAAATAGATTCTTCCAGATCACAGCGTCTCTTCATTAACCAGGCATGGAAGTCGAACCTACTACCCTGCCCCCTGCCTTCCTGCCCCTTGCCCCTTGCCTTTTGCTACCCATCCTGCGGCTCAATATCGACGAAGGCCGTCATGCCCCAGCGTACGCTCGGGTCGATCTCGTCCAGCGTGAGGATGACGGTGTAGTTAACGCCGCCCGCGCCAGGTTCCGCCATGGGCGCGATGCTCTGGATGGTGCCGGTGAAGGTCTGATCCGGCAGCGCGTCGAAGGTCACGGTGGCTTCCTGGCCCACGTCGATGCGGGTCACGTCCACCTCGTCGAGGTCGGTGGTCTCCACGCGCAGCGTCTCCATGTCGCCTAGCGTGAGGAGCGGCTGGCCCGGCGAGACGAACTCGCCGCTTCGTATCTGGAGGTCGCCGATGGTGCCGGCAAAGGGTGCTGTGACTTCCGTGCGCGCCAGCGCAACGTTGGCTTCCGCCAGCGCTGTCTCCGCCTGCCGCACGGCTGCTTCAGCTGCATCGATCTCGGCGGGCGTCGCGCCTACCTTTACCTGCTCGAGCTGTGCCTCGGCCTGCGCAATCTGTGCTTCGGCCTGTTGGATATCGGCAGCCGTCGGTTGCTGAAGCAGATCCTGGTAGCGGGCCTGGGCCGCTTCGTAGGCGTTGGTCGCCTGCTCCATCTGGAGCGATTGGGGGAGCATGCTGATCTCCGGGCGCCACTTGACCGGATCATAGGCGGCCTGCGCCTGCTTAAGTTGCGCTTCGGCGTTCTTGAGCTCGGCTCGCGCGGCGATGAGCTGCTGGTTGCTGACGCCTTCGAGGACTTTTTGCAATCCCGCTTCCGCCACGTCCACCTGCGCTTCGGCGCTGGCGACGTCCGCGGCACGCGGGATGGCCTTCAGCCGGGCCAGATCGGCTTCCGCCGCTGCCAGCGCAGCCTCGGCGCGTTGCACGGCCAATTCGGCGTCGATGGCGTCGAGGCGCAGCAGTACCTCGCCCTCTTCCACCTGATCGCCCTCTTCGATCAACACGGCGGTCACCTTGCCGCCGCTCTGTGGGCTGACGGTGGCCCACGTCTCCGGCAGCACCTTGCCGGTGACGGAGACCA
>DAOTUH010000536.1:0-2106 GCA_034437255.1 Anaerolineae bacterium
TCCAAGTTGCGAGGACCGAACTCTACCAAGCGACGGATGTGACAAACCACACCTTTGATGCAGTGATTCTCGCCACACCACTCAATCCACTCCTGATCCAGCGTCAGGTCTTCAATGCCCGCTGTGAGCTCGTCCAGGCTCTCCGGATAATCTTCCAGGTCATCGCCCACGTCTTCCAGCGAGTCGCACTTGTAAATGGCTTCCATGAACGTGGCCCAGGCCTCGTCAGGATCGGGCGTTGGCTGCGCCGTCACCGTGTCCGTGGTCAGCTCTTCCGCTGTGTCCGCGTTACCTGCTGCTTCATCCGTGGGTGCCGGTGCGGGGAGCGGCTCCAGGCGATTGACGCCGAAGATGCTCCGCGCTCCCAGTCCAATGAGGCCGATTAGCAAGGCGCCGAAGACGGCCACCGTTAACCAGCCCGCTGCGTTCAGACGTTTGAAAATCGCTACTTTCTTCTGTTCCTGTGACATGCGTACAACCTCCTCAATTAGGGTTTACAGTGAAATACAGTGAATAGCACTCGTTCGGTCAGTACCGGAACGTCAGCCCAGGGTAGGTCTGTACCTAATCCTAGCCTGACCTCCGGCACTGACAAGTCGGTTTACTCACTGACCTTCGCTGTCCACCCCCCAGGCCGGACGCTCCACGGCCTGCACGTTGATGCGAAAGCCGGATACCCCGAACAACTTGAGAAACACCGTGTCCGCATAGGTCCAGCCCCGCGTTTCGATGTACTGCCGTCCGTTCTGAGTTAGAATCCGGACGCTCGTAATCCGTAACGCTGGATCATTGCGATGCGCGTACCGCGATGCGGTATTGAGCGCCTCGGACTTCAGGACGATCTGCCCACTTTGCGCCACCGTCCCCGGATCGATCTCCGAGGCGGCCGCCACGCCGGCAGAGGAAACTGCCCAGCGGGCTCGCATGTACTGTTGCCAGAGCAGACCGCCATCGAAGACCAACCCAACCAACACCAGAAATAACGGTAGCAAGATCGCTACCCAGATCAGGGCCTGTCCCCGCTGCTTATGACGCTTCAGCATTTCACCACCTCGATTTCCAGCGGTAGACCGGCATGGTCATTTGAGAACAGACCTCGGTAGGCACCAGCATATCCCCAAAGGGCACCGGTGGCCGGGGCACAGGATAGCAGACCTGCACGCGCACGTCGTTAGCCCGCCCCCAGGCGCCATAGACCTGCACCTGAGCGGTACTGGGATTCAGGCCGAAGCCCGCCAGCGCATAGCGGGGCGCTTGATACGCCTGCCACGCACCACGGCTGCTGTTGACCGTCGCAATAGCGTGTCGGGCACCCGACCAGGCCGCCGCTTGCGTTGCCAACTTGGCATAGAAAGCCTGCCCGAAGGCGATGACACCGGCAACCAACAGCAGTAGCAAGGGTAAGACCATGAGAAACTCCACATAGGCCTGTCCACGTTGTCCTTTTATTGAGACCATGTCGCCTCCACGGTAAGCAGATAGGCGCCCTGCGCCGCCATCGCGGGTTGTACCACGGCATAGTACGTGCCGGTGACCAGGCCCGTTACGTCCAGATCCTCATGGCCGTCCCAGGATTCCGATTTCGCCAGTGGTTCGCCGGGTGGATCCCCGTAGACATACAGATCCACGTCGGTCTCACTCTCCAGACTCAGATGTAAGTCAAGCGGACCCTGGCACGCCTCTAGTCGGTACCAATCTATATCCAGGTCGGTCGTCGCCTGCCCATTGACACAGTGGTCAATAGGCTGGGCCAGCGTATGGATATCGTTGTATTCTTTCTCTACCACCTCACAGGTGAGAGGCGGGGGGTCGCTCTCGCCGCTCCTCATCACCAGGGGAAGAAAGGCACGCGGGGGGAAGTCGGCGGGCTTCTCGGGCATGGGTAAGCAGAGTTGTCCTTGCACGCAGGGCACGTTGCCGAACGCTGCCAGGCCAAGGATGAGCCCTGCAATCCCCAGTACCCCCACGCTCCACATCAAACGCATTTTCATTGCTCTGACCCCTTTACTCAAACTTATCCGGCGGACCGGGGTAGAACTGTTCCAAGCGGAAGAATGCCGAAGACTTTAGATCCAAGTTCAGCCCGCCCCCCATGAGCGCACCCAG
>DAOTUH010000537.1:0-3864 GCA_034437255.1 Anaerolineae bacterium
TCTAAATCGCGCACTCTGAAGCGCGAAATGGATTTCGCGGCTACTTGTATCTGGATTTGCAGGGTTACCAGCAGTTTGTCCAACGGCTACCACTAGATGTGGCCATTTCCGGCGAATTCCAAGAGAGCCAGTAGAGTCAACCCTTGGGCTTCGTGCCTGACTACGAACCTCGTTTGTTTTCTCCACGGCCCCATTTAAGTAATGCGAGGGCAAGCAGGGCCAGGAGGATCAGCAGGAAGCCCCGGTAGCCCTGATCCAGCCACACCAGGACGCGGGCCAACGGGTTCTGAGGGGCGGGCTGCGACCGATTGCCACTAACGCCAGGGAGGTAAATCCGGCTCTCCGGCGTGGTTTCGGTTTCAGGCGTGGAGAGGGGTGTGGACCGGGCCTCGGGCGGGAGCGTGGATTTGGCAACCTGGGATGTCTCGGGCTCTGCCGGGCAGATGTCTTCGAAGCGGAGGGACGGCGGCGGCGGCGGCTGGCTGCCGTCGCCCCAGATCCACGCATCGACGTCGCCACGGCGCAGGGTCCAGGCGCCGGCTCCGACGCCTGAATAGGCCCAGGTGCCGTCAGCGTCGAGGTGGTAGTAGCTCCAGTATCGACAGGGCGTGCCTTGGCACTCGCAGAAGCAAGCGGTCGCCGGGCATCCTGCGCCGTCCAGCGAACAGACGGCGCCACCCTCAGTGCTCAAGACGTGATCGACACCCGCCTCTTGAAGGAGTTGGAGTCCGGTGAGCGTCTCCTCATCCAGGCGAACACAGGCGGTGATGAGATCGTCGTCCTCGGGGCCGACGATGAGAAGCCCTACCTGCGGCGGGTCGTCCTGCGCCATGACGACAGCACCGAGCAGGGACAGGACGACCGCCAGGAGCAGGCCCCCCACCCGACCGAGTTTACGAACGTTAGCTCGCGAGTTCACGGTGTGGTTCATCTCCCGTCACGAGCGGCGCAGCGCCAGGCCTGCAAGCAGGGCGCCTAGGCCAACCACGATCCATAATCCGCCAAAGACAAAACCGCCGCTCCCCGGGAGCTGGATGTTCTCCGCGACCTCGGTGGTGGTGCCGGGAGCGGTATCCGGCGCCGTGCCCGCGAGTTCCATAAGGTCCATGCCGGCGAGGGCCTGAACAGCCTGGGCCGTGGCCAGCACATTGGGGCCGGGCACGGGGGCCTGCCACTGGAATCCGCCACTCTCCCTGTCCTGGAGCGCGGCCAGCGCATTGAGGGGATCGCCTCCTTCGGCCATCCAATCGTCCATCGAAGCGTCCAGCGCGTCCAGAGCCTGCACGACGACAGCGGTGGAGTTGGCGTCGGTGTCGGTACCGTAATCGGAGGGTTTCTGCCAGGGGAAGCCACCATCCGCGTTCTGCATGGCCTGGAAGTACGGGAGGGCCTCTTGGGCCGCGGCCTCTTCGCCGGCCGCCACCAGGGCCTGGACGGCCAGCGCGGTAGTGTTGGTATCGACGTCGTCGCCCGCGTTCATGGGCCAGGCACCATCGCCGGTCTGGGTCTCCAGGAGGAGCTCTACGGCGTCCTGCGGCAGCTCGACGCCGATGTTGTGGAGCGCCAGCAGGGCGTAGGCGTGGGCGTAGATAGATGCACCGAACTGTCCGGTTTCGGTATCCTGCGCGGCAAGCAGTTCTGCCACGGCATCGACGCCGCCGATGTCGCGAGGATTCTCGCCGAGGGCGACGAGACCCAGGATGACGCGGCTCCAACTAGCGGCGTCCGTCACGGCGCCAGATTCCACCTGGCTGCGCAGGTAGTCCTGCGGGGACGGCTCCCACAGACGCGGGTCGTCGCCCGCGGCGACGGCAGCCAAAATGACCTCGACGGTGGCGCCCAGGTCGGAGCCTTCAGTGAAACCGGCGGTGAATCCGCCATCGTCCTGCTGGTTGGTGAGCAGCCAGTCAAGAGCCGAAACAAGATCGGGCGACTGTGCTGCGTGCGCGGGCGTCGCCAGGGATACAAAAAGCGCCAGAAGCATCAAGAAACGAATGTAGTTTTTCATCTTTCTCTTCTGAGTTGAGTTGAACGACCGGACAGTTTTGGATTTTCACTTCAGCAGCTTAAGCAGATTTAGCGGATGCTGTTTCGTTAAGCGGAACCTATGTGTTGTCTCATTTGCAGGGCTCGTAGTGAGCCACGAAGCCGTTGAGCGTAGTCGCGTCGGACAGCATAAAACGGCGCTCCACTGGGTTCCGTGCCTGACTACGAACCTTTTGTTACAAAGCAGGCTTGGAGATTTTGCCTGAACTTGATGATTAGAAATCATTATGAATCTACTAAATCTGCTGACATTGCCTCGTTCAATAAACGTGCCCTTCAGTTGGAAACTGAACGTAAAAAGCCCTCTTCGCCGTTGGGCAAAGAGGGTACGCAATCACGCTGGATGCTTGAGCGTGCCACCTCCTTTCCGCGAAGGCTGTGAACACCGGTTTGGGCGGAGTATCGGACTCGACGCGCACATGTGCGCGACGTTACCGTTGCGGGACAGTACCGGACTCTCACCGGATTTCCTCGCATTATGCTCGTTGCCCAAAGAACTCGGGCGGGTGAGCACCCAGACCGTGATGTATTGGCTTGTCAAGGTTTCGGCGGAGGATATGCGTTAACGCCAACACTCCTCAGCCGCGAGTCAGATGCAGTATAACATAGTTTTGCCGCTTGGCGAAGGTGAAACGGGACCGTGCGGGCCTTGCAGCCCGAAACGACCCGCACCATCAAGCGTTTAGTTCATGGCGCTGCGTCAGGCGTCTGGTAGAGCTCTATCAGCACGCCTCGTGCGCTCTTGGGATGGACAAAAGCGTAGCGCGTACCGTCGTCATGCTCGCGGATCTCCGTCGCCATGCGTCCGCCCGCCGCTTCGATCTGCGCGACCTTCGCTTCGATATCATCCACGTGCAGGCAGATGTGGTGGATACCCTCGCCGCGCTTCTCGACGAAACGTCCGATGCTGTTCTCAGGGTCCAGGGGGCGCAGCAGCTCCATCTCCGCCTCGCCCGTGGGTAGGAACGCGATTTCCACGCCCTCGGCGGGCACCTCGCGCCGGTCTGTCACCTCAAGGCCCAGCGCATCGCGGTAAAACTCCAACGCCGCGTCCAAATCTTTAACAGCAATCGCCACGTGATGAATATACATAGAACCTCCTAAGGTTTTGGGCCGTTTACTCTATCCTATCCAATCACCCCAGTTGTCAAGAGCCAAAGCTCCACATGCATCGTGAAATCCTGGGTTGGTTCATTTATGGAAGAAAATACGTGTACATTCTGATACTAAGTACGTCCGTAAAAGTTTCTTTACGTTAGCCTTATTCACCCTCCGCTCCCGGTCCCTGTCTCGGGGACGGCTAACCGCGAACGTCTCGGTCTTAGAGAGACTGCCCCGAGACAGGGGCTCCAAGTATTTGTTAACATATTTTTTTGGCCTACTTAGAAAGTGGATCTCTGGCGCACAATATTATCTGCGAGTCATACAACAAGATCAAAAACATCTGGGCTGGCTCATAGTAAGCCTTGGATCTCTTGGGCATTGGCCCCAGGACAAGTGCCCAAGGGTTGTCCCCAAGGACAAACGCAGCGGAATGGCGTTTCCGCAGCTCATAACGGCACTCCCTTTCATTACGTACCTGACACAAGCCTTATGTTGTCAAATAACTAGTGGTTTGTCAGATGTAATTTGATGGATAGTTGGGTAGGCTTAAGGCATGCGGAACGGCTCATAGACAATGCGCAGCACAGCGTTTTATCTGCACACAGCGAGACGCTCCAGATGAGAAGCCCTCGAACAGACCTCAGTGGTTTCAACGGCTGACTGTCCTTCTGACCAGGGCACAGACAGACTTACCGTCCAGCACACAAACCAGCC
>DAOTUH010000538.1:0-4844 GCA_034437255.1 Anaerolineae bacterium
CCAGGTGATGGGGCGCAAGGGCAAGGTGCCCAGCGAGGACATTCCCGCCGTGACCCAGCTCTTCACCCCGCACTGGATCGTGCGCTACATGGTGGAGAACTCCCTGGGCCGCCTCTGGATGCTCAACCATCCCGACTCGCGCCTGGTGGAGCGCATGGACTACTACATCACGCCTGAGGAGGAGCTCACCGACTTCCTGCGCGTGCGCTCGCCCGAGGAGCTCCGCCTTTGCGATCCCGCCGCCGGCTCCGGGCACATCCTTACCTACGCCTTTGACCTGCTTTATGCCATCTACGAGGAGCAGGGCTACAATCCCCTCGACATCCCGCGCCTGATCCTGGAGCGGAACCTGACGGGTATCGAGATCGACCCGCGGGCCGGGGCGCTGGCGGGCTTCGCGCTGATGATGAAGGCGCGGGCCAGGGATCGCCGTTTCCTGAGCCGCGGTGTGCAGCCCGATATCTGTGTGCTGGAGGACGTGACCTTCGCGCCCGACGAGCTGGACGCCTACATGGGGGCCGTGGGGCGCGATCTCTTCACCCAGGATGTGGAGGCGTGGTTACAGCAGTTCGAGCAGGCCACCACCTTTGGCTCGCTGATCCGGCCCAGGGTGACGGACACCGCCTTTATCCGCGCGCGGCTGGACGAGGTGGGCGCGTTCCACAACCTGTTCCTCAGCCACACGCAGGAAAAAATGGAAAAAGTGCTGGCGATGACCGAGGTGCTGGGGCAGCGCTACCATGTTGTCGTTGCCAATCCGCCGTATATGGGTAGTCGGAGCATGAACCCGGCGCTAAAGCAGTTTCTCAAAGACCAGTACCCGGATGTGAAATCTGATCTTTTTTCCGCTTTTGTCGTGCGCAACCTTGAACTTGCGCTCCCTCAAGGGCAATTGGGCTTTATGACGCCCTTTGTTTGGATGTTTATCTCGTCCTATGAAAAACTGCGCTACTTCTTGATTGCCCACAAAACAATTACATCATTGGTACAACTGGAATACTCTGGTTTTGCCGGAGCTACAGTGCCGATATGTACCTTCACATTGGAAAACAGCCATAACCCGCAGTACAAAGGCGGCTACGTCAGGCTTTCCGATTTCCGAGGCTCGGATAATCAAGCCCCCAAAACGCGCGAGGCTATCACCAACCCCGATTGCGGCTGGTTCTACCGCGCCTCCGCTGCCGACTTCAAGAAGATCCCCGGCTCGCCGATTGCGTATTGGGCCTCTGAAAGAGTAAGATTGCTATTCTCTGAAAAGGGAAGCATTGATGATCTATATTCAATTGCGTGTGGACTTTTCACATGCGACAATAAGCGATTCATACGTAAATGGTGGGAGATTTCATTAAATCAGACTAATATTGTATCTGATAATTCAGCCACTAAGTGGAGAACACACATTAAGGGAGGCAGTGGTAGAAAGTGGTCTGATGCAATCAACGATGTGGTCGATTTCTGGGAAGATGGAAAAGCAATTCGAGAATTCCGTGCTAGTAGGGGGCAGTCTTATTCTTTGCCGGGAGAAAGATTCTATGGACTGAGAGGGGTAGCACTTCCTCTTATAAGCTCTTCAACTTTTTCCGCACGATTGTTTGAGGATGGTTCTACATTTGACATCAGTGCAAATGCCGCGTTTGAGGATAAGTACCCGCTTGAGTTCTTGCTTTCATTTCTTTGTAGCAAGGTAGGCTCTGAATTGTTGGTCTACTTATGCCCCACTCTTAATTTCACTCCCGGCGATATTGCGAAGTTGCCACTTGATTTGGCTACCTATGGTGAGGTTTATTCATCATTATCTGAAGTTACTAACAAATGTATTGACACAAGTAACTTCGATAACCAGATTCAAGAAATTAGTTTTACTTTTAGCAATTCTCCGCTTCTAGAACATCAGTGCCCAAAATTCTCCATATCATATTCTAGCCTTCGTACCCACTGGCAATCCATAACCGAGGAAATGCAGTTCTTCGAAAGACAAAACAACCACATCTTCATCGAGGCCTACGGTCTGGAGGACGAACTCCGCCCGGAGGTTCCACTCAGCGAGGTCACCCTCACCTGCAACCCGCACTACCGTTACGGTAGCAGCAATCTCAAGACGCGCAACTGGTCAAACTTCTGCGAGCGCTTCCCGGAGACCTGTGAGCGGTTGAACGCGATCTCCGCCGAGCTGGCGCCCGATATGCCGGAGGAAGACCGTCTGGGGCTGGAGCAGCGGCTCCTCACCGACACCATGCGCGAGTTCATCTCCTATGCCGTCGGCTGCATGTTTGGGCGCTACTCGTTGGATCAGCCCGGCTTGATCCTCGCCAATCGGGGTGAGACGCTGGATGACTATCTGCGCCAGGTACCGGCGCCCACCTTCATGCCCGTCGCGGACAACGTCATCCCCATGTTAGACGGCGACTGGTTCCCGGGTGACGTCACCGCGCGCTTCAAGCAGATCCTGCGCGTCACCTTTGGCGACGAACACTACGAGGAGAACCTGGCCTTTATCGAGCTGGCGCTCAACCGCGACATCTCGAACACTACGAGGAGAACCTGGCCTTTATCGAGCTGGCGCTCAACCGCGACATCCGCGGCTACTTCCTGCGCAACTTTTACAAGGATCATCTCAAGCGCTATAGCAAGCGGCCCATCTACTGGCTCTTCTCCAGCCCCAAGGGCAGTTTCAACGCCCTCATCTACATGCACCGCTACCGCCCCGATACCGTCAGCGTGGTGCTCAACGACTACCTGCGCGAGTTCCGCACCAAGCTCGAAGCGCGGAAGGGGCACCTGGAGCGCATCGAGGCCAGCGCCTCGGCGTCCAAGCGCGAGAAGACCCGGGCCGTCAAGGAGATCGCGAAGATCGATAAGGTTCTTGGCGAGCTGCGCGACTACGAGGACGACGTCCTCTACCCGTTGGCCATGGAGCAGCTGGAGATCGATCTGGATGATGGGGTGGCGGAGAATTATCCCAAGTTCGGCAAGGCGTTGGAGCATGTCAGGGGGTTGAGTAGGTGATAGTAGGGGGCAGTTATCCGTTTGCAACCGTCGATAGAGATTACCAAATTGGTAATTATTGACCTTTACATGCTTACCAATATGGTATATAATAGGAGAGAAGATAAGGATGCGTATCATCGCCAAACGTACACTACGAGAGTTCTGGGAGAAACATCCTCGCGCGGAGCAACCACTCAAGGCATGGTATGCGGAGGCAAAAAATGCAGAATGGCGAACCCCCTTGGATGTCAAAGCCAAGTACGGGAACGCCAGTATCATTGGTAACAACCGGGTCGTCTTCAACATTCATGGCAACGATTACCGATTGGTGATCAAGTTTCACTATAACACTGGCATCGGTTTTGTGCGTTTTATTGACACGCACGAAGAATACGACAAAATTGATGCGGAGGTAATTTAATTATGATGGAACCTATGAAGCCCAAGGTAATCAAAACAGAGGCAGACTACGAGGCCGCGTTGGCCTACGTTGAAACGTTGATGGATGCCGAGCCTGGATCGCCTGAGGAAGAGGCTTTGGAAGTTTTCGCGCTTCTAATCGATAATTATGAGCAAACACATCATCCCATTGATTTGCCTGATCCTATTGAAGCGATCAAGTTCCGCATGGAGCAGCAAGATCTGATTCAGAAAGACCTGGCGCCCTACTTGGGCAGTCAGAGCCGGGTCTCGGAGGTGCTGAACGGCAAACGCCCCCTGAGCTTGAGCATGATTCGTGCGCTGCATAAGGGGTTGGGCATCCCCGCTGAGGTCTTGCTTCAGGAACCCGGTAAAGAGATCCCTGAAGAACGCTATGACCGGAGAGAGTATCCCTTCACAGCGATGTTCAAACGCGGCTACTTCACTTCATTTTCAGGCACATTACGAGAGGCGAAGCTTCGAGCTGAGATATTGCTGGTCGAATTCTTCTCTGTGTTCGAAGGTGCTATGCCGCAGCCCGTCTATTGCAAACGCACAGACCGCGAGCCTGATGTAAATGCCTTAATCGCCTGGCAGGCCCAGGCATTACATTTGGCAAAAGAGGAGCAAGAAGACCTTCCGCCTTACGACCCGGCAGTGCTCAATGAAGCTGCCCTACGGGATCTAGTGCAGCAAAGCTATTTCAGCACGGGGCCACAGAACGCTCGGGAGATGTTGAACCGATGGGGCATTCATCTCATCATCCTGCGCCACTTAGATAAAACCTATCTTGATGGCGCCAGTTTTATTGCACCGTCAGGGCGTCCCGTCGTCGGAATGACATTACGGTATGATCGTCTAGATAATTTCTGGTTCACCCTGCTGCACGAGTTGGCCCACATTCGTCTCCATTTGACACATCCGGGCGAGGCTTTTTTTGATGACACACAGCATGTTCAGGCTGATCCTGATGACAAGCGGGAACAGGAAGCTCACACCTTTGCTCAAAGAATGCTGATCCCCCCAAAAGTATGGAAGCGGGAACGTGATACGTTGCTGCATCGTCCTTCCAAACGCGTTATTCGTAGCATCGCAGAGGAATTACGTATCTCTCCGGCGATTGTAGCTGGACGCATACGCTGGGAGACAGAAGATTACACTCGATTTGGCTCGCTGGTTGGCGCCCGGCAGGTACGTCAACAATTCCCGGAATATGAGAGCAACGCCCGTTGATCCCCAATAGGTTCAACGGCTGAAACGCACGAAGCAATCCCCGCAATCTACACTGGGGATTGCTTCGCTGTCTTTCGGATATTGCGCTAGATTGAATCGAGGAGACAGACCATGAACGAAATCGAACAAGCCCTAACGCGCATCTTTGATCAACATCGCATCGTCCTCTGGTACGACGACAAGCGCGAGCTGCGGCAGGAATT
>DAOTUH010000539.1:0-2933 GCA_034437255.1 Anaerolineae bacterium
TCAAGTGCAAGATTCAACTGCCTCTCTAAAGACTGTCTCGGGCATCTCAAAGTTCAGACATTTGCGAGGTCGGGTATTTAGCCACTCATGTACCCAAGCCACGCGGGCGTCGGTGGCTTCCGAAAAGTCACTGTCTTTAGGGAAGTATTGGCGCAACAAGCCATTGGGTTCTCATGGGTCCCACGCTCCCAAGATGCGCAAGGATGCGCGAAATAGATATCGGCTTCCAAGGCCTCGGCAACCTGTTCATGTACCGCAAACTTCTTGCCGTTGTAAAGAACGATCCCGAAACGTGATGCACACGTCAGGATTCAGAAGTTAGGGGCACGGTGAGCCTTGGGTTAAGCGGTTACGCTATGAGTCCTCTTCATCCAGCCGATCCAACGCCGCCAGCAAGCCCAAAGCGATCCAAAAGACAATGGTGGTTTTGGAGCCCGGCGCCAGTGCGTCCAACAAGCCGTAGATGTGCAAGCTGACCAGACCACCGATCAAGCCCACTGCCAGCGCACGCTGATCTGGACAACGGAGAGCGACGCGTAAACCGACGACGCCGGCGATCGCGAGCAGCGCCAGATAAGCGATAAGACCGGGGAAACCCAGATCAAGGGCAACTTGCAGGAAGATGTTGTGCGCATGAGCAACATCGTATCCCGGTGAGACGTCGAGCGGATAGAGCAGACGCACCACCTCACGGAAGGTACCCAGTCCACAACCGGTGAAGGGAAAGTCCTGCGTCGCCACCAGTGCCCAGCGCCAAACTTCCTGACGAAAGCCCAGCGTTTCCAGATTGCCCAACGCTGTCATCCCCGCAGGCTCCTGCCAGAGATGCTGCAACCGCTCCGGGCCAACCCACCAGGCGCCGCCTATCAGAGCAATAAACGCCAACAGGGTCATGCTCCACAACACGTACCGCAAGACCTTGACAGGAGAGAATGCGCCCCACAGCATCATGACTACCAGCGCGCCGAACACCGTACCCAACCACGCGCCCCGCGATTGGGTCAGTACGATCAACAACAGAACGCCGATCCCCAGGAGGATCCAGAGCATAAGGAGCCAATTTCTATCACTGTGTTGCAGCGCTCCCAGAATTGCCGAGAGCAGCAACGCGCCGAAGTTCACCAGGGTTCCGCCGAACTGGTTAGCGCTGATACCCGGTTCTGCGCCGCCGGGCAATTCCAACAAACGAGGTATGGAAATCGTAACCCGTTGGGTGATCAGCGGCACTTTATCCGGCCACTTAACGCTGACTGCGCCCGCCAGGGTAATGATCACACCTACGACAGCCACCCCCCACACTGCAAGCCGTAATTGGCGCGGCCCGCGAACCATGCTCACCAGATACCGATAGGTCGCCAATCCCAGAAGCAGGCCGGTCGCTTTAGGCAGCGTCACGTCGGGAAACGCCGTGACCAGTATGCCGACCACTATCATCACGCTCCAGAGCAAGAGCGCGCCGTTGAAGGGCGCAACGCGCCAAGGGCATCTTTCCACGATCCACCGCACGACCAAGGCGACGACCACAAGCAGCAGCGCAATAAGTGCCCCCACCGGTATGACGCCAGGGAAGATCAAGAAAGGCGCAGCAATAAGCAGCAGGGCGCTCTCAACCCAATCTATCCTTCGCAAATCAAATAGCCGTTTTTTCATCAAGACTCCACTTTGTCGCACCCGGCTTTCCGGGATGTTTCGGACTTCCCAGAAGCCCTCCTCTCAATATGCCCCCTTCCCGCGCAGGATCACCCACGGCGTCTTGAGCAAAATGTAAATATCCAACCAGAGTGAGTAATTCTGGATGTAATAAAGATCCTCATCCGTGTGCAGGTGCATCACCTTATCCGAGCGCCCGTTGATCTGCCACCAGCCCGTCAAGCCTTGGGGCACGGCGAAGCGCTTATGCTGCCAGGGTTCATACCGCTCAACCAACCATGGCAGCTCGGGACGAGGCCCAACCAGGCTAAGATCGCCGCTCAAAACGTTGAAGAGCTGCGGCAGCTCATCCAAACTCCAGCGACGGAGAAACCGCCCCATCCGCGTCACCCGGGGGTCATCCTCCTGTTTGTGAATGAGATGACCTTCTTCGTCCACTCGATTGACACCCGCTTGAAGATTCTCTGCGTTCTGCACCATGGAACGGAATTTATACATCTCGAAGATCCGCCCGTTGCTTCCCACCCGTTCTTGCACGAACAGTACAGGCCCCCGCGAATCTAATTTAATCGCTACCGCTATAAGACCCATCAAGGGCAACGCCAGCAGGGTCAGGAGTCCACCTACAACCAGATCAAAAAGTCGCTTGATCAAACGCTGTGTGTCGTTGAGCGCCGGATCGCGTAGATTGATCATAGGGATGCCGCCGAAATCACCCACCGTGGCCCTGTAAAGAGCCAGGCTAAAGTAGTCCGGCACCACCCGTACATTGACCGGCAGGTCATGCAGCGTGGCGACGATCTCGTTAATCTTAGCATGAGCCTGGGGCGGCAGCGTCAGGACTACATCATCAACCTGATGCTGTTTTACCACAGTCCTAATATCCTCCAATGCGCCCCATACGGGCAGTCCATTATTCCGCTTACGGGGATCATCGTCCAGGTATCCAACCAGCTGGAGACCGGTCCAGGCATAGGAGCGAATCATAGCTGCAACTCTCTGCCCGACCTCCCCTGCGCCCACGACCAACACGCGCTGAGGATTAGGATGGTCGCCGTTGCGCAAACGAAAAACCACCCGAACCCCCGAACGCCAAGTGAAGGTCAATATACCCAAAAGGATCAACGCATAAACCACAAGAAGTCGCGAGGTTTCCCGAAACGTGAAGTACAACACACCGGCTATCGCCAGGGCGAAGAAGAGCAAAGCGATGCTCAGGGTCTGGTACTCATCGACCATCTTGTATATGCGTTGGGGATCGTAGAGGGAAACAGCAAAAGCCG
>DAOTUH010000540.1:0-2322 GCA_034437255.1 Anaerolineae bacterium
GAGGACCCGGAGACGGGCTGCCTCAGTGCCATCGGTGACGCGGAGAGGGACGCTCACGCGTGCCCAATCTCGGATTAGCCGAGGAGGGTACCGTATGCGCTACCTCTGGCCGCAGGCGGGCGATGTCTCACATCTCCCGCCCCAGTATGGAATCATGACCCGCCCCAGTGACAAAACCATTGCGCAAGGTATTCGCGCCGGTCGTTCGTTCGCAGTGGACAACGAAGCATTTACTCGCGGCTTTAAGCCCGAGCGCTTCTTTCCGTTCCTCGAACGTCTGCGACCCTACCGCGAAAACTGTCTATTCGTCGTAGTACCAGATGTCGTTGCCGATGCACACGCAACCATTGACCGCTTCTGGCAGTGGTCGCCGGTGATCCGAGATATGGGTTTTCCGGTCGCCTTCGTGGCCCAGGACGGTCAGGAGCTGCTGGATTGGCCGCGATTTAGTGAGTTCACCGCTTGGTGCGCTGACCATCTGAACGCAACCGACGACCTGACGTATTACCTGGCCTGGGAGCAGTGGCGCCGAGCAACGTTAGCCTTCGATGTATTGTTCATTGGCGGTTCGACCGAGTGGAAGCTTGGTCAGCACACCATTGATTGCATCCGCTGGGCGAAACCCCTCGAGGTGCCCGTTCACATCGGGCGTGTCAACAGTCAAACACGCTTTCGGTATTTTCAACTGGTTGGGGCTGACTTCTGCGACGGCACTACTGCCGCGTATGCCCCTTCCAGAGCCGCGAAGCGGCTGAATAAAGTAGTCCTGCAACCAACATTGTTGCAAATTTAGTACTCACCCCGCAGGGAGACACGCTGCTCCCTCCGGGGAGAGAGCTGTATCAGCGTGTCTCTTTGCACCTATTCAGAGCAAGGAGATGAAACGATGAGCACGAAACGTGAGACCATGCGGTTTTCTATGACCGTAAGTGAACTGTCTCAGGCCCTGCAGGGCATGAGCCAAACGGTTGCAGGTCATGTTTGGCAGACCCAAGGGAACCGCTTGCTCCTGACGAGCAACCAGGGTCCCGGTATTGCCTTTGTGGGCCTCAATCAGATTTTCTCTGTGATTCGGTGGGTTGATATGGATATTCAGGGGGCGTCCTTGGGACAAGCCCTGGACGCTAAAGCCTTCACCGATATAGTCGCGACGCTTCCCGCTGAGGAACAGGTTACTGTCCTCATGGAAGAAGAGACTGAAGAAACCGAGGCCGAAGATGACCCGGAGATCAAGCGTTATCGCACCCACCTATCCTGTGGGGACGCGATCAACGCGACCTTCCTGGGCTTAGAGGAAGAGGCTTTCCCGGATCTGGAAGAGCGACCTGAGAGCGGTTTGCGCCTCAAGGCCGGTAACTTGTACCGTGCTTTGAAAAAGGTGGCCTTCGCCACCGCCAGCCGCGAGGTAGCACACCAGATACTTCAAGGGGTCAATGCAGAGTTCGCTGAGAACTCACTGACCCTGGCCAGCGCCGATGGCTTTCGCCTGGCGCGCCAGGTGATGCCCCTGGAGTTAGAGACGGTAACCGAGCCTTTCTCCGTAACCATCCCCGGTCGATCTGTGCAGGAGCTGCTGCGGTTGCTGAAGGTGATGCCGGATACAGCCCCAGTGCTGTTCAAGGCCAATCGCCGGAACACGTCCGCACAGTTCTTGTGTGGCAATGCACTGCTGACCACCGTGCTGCTTTACAGTACAGAGTTTCCCGATTACCATCGCATCATCCCCGACATGAACACCTACACCACGCGAGTGACGGTAGATCGCCGGTCCTTGCTGAAGGCTTGTGAACGAGCCCGGATCTTCTCCAACGACATGATCTATTTCCACCTGGCTTCGGAGACCCTGACTGTGACGGCTGCGGCCCACAGCGGATTGTTGAACGAAGGACAAACCTTCTTAAGCGCCAAGGTCACCAACACCGAGGTTACAAAGATCGCTTTCAACCCACGTTACGTCATCGAGATGTTGAAGGCGCTCAAAGCTGATCAGGTGGTTTTGGCTTTGGGCGGAGCAGGACGCCCCGGCGTTTTCTATGCTGCCGACGAGGCAGACGCCTGGCGCGACTACATCTACGTGGTCATGCCAATGGTCCAGAACGTCAGGGAGGACACCGCATAAGATAATCTATTCTCCCCGCAGGGAGACACGCTGCTCCCTACGGGGAGATAACTGTATCAGCGTGTCTCTTTGCTCTATCAATGCAAGGAGATTGAGATGGATATTTACCTTTACCGCTTCAAAGAACGTCCTCAGCGATTTGCCGCCATCCTGGACGATAACCGTTTGGCCTTGGTGATCGAGAATTCGAGAGTCATTGGCAA
>DAOTUH010000541.1:0-3970 GCA_034437255.1 Anaerolineae bacterium
CAGCGTGGGCACCGTGGCCGCCTTCTTCATCCTCCGCATCCTGGGACCGTTGGGCGCCCAGATCGGCCCCAAGGAATAGCGTTAAGTTCAGGTTGGTCCATCCCAGCCGCCTCAAAGGGACTGTTAAGAATTGCGGGTTGTAAATTCTAGCTCGGGCCGATCTCCCCTGTTTTCCTAGCTTAGGCCAGTGTCCCCACCGCTCTAGATCGGGCCGGTGTCCCCACCGTGCCCGCCGGTGTCCCCACCGCGCCCGCACCTGTTCCTCACCACTAGACAGCGTCACACTGCAGATTGCCTTGCAGTCTACGCCGTCGTGACGCCAGCAAGCTCAGAGCAATAATCTGCCGGTAGCACCGTGCTTGCCCAAGCACATACGCTGGGATGCTTTCACCATCAATCCTCTTTGTGGACGAGATCCCGAAGATCGCTGACCTGGAGATTAAGCGCGTCGATAGAAATCTGGATCTCCCGGAAAGAGAGGGCCAGCGAGAGCATCATCAACACGAGTGCCACGCCGAAGACCACCTCGCCCGCGATGACCAGCCCGGCGAAGAGCAGGAACATGGAGCCAACGCAGAAAAGCAGGCTTAGAATCCCCAGCGCCTGCATATTGCGGATGAGGATCATGCGACGCTGGAGGTTATCCAGCTGGCCCAGAATTTTGGAGGAGGGGTGCGCGTGGTAGCGATCGTAGAGCTCGCGGAGCAGCCCCGCCAGCGTGAGAAACCGGTTGGTGTAGGCCAGCAGCAACAGGGAAAGCGCCGGGAAGAGCAACGCTGGCGTGGTTAGATCAAGTTTCATACGATACCTCCTCATCAAGATCGGGCCGGTGTCCCCACCGCGCCCACACAGGAGAATCTCTAGCTCGGGCCGGTGTCCCCACCGCGCCCGCCGGTGTCCCCACCGTGCCCGCACAGGAGAATCTAGCTCGGGCCGGTGTCCCCACCGTGCCCGCAGGTGTCCCCACCGTGCCCGTACCTGTTCCTCACCACGCAATGGCCGTCAACTGCACGTCCTTCCATGCAGTGCCTGTCGGAACACCGTCAGCACATTTCGCTCGCAATACTCCGTCAATTAGCGCCCTGTGTATTTCCGCAGGATTGAACGACAGAGAACGTCAAGCAGTACAATGCACAATCTTCGTGAACACGGAGTGTGAATTCATCTAGTCTTATGAGTAGCCCAGCTGCAACACACTTGCGAACCCAAAAACTGTGCTACGAAGTCCTCCAGGTATGATTTAGCATGTCCTCGCTTGTCAACTTCGGCGAAAGTGCGTTGCACCTCAGAAGACTAAACAGATACCGGAGTGTTTCCATAATTCCCCTGGTGGCTCGGTCCCTGGCAAGTGACAAAACTGCTGCAGGAGACCGGTCACATATAGTGAAGGAATATCAGTCCACAGGCGACGACGTGGCACATCGGAAGCCGTAGTAATCGGTTGTGCTGGCCGGATCGTCCCTGTCGCGATCCGCCGTCCACTCCCACACATTACCCGCCAGGTCCACCGCGCCCACCCAACTAGCGCCCTCAGGATAACTCCCTAGGGGTGCGATCAATTCAAAACCGTCATCTACACTTTCTTCCGCCCAATTGGCCGGACAACTGAGATCGCAGAAGTTCAATAGCTTGCCATTAAATACGTCACCCCATGGATAAACACGCTCTTGTGGCCCCCGTGCCGCGTACTCCCATTCCGCCTCTGTAGGCAAGCGCCCGCCAGCCCACTCGCAATAGGCTGCCGCCCCATACCAGAAAATCTCGATCACAGGATGTTCAGCGTAGCCATTTCTGGGCCGGAACCCGCCTCCACTATGCTCAATCAAGCAATCGTCATCAACCAGGTTCAACCAAGTGGCGTCATCCTCGCGTTGATTCCCCTGATCGTTCAAAAACATCACGAACTGGGCGTTGGTCACCTCGGTTCTATCGAGCCAGAATGCGTCCAGAGCAACCCTATGCACGGGCTCCTCATCGTCATCCCCCTCTATGCTCCCCATCTCGAACTCGCCTGCGGGCACGTAGACCATCGTCATTCCGTCGATCTCACGCGTTGCAACGGCCATGGGTTCCCCTGGCGCAGTAGATATAGCTGTCGATGTCGGCCGGGGGGTGACCGTTGCAGTCGACTCCAGCGTCAAAGATAGCGCAGCAGTAGGGGGATGCTTCCGTAGATGTGACGGAGGCTGTGGGCGCGGGGAGCGTCGTTGCAGACCCACCGCATCCCGAAGCGCTCACCCCCACCAGTAATAGGAGCAACACACTCGCTGCCAGCATCTCTGCACGGGACCAATAATCCGCGGAGATCAGCGCAGTCAGCAGCTGCACGATCCAGTTCAGTGCCCGTGTTGTGACGGTTCTTTGGAACCCTCGCTGCCACCAGGAAGGCTGTCCAAGTCTGGGTCGTGCCGCCGGGGTTTCATCTCTCCTCAACGCCGCGGCCATCGCCTCCGCGCTGGGCCAGCGGTCGTCGTAGGTCAGCGCCATCGCCCGCTGCACCACCCCGTCCAGCCGTGCCCCGATGCGTCTGTTTAGAGCACGGGGCGATTGGAAGATCTGCGGATCGGACCATGCGCTGGGTCATCGTCGGCGGCACCTGGCCCGTCAGGGCGTGATAGAGCGTGGCACCCAGGCTATAGAGGTCGCTCCGCGCGTCGGTGTGGCCCGCTATGGTATCGTACTGCTCCGGCGGCGCGTACTCCGGCGTCCCTGCGCCGCGAATCGCCGTCCGCGTGCGCGGATCGTTGGGATCCCAGAGCTTCACCAGCCCAAAGTCCACCAGTACCGCCTCACCTTCCGGCGTGATGACCACGTTCTGCGGCTTGAGGTCGCGGTGGAGAATGCCCTGCTTGTGGCAGTAAGCCAAGGCTGCCAGCAATTGCTCGGCCCAGGTCAGCACCTGCGCCTCGTCCAGCGCGCCCTCGCGCTCGACGCGATCGGCCAGGCTTTCCCCTTCCATGAATTCCATCACCAGGTAGGCTTTGCTCTCTTCCTCAAAATAGTCGGTAACGTTCACCAGATGGGGGTGGCGCAGGCGGGCCAGCACCTTGGCCTCCTGGATAAACTGGGTGCGTAGCTTGGCCAACGCGGCAGCTTTCAGGCCCGGTTGGGGCACCAATTCCTTCAGGGCCACGGGCACGTCGAGGCGGGTATCCCAGGCGCGGTAGACGGCGCCCATCCCGCCCTGTCCCCGCAACGTCACGATGCGATAGCGGTTCTGTAGCATCTGTCCGATGGTCAAAGGCATAAGATCTCCTCAATCAAAAGAAGCCCCCAGGCACATACGTAGGAAAGGTGGTAAGGGCTCGTAAAAGTATACATTCCCGTCGCCGTCAACCAGTGTGACGAGGATGCAAGGAAACTGGCGTTTTAGGCTTGTGCCTAGGGCTTCAAACGCGAATTCTCTTGATGACACTTGTAGAGCTGATTCAGGAGTCGGGAAGTTATTCTTTAACAAGCCCTAGGCGCCGCTAGAATGGCTTGTGTGTATTTTACATGGTTACCAGGTGTAGACAAAGTTTGAGTCTTTGAGGAGATAGAGCGGCCCCTGGTAAGCAACGAAGGTGCTGTGGGAAACCAACCACAGAAAATTGAAGGCAGGCGGCTGGCGGAGGGGGAGGGATTCGAACCCTCGGTAGCCTCGCGGCTACAACGGTTTTCGAGACCGCCCCGATCGTCCACTCTGGCACCCCTCCGCGCGTCGTTATTATAACACGAAGGGCTCCAGGGGCAACGTTGACTCACCTGAAAAAAGGTCCAAGAAATCGGGTTTTTAGGTGGCCATACCCCACATCTAGTAATTTTGGTCATGAGAAACCCACATATAGTATCAAGTCGTAGAAAAATCACAGTAGTGCCAAATGGCACCAAGGTTTCAATCCTCACCGTCCGCCACCAGTTCGGGGTGATACTCAGCGACGAGTTTCACGTAGGCTTTGACTACGTTGGGCTGCATCCCCGTTAACATGGG
>DAOTUH010000542.1:0-7749 GCA_034437255.1 Anaerolineae bacterium
GTGAGCGATTCATCTCCATTATAGAGGAAGTTGGCTTCTTGCACATCAGAGAGACCTGTGAAGAAAATCAGAACTATCTCTGATGACAGCGGTTGGCGGTGTTGGTATACTGAAGAGGCTCCTTTCTGATGGTGAGGCAGGGTGGCTCACCCTCGGGTCATCCTGCCCTGCCGGGCACGCGGGAGTGCACGTAGCCTATGGAGGAATACGATGACAGAGTTAGCACCTTACAAGACCGAGCACCTTTTCCTATTGGTGGGGGAAAACCCCTTACCCAACTATGTGGCGGCGAAATTGTTGCTTAAAAAGGAGGGCACCCTCCACTTGCTCTACTCCGATGAAACCCACAAGATTGCCAAGCGCTTGTGCAGGCACCTGGGCGGCACGGTCTACCTGACGCGCGTGAATCCCACCGATGCGGAGGATATAGTCGCCCAAACCAGCGAGCAGTTACGCAAGGTCAACGGCACGGTAGGGTTGCATTACACTGGTGGGACCAAGGCCATGGCCGTTCACACGTACCGTGCGGTCAAGCGCGTGTTTCCGGGGGCTGTCTGCAGCTACCTGGACGCTGCCGGCTTCGTGCTGCGCATCGACCCGGATCGCTACGAAAGGGTCCTGTTTGAGATCCAGCCGATGCTGAAGGATTTGGCCGAGTTGCACGGCGCCCGCTTGCGTGCCAACTCCCCACAGGATGAGACAGATTTGTGGGGCGTGGAGACGGCGAAGACGCTGGCTCGTTGTCGGAATAGCAGGGCTTGGCATGCCTGGAAGCGTTGGTGGGGAAAGACGCTCATGAAGCAAGCGAATTCTCCTACACCTCATGCCGTAGAGTTACCTCAAGATCCTCAGTTGGCCGAAGTGAAAGAGGCTTTGCGCCAGGATCTGGCGCTGTCTCCCGGACAGGCAATTCCCTCCACTATCGTAAGCTCGCTAGATGCAAAGATGAGCTGGTTCAGAGGCGATTGGTTAGAACATTACGTCCTTGCTCAGTTACTCAGCATCGCCTCCGATGTGCGTGTGCATGATTGTGGCATGAGTCTGGCGACGGACCAAAGTCGCAACGCGGGTGCGGATTTCAATTTTGAATTCGATGTAGCCGTCCTGCGCGGTTACCAGTTCTTTGGCATCTCATGCACAACCAGTAAAGACAAGGATACTGCCAAGCAGAAACTTTTCGAGGCCTACATCCGCGCGCGGCAGCTGGGCGGCGACGAAGCGCGGGTTGGGTTGGTCTGTGCTTATGAAGATGCCCAGTGCTTCGAGCGCGAAGTGATACAGAAGTGGCGGGCGCAGGATAAAATCAAGGTATTTGGGCCACGGACGTGGCCCGATCTGGACGCGTATTTGTATGAATGGTTGAGGACTGCACAATGAGAGGAGGTGCTTGATGCCTGAGTACACATTGACGGTGTTGGATACCCCCGGGATCCAATCGTACATCTTCGGCAGTAACCGGCTGCGGGAGAACGTCGGCGCGTCGGAGCTGGTGCGCCGCGCCACGGAGACCTGGCCCTTGGAGATCATCGAGAAGCGCTGGGCGTCCAACGTTGGTCAGCCTAACGCTGCTGATCCCGCGCAGCGGCTGAAAGCAGAGCTGCGCATTGAGGACGGCGAGCTGGATGCCGAAGTGGTCTACATCGGCGGTGGGAACACGATACTGCTCTTTCGCAGGGAGGAGGACGCTAAAGCCCTGGTAAGTACCTTAAGTCGCAAGTTGATCAAGGAAGCGCCGAGGCTGTCCCTGGTGGCTGCCCACGTGCCGGTGATCTGGGAAGTGGGTGATCTGAGCACGCGGGTGGATGAAGCCCTGCGGCAACTGGCCCAACAGAAGGCCGCCTATGCTCACGGGCAACCGCAGCTAGGCCTGGGCGTGACCGCCGAGGGCCGCTCCACCGGTCTGGTGGCGACAACGACCAACGCTGAACACGGCAAACCGGATCAGGAAGAGACATTTCCTATTTCAGATGCCGTCGCCGGCAAGTTGGAAACGGTAAAGGCAGCTAACAAGCGCTTGCATAATTTCCTGCCGGAGGATGTGCGCAGGGCTGGCTGGGAATTCCCCCTGGACTTCGACCACTTCGGACGCAGTGAGGGCGAGATGAGCTATATCGCCGTGGTCCATGCCGACGGCAACGAGATGGGTCGCTACTTCCAACGGATCAGCCAACAAGCCACCGATTCGCGGGACTACATCCGCCGGATGCGGAAAGCATCCATCAAGGTGGAAGCTGCGGCGACGGCGGCGTTGCAGCAGCTGATCCGGGAGCTGGCGGGGGCAGTGGTATATGATGATGAGAAAAAAGTGGATACGATTTGCAAAGTCTTTGCACTCCAGGATAAAGAGGGACGCACCTACTTGCCCTTCCGTCCGCTGGTCTTCGGCGGTGACGACGTGACCTTCGTCTGCGACGGGCGCCTGGGGTTAACCTTGGCCGCGCGTTACCTGGAACTCTTTGAATCGGAAAGCCGAGCGCGGGACATGGACCTCTACGCCTGCGCCGGGATCGCCGTGGTCAAGACCCACTATCCCTTCGCCCGCGCCTATGGCCTGGCAGAAGCACTGACCAAGAGCGCTAAGCAGCACGCCCGCGGGGAAGCGGAGGGTAAAATCTCCGCCCTGGACTGGCATTTCGCTGCCGGTGGGTTGCTGGGAAAATTGCAGGACATTCGTGAGCGTGAGTACACCGTACCAGCCGGCAGCCTCACCTTGCGTCCGCTGTCGCTGCGCGGCACGGAGGTGCGGGGTTGGCCCGCCTTTACGAGCGTAGTTAAGACTTTCCAAGAGAAAGAATCATGGAAAGACCATCGCAACAAGGTCATCGCCCTGCGCAAGGTCTTGCGGGAGGGACCGGAGGCGACCCGCATATCCAGGAGGCTCTGGATGAGGATTTGCCCCTGTTGGATCCAGGCAACGCCGCCTGGCAGAAGACCGGTTGGGTCGGGGGAAAGTGCGGTTACTTCGACGCTACTGAGGCACTTGAGTTCTACGTCCCCTTGACGTGCAAGGAAGGTGATTCATGAAAACGTACAAACTTAAAATCACGCTGCTGAGCGACACGACCCCCGGACGGGGCGACGGCGTCGCCGGCTCGGTAGACGTTGAGGTCGAACACGACGACCACGGCATGCCCTTCCTGCGCGGGCGTAGCCTTAAGGGTCTGCTCGTCGAGGAGTGGGCCAATTTGCGCTTTGCGCTGGGCCAGGCGGGCGTTGCTCTGACCCGCTGGGAGAAGGCTGCCGCCGCGCTCTTCGGGCGGCCCGGCAGCACGTTGGACGACGGGGCCGCGTTGCACGTGGGCCACGCTCGGCTGCCCGCCGATCTGCAGCAGGCCATTGTGACCGATCTACGACGAGAAAAATACCAACCGGCGGATGTCTTGGATGCGCTGACCGACGTGCGCTATCAGACCGCCGTGGATCTCACCGGCAAGCCCGCCGACGGCACGCTGCGGGCCATGCGCGTCATTTTGCGGGGAACCGTCTTCGAAGCAACCCTGCGCTTCTCAGAAAAACCCTCGAATGACGCTCTGGCGCTGCTTTCCGCCTGCGTTCACGCCGTCCGTCGCCTGGGCACCGCGCGCAATCGTGGGCGCGGGTGCGTAGAGATGCGCCTGTATGGCACAAAAGGAGACCCTGTTTCAGACAAATACCTGGATATATTTGCCGAGGAGGTGCGCGCATGATCGCCCTGATCTTTACCCTTGAACTCAAAGAACCGCTGCTGCTGACGGCTATCAAGGGCGACCCCAACAGCGCCGTCTCGTTGCCCTACGTGCCGGGCAGCGCCCTGCGCGGCGCGCTGGTCGGACGTTATCTGACCGACTATAAGAGGGATGATCTAGCCGCCGACGCGGAAGCACGCAAACTCTTTTTCGACGCCCAGACCCGCTACCTCAACGCCTATCCGGTGGACAGTCAGGGCCACCGCACGCTACCTACCCCCGTGGCTTGGAAAAAACGTAAGCGCGACGCCGGAGACGCCTACACCGTTTTTGATCTCAGTGTGGACCCGGCGCCGTGGGGGATCTATGATCAGTGGCAGCCCAAACCGGTAAAAGGATCTTTCTGTAATCTGACGGACAAGCAGGTGACCACCGTCGAACCCGACAAACAAGTCAACATCCACACGATGCGAGAACCCAAGGCGGGAAGGGCGACCTTGGAACAGGGCGCCGTCTTCCGCTACGAGGCGCTGGCGCCGGGACAAACGCTGGTCGGCGTGATCCTCTGCCCGGACGCTGACACCGCCGACACACTCCAGGCATTGCTCGAAGAGGACGAAACCTTGCTGCTGGGCGGCTCCCAGAGCGCAGGCTACGGCCTGACCATCATTACGGAGATTAAGCGAGAAAACAACTGGCAGAGGACAACGCATGATCTGAGCACTTCGTCCGGTCATCTGACCATCACCTTGCTCAGCGACGCCATTTTGCGCGACATAAATGGACAGTACACCGCCTTCCTCACGCCGGAAATCCTGGCCAAGTATCTGGGCGTGACGCTGACCCTGGACCGGAGCCGTACTTTTGTCAAAACCAACGTCGGCGGCGGCTTCAACCGCAAGTGGGGTCTGCCGCTGCTGCAGACACCAGTGGCGCGGGCCGGAAGCGTCTTCACTTTTGAGGTAGGCGAGGCCGACATTCCCGCCGAGCGTCTCCAGACGCTAGTCGAAGACGGCATCGGCGAGCGCCGGGCCGAGGGCTTTGGGCGGGTGGCCGTGAACTGGCACGCACAGCACGCCACGCTGTCGGTGTCCCAAGCACAAGCGCCAAGCAAGCCACCCAAGAGACCGACCGGGCTGACCGGTGAGAGCATGAGCCTGGCCCAAACCATGGCCACGCGGATGCTGCGTCGACAGTTGGATCAGAAATTGCGCGAGCGCGTGCTGAAATTGGATATCCAAGGCGAGATTCGCAACACGCAGCTCTCGGCGGTGCGGACCCGTCTGCGCACGGCCCTGGCGACCGGAGAAGTCGCCCCTGTCTTGACCTATCTGGATGAGATGAAATCGGTCGGGCAGGAGCAGTTTGAGAAGACCCGCGTGGGTCAGGATACCCTGGATCAATGGATCCAGACGGTGCTGCAAGAGGACGCCTCAGCCTTCTGGAAGCGCCTTTGTCGCACCTCTTTTACTCAAGACAAACTCCCGGCGGTCGGCGGCGTGCGGGCCGTCTGGGATGAAACGTTGGCCCATGAGTACGCGCTGCGCTTGATTGACGGTGTGCTGAGCCGTAAACTGGCAGAGCAGCGAAAGGAGAGAATTAATGGATAAGAGACCGTCTCATTGGGATAAATCTCGGGAGATCGTCAAACGCATTGTGATCGAAGGGCAATTGACGTTGGAAACACCCACGAGCTTGGGCAACGGCGAGACCGTCGGGCCGACGGACATGAACCTGCTGCGCGATCCGGTAGATCCGAGCCGGGCGCTGCTCACCGGCACCACCATCGCCGGAGCGCTGCGCAGCTACCTACGCGAGGTGCGACACGGCTACGGCAAGCAGTCCCCCAAGGAATCTCCTGTACTTGCGCTTTTCGGCGAGAGCCGTGGGGCGGATGCGGGCAATCAGAGCCTGCTCATCATGGACGACGCCCGGAGCGAAGACCCCGTCACTGTAGAAATTCGCGACGGCGTGCGCATCAAGGCTGCCACGGGCACGGCGAAGGAAGGCGCCAAATTTGACGTGGAACTGCTGCAGGCGGGGACGACCTTTCTGCTGCGCTTCGAGCTGCTGGTCCCCCAGGATCAGGATGAAGCGGCGCTCAAACGGGCGCTGGCCCAGGCTCTGCACGGTTTTGAGGAAAGCGAGATCCCGTTGGGCGCTCGCAAGCGGCGCGGCTTTGGCCGCTGCCGTGTGGACGGCTGGCGGGTGACGACCTATGATCTGACCACGCCAGCGGATATCGTGGCCTGGCTGCGGGAGGACGGAACGCCATCGGAAACCGCCCCCATCGCCACGGCGCTGGACGTGACCTTGCCGGAGACGGACGCGCGCTACCGCTTTGAACTCGACGCCACCTTCTCCTTAGATGGCTCGCTCCTCATCCGCGCCGAGGCCGAGAGCGGGGCCGACGCCGGGGGGCATCTACGCTCCCCCCGCCCCGGTAAGGAAGCGCCTGTCCCTGTGTTGCCGGGCACCAGCCTGGCGGGCGTATTGCGCCACCGCGCGCTGCGCATCGCCAACACGCTGGCACCCGACGAAGCGCGTGGCCCCGAGCTGGTCGACGAGCTGTTTGGCAGCAGCAAAGAGGATGTGCTCACCGCCAGTCGGGTCGCGGTACACGAGACGGTGGTGGAGAACGTTCGACCGCTGGTGCAGACGCGGGTCAAGATCGACCGTTTCACGGGCGGCGCCTATCCCACCGCGCTCTTCAGCGAGGAGCCCGTCTTTGGCGGGCCGGACTCACGGGTGCAGGTCAAACTCACTCTGCGGAATCCCAAAGATCACGAGGTGGGCCTGCTCCTGCTGCTGCTCAAGGACCTGTGGACGGGCGACCTGCCCGTAGGTGGCGAGCGCAGCGTGGGCCGGGGCCGCCTGCAAGGCGTCGAGGCTCAGTTACGTTGGGAGAGCAACGACCGCGACGGCGCCTGGACGCTGCGGGCCACCTCAGACGGATTGGAGATCGAAAAAGGAGACCCAGACACCCTGGAACAATGTGTGGGCGCGTTACAGACCCGCTTGACGAAGGAGGTAGAGGATGAAACCGCTACGTAAGATTGAACCTGGCGGCTATCAGGTCACACCAGTGGCGACCGACGACTTGGCTGACGTGGCTGCCTGGTTGCTGAAGCAAGCACGAAAGCATGGCCTGACGACGCTGCTGACCCACGCCGACGACGGCGTGATCTGGGGGCGCATGACCGATGAGGGGACGTTATTGACCTCTTACGACGTCTTTGGCGAGCCGCCCTCGCCGAAGCTACGGCTGGGAACGCTGCAACAGGCGCGCCTCTTCGGCGAGCGGGCCGAGCTACTGCTCTGGCGCACAGCTGCAGGCTGGCAAGCGCGTTTGGCCGAGGACGACCCCGAAGGCGAGCATTACGATCAATCCCAGCTGCTCTGGGGCGACCGGTACATTGACGATGCCGAAGGTTTCACGCTGGTCGAGGAGGGCCGGCAGGGCCTGCACCACGCGCCGCCGGTGGACGTACCGGAGGCTGAATTCCTGGCAGAAAAGAAAGAGCCGGAGCAGAAAGAGCAATCCCGCCGTCCCTTGCGGCTGTGGGTGCGCCACTACCTGACAACCAACTCGAAGACCGGTGTGGTGGACGTGGCACTCAGCCGGTTGGTGAAGGTAGGCTATAAAGCGCTGGATGCAGAGAAAAAACAGGAGGTGGCCTCATGACGAAGTGGCCTGAACAAGCGAAACCGTCGCGGAATAACAGCGCCAAGGCGCCGTACAACTTCGTGCGATTGCCAGAGGGGGTACCCTGGACGCCCCAGGATCCGCCGAGTATGAATTGCTATCACAAGGACCGCTACACCGGTCACTTGACCTGCACGTTGGAGACATCCTCGCCGCTCTACGTGCGCTGTGGCGTCACGCCGAAAGAGGCAGCGGAAAGCGAGGCCAAGGATCGCCCCGATTTCTTCTACACTAATCCCGATGCCCGCGAACCAGTCATCCCCGGCTCTTCGCTACGGGGCATGCTGCGCAATCTGATCGAAATCGTCAGCTACAGCAAGATGCAGCCGGTGGACGACAAAACCCTGATGACCTTCCGGGCTGTGGCAGGGCAGCAGC
>DAOTUH010000543.1:0-2182 GCA_034437255.1 Anaerolineae bacterium
TTACCCAGGCGACGCCGGATTCATCCGGCTTTTAGCACCGTTTACGGAGCGTCCTTTCGCAGGGCGGCGGTTGACCGCCGGGCGGGGCGGCGAGATAGGTCGTGGTGATGATGAGATGCACATCGTGGCCCGCTGCCGCCATGCGATTGGCGTAATCGGCGGTGTATTGGTGCATCCCGAAGGTGGACGAGAGGAGAATGTAACACAGCAAATGGTGATAACGTATAGAAAAGCCCTTGCGAAATGGGCGCAAACTCACATCAGTTCTATTTCACGAATGACGCTTTCCATGTCTGGTGGAGAGGCAGCCAGCACTGCATCCTCTGTCCGCTGGTGCTTATGGTAAGGGAAAGTGTTCACATGAGGATGATGCGGCGTGTCATCATAGCGAAAAATAAGCGCCCCCTCGCTGTCCTGGTAGTGGTAGCTATACATGTGCCGGACTATAGCGTTGCGCATCTCGACCAGCTCGCGAAAATACAACCGTGAACCATCGATGAAGGTCAACTCACCCCGAATCAAAGCCACCTGAGGCGCACGTTTGTCCAAAATGAGGTTGGTCATCTGCACCAGTGGACAAGCAGCAATCGTATCCAACAACTGCTGCACATAACCTTCAATCAAGAGACGCCTCTTGTAACGCCTGGTGTTGATCTTCCAACAAGCGCAACATACCTACTTCCATACGCCATTCGCTAAGCTCCGGCGTCTCGGTCAATTCAAGTGTCAGCAAACGGCGCTCAAACTCTGCCGTGCTGATATTAAACCGGGCCTCAAACTCAGATAGACGTTCTCGAGTACGGGTGATGGCCAAAGCCAACGTCCGCTTCTCACGTTCCAAAGCGGCCTCTATCAACGGCTTAAGTATATCCCCACGATGCGAAGTAGTGATGGTCAAATGTTCCGCCATGTGCTTACTCCTTACCTGGATCTTCTTACATCCCCATTGTACACAAAGGTCTGTCAGAAAGACAATCCTTGACAGGGGCATCTATCCATCCCACGAAGCGCGCTCCTGATCGACGTAGTCCTGCCCTGGCTTCACACTCTACAATCTCCGCCTCCAATTGCCGAATTCGAGCGTTTGAAGTCTCTATACGTACACACTCAAACGTTCATCAGGTTTATGAAACCAGCCTGCTCAAAGTCGTGATCTGAGGTAAAAGCTTGCATTATCTTCTTACGGTTCATGACCACAAAGCTTGTGCAATCGGTCAAGCCCCAGTCCTTGTCAGGGCGCTGACTGTAGAGCTCCCATCCCTCGACAAGCAAGTCCTGCTTGACCGACAGAATCTGCAGGAGTGGAACCTGGCGCAGACCATCAATAAATTCAACAGTATGAGAACGAACGCCGGGGTCGGATAGAGCATCCGCAACCTCCAACAAGACGAATTCAGTTGTTACCAGGCGTGCCTTCTGGCGACGGAGCTTGGTCATGACCGTCTGTGCCTGTTGGTGAAGTTGATCATTGGCGTTGATCAGAGCAATCCAGGCCGCGGTATCGACGAAGACCTTAACCATGAGATCACGCTTTCTTATCTTTGCCGTACAGATAATGATCGTGCTGGTGAGCCAGGTCTGGAATCCCAGTCTCTACCTCACACTCCTTCACCAGCTGTACTAAACCATCCCAGGCAGCTTCTTCGTCGACGACGGGCTGCTCAGAAAGATCCTCCACAAAGGTGATGACGACCGGTTCCCCTTCTCGCCCTTTCACAACCTCGACAGGCTGCGCGACACCATCCTTGAATATCCCTTTCACAGATACTAGCATCGCTCTCCTCCCTACATTCAAATCACGGGTTCGTTATCGGTCCTCCACTCTTGAATTCTGTGTTGAAGTTCTACCGACGTGTACGTCTGGCGCAGATCCTTCAAGGCTCCGGCCCACTCAAAATTCGGCTTGGCCCGAGGACCTTGGATGTGCTTCTGCAGCAAAAACTCCACAAAATCCTGCACTTCCTGGTGCAGTTCCGGCGGCAGCTGCTTGACCAATTCCTCCAGCGTTTGCATCGCTCCCTCCCCCTTGGTACGTTCACACCTTCCCACTGACCTTATTTTACCACAATTGAGATCCGTTATGAGATCACGCTAGGCTTCGTGAGGCGAAAAAACTATCTCACGCCAAGGCGCCAAGATCGCCAAGAAAGACAACAGATCTTCTACACATGCAACCAGCCCC
>DAOTUH010000544.1:0-1825 GCA_034437255.1 Anaerolineae bacterium
GTCGAGGCCTTTGGCAAAACCCAGAAGCCTCCGCCGATCTTTTCGCAGCAATATCTGTTAATCTTCGCTCTTTTGGGTGATTGTACCACCACTAGATATGGGGGGTACCCGGCGAAATCCAGAAGAGCCATTGAATTGTCACATCGTATAAGAATACCATTTGGTAACGTCGACTTTGGAAAAACGGGACTAACTTCCTATTGTCTTTTTGGATGACTGGCGGTCATAATAAGAATAGAAATTTAATACGTATCTCAAAGGTGTCTCACCTGAAAAAAGTCCAAGAAATCGGATTTTTAGGTGGCCATACCCCACATCTAGTAATTTTGGTCATGAGAAACCCACATATAGTATCAAGTCGTAGAAAAATCCGATTTCTGCTAGTTATTTCAGTGGAGTCAAAGGTGGAAACTATGGAAAAATTGATGGGTCTCCCCGGACGTCGCAACATTGAAACCCCGGTCGCGCTTCTCTCTTTACTCCTGATGGGCGCCTTTCTGTTACTTGGGCACCTCATCGGTTTTACGGCTTATCACGGCGGTTTTGGCGTACACTTGGCTGATTGGATGAACATCGTCTGTTTGATCATGGCATTTGTATTTCTCGTTCCCCTACTGACCCATTGGCGGCAACGGCAGCAGATTGCGTGGCTGGCTTTGCCGGTCGCTACCCTCTTCACCCTCACTCTGATTTTCAGCGGCTGTGGCTTCGGCGGTCAGTGGGAGAGCTGGCATTTCCGCTGGCCGGTACTTCCTTTGGGAATTGGCGGCGGCATTTACGGGACTTATTTGATCGGCAAGCAGGAACGTTGGCTGTTGTTGGTCGCTACGGCTGTCACCGGATACGCCATCTGGGTTTTCGCCTTTTTCTCAGCGTTCAAAGCCGGTTTGCTTTATACGCGCCCGCTGTTGCCCTTCTCGCTTTTCCTTTGTGGGATCGCGTTAGTGATTCTGAATCTCGTCAAGGCGCGACAGTACTGAGATACTGCGCACAATCTCCCAACAGATGCAACTACCGGGGCTCAATTGAGCCCCGGTAGTTGGTCTAGATTCTTCGCAGGTAACCGGCTAGGCTTGTGAGCGTTCGGGTGCAACGCACCCTAGAAACTAAACAGATACCAGTTCAGCCCTCATGAGTTGGGGGAGTGTACCAAAGTATGGGAATCAACTCTTGTGGTGTTGAGCAGATTGTCCTCCACCGGGCACCGGCTGGCGATAAAATCAGCAAAGGCTTCAACGTCCGCTGCAGGCGAGTCTGACGTGATATGAAGCGTCATGCGGATCTCCTGGAAGCCGTTACGCACACCCTTTTTACCTTGTAAGAAACCGGCGGGGTCCAAATCCCCTTCCAACTCCACCCAAATATCCTGCAGGTCGATACCCTGCGCTTTGGCAAAGGCCGCGCCCACTATGCATTGACAGGAGCCCAACGCAGCCAACACGGCCTCAATAGGAGTCATACCGGCGTCAGAGCCGCCGAGAGATTCCGGCTCGTCTATGACGATTCTAAAACCTCGTGCTTCGCTCGCTACAGCAAGTCCCTCGGGTAGTTTGCGTGAGGTTGCTTTGAAGGTTGTAACGGCCATCTGATGTCCTCCTTTATATAATTTTATCTCATATACATGATAATAATACCATAAATGAGCGGGGCAGCAAGTGAGTATCCTCATGTGAGCACGTGATATGTCGTTAGCCCCCCCCCTGTTGCCAGCGCCGCGACGTGATGCGTTGTGCTTCTCGGATCACCGCGTATACTGGGGTCGTGCTATGAAAACGCTGATCAGACTGGAAAACGTGAGTCACGCTTATGCGTTGGGCAGCGGGCC
>DAOTUH010000545.1:0-15218 GCA_034437255.1 Anaerolineae bacterium
CTGAGGCGCCGGAGCCGCTCTGCATCGCCCTGGCCGGAAATCCCAACGCGGGAAAAACCACCCTGTTCAACGCGCTGACCGGCGCGCGCCAAAGCGTGGGCAACTATCCGGGCGTCACCGTGGAAAAGCGCGAGGGCGCCTTTTCTTTCGAGGACCGGCGAATCACCGTCGTGGACCTGCCGGGCACCTATTCCCTGACCGCCTACTCCCAGGAAGAGCTGGTGGCCCGGAACTATCTGGTCCAGGAGCGGCCCCACGTGGTGGTGGACGTGCTGGACGCCAACAGCCTGGAACGCAATCTTTATTTGGCCGTCCAGTTCATGGAGATGGGCGTGCCGCTGGTGCTGGCCCTCAACATGATGGACGAGGTCCGCCGCAGCGGAAAGCGGATCGACACCGCCCGACTGTCCGCCCTTCTCAAAGTGCCCATCGTGGAAACGGTGGCGCGGCTGGGTCAGGGCAAAAACGACCTGATCCGCTCCGCCGCGGAACACGCGCTGAAACGGAACCGGAGCTGGGAACCGCTCACCATTTCCTACGGCCCGGATCTGGACCCGGTGCTGATGGACATGGCCGCGCTCATCGACGCCTCCGGCGCGTTCACCGACCGCTATCCGGCCCGTTGGCTGGCCTTGAAATTCCTGGAAGGCGACATTGAAATCCGGGAGATGATGTCCCGAACCGGCGACGTGGGGGATCGTCTCGCCGAAATGGTCGGCCGGCTGGAAGAACACTGTTTGACCACCCTGGACATGACCCCGGAGTCGATCATCGCCGACTACCGCTACGGCTTCATCGTCTCGGTGACCCGCCAGGGCGTGGTCACCGCCGACGACCGTCGGGAGCGCATCCGCTTTTCGGACGCCATCGACCGGATCGTCACCCATCAATTCGTCGGACCGGCGCTCATGGTCACGGTGCTCTACGGGATGTTCCTGGTCACCTTCACCGTGGGGGAAACGCCCATGGGCTGGCTGGAGGCGGTCTTCGCCTGGCTGGGCGATTTGGCCGCCGGGCTGCTGCCGCCGGGGCTGGTCCGCTCTCTGGTGGTGGACGGAATCATCGCCGGGGTGGGCGGCGTCCTGGGCTTCGTGCCGCTGATCATGATCATGTTCATGGGCATCGCCTTTCTGGAAGACAGCGGCTACATGGCCCGCATGGCCTACATGATGGACCGGGTATTGCGGATTTTCGGGCTCCACGGCTGCTCGGTGATGCCCTTCATCGTCTCCGGCGGCATTCCCGGCGGCTGCGCGGTGCCGGGGGTCATGGGCGCCCGCACGCTGCGAAGCCCCAAGGAAAAGCTGGCGACGCTGCTCACCGTGCCCTTCATGCCCTGCGGGGCCAAGGTGCCGGTCTTTCTGCTGCTGGGGGCCGCCTTTTTTCCCGGTTCGGCCGCCGCGGTCCTTTTCTGGGTCACCCTGGGCGCCTGGGCCATGGCCCTGATGGTGGCCTGGGTCTTGCGGAACACCATCATCCGGGGCGAGGCCACCCCCTTCGTGATGGAGTTGCCGCCCTACCGGCTGCCGACCTTCAAGGGCCTGTGCATTCACACCTGGGAGCGGGCCTGGCAGTACGTCAAAAAGGCCGGAACGGTGATTCTGGCCATCTCCGTGCTGTTCTGGGCGGCCATGACCTTCCCCTCCCTCCCCGACGGGCGCGAGGCGGCCTTTTCCGCGGAAATCCAAGAAATCGAGGAACGGATGGCCGGGGCGGACGAACAGGCCCGGACGGTCCTGGCCGAGGAACTCGCCCGGATCCGGGGAGAGCGTTCCCGAGAGGCGTTGCGCCATTCCGTCGCCGGCCGAATCGGTACCGCCATCGAGCCGGTCACCCGACCGGCGGGCTTCGATTGGCAAATCAACATCGCCCTGATCGGGGGCGTGGCGGCAAAGGAAGTCATCGTTTCCACCCTCGGAACGGCCTACGCGTTGGGCGGGGCGGAAGTGCCCACCACCGAAGGACTGAGCGCCCGCCTCCGCCGCGACCCGGACTGGAGCGCCCGCCGGGCCGTGAGCATGATCGTCTTCGTGATGCTCTACGCCCCCTGCTTCGTCACCGTGGTCGCCATGACCCGGGAATCCTCGTGGAAATGGGCGGCCTTCAGCGTGGTTTACACGACGATTTTGGCCTATGGGCTGGCGGTGGCGGTGTATCAGGGGGGCGGGTGGCTGGCAGGGGGCTTGGTCGGGAGACCGGCCCTAGCTGTAGAAGAGAGCTTGGCCCCAACCAGTAAGGATTTGAGTTGGCGGATGTGGGCCGGGCCGGTGCCGCAGCAGCCGCCGACGACGCGGACGCCCCATTCGGCGAACTCGGCTAAGGTCACCGCGAAAGGCTCCGGTTCCATGGTGTAGACCGCGCGCCCGCCGACGTTCTCCGGCATCCCGGCGTTGGGCAGCACGGAGACCGGGCGGTTGGTCAGCGCCAGCAGGCGGCGGACGGCGCCGCGCATCTCCTCGGGGCCAGTGGAGCAGTTCATGCCGATGATATCGACGGGCAGTGCCGCCAGCGTCGCCAGCGCCGCCTCGACGTCGGGGCCGGTAAGTATATGCCGGCCCGCCTCCAGCGTCATCTGGGCCTGGATCGGCAGCCGCACGCCCAGCGCGTCGAAGGCGCGCCAGATGCCGTGGACGGCGGCCTTGAGCTCCAGCAGATCCTGCTGCGTCTCCAGCAGTAATACATCGACGCCGCCTTCAATGAGCGCGCGCGCTTGTTCGGCGTAAACATTGGTCAATGCGTCAAAGGTCACGTCAGAGAGCGCGGGATCGTCCAGCGAGGGCAGTTTGCCCGTCGGCCCCATAGTCCCGGCGACGAAACGCAGTGTGCCTGTGGTCGCTTCGATCTCGTCGGCCACGGTCCGGGCCAGCGCCGCCGCCTCGCGGTTGATCTCCTGCACGCGGTCGACCACACCGAACTCAGCCAGCGTCAGCCGGTTGCCGCGGAAGGTATCGGTCTCCACCACCTCAGCGCCCGCCTCGAAGTAAGTACGGTGCACGTCGGCCACCACCTCGGGCCGGTGCAGCACCAGCATCTCGTTGAGCCCCTTGGTACGCGCCCCGCCGTAGTCGTCGGCAGTCAAATCGTGCTTCGCCAGCTCTGTGCCTGTTGCGCCGTCGAAGAGCACCACATGGTCTTCAATGGCGTCCAAATAGCGCCGGTTGGTAACCTCTCTGATAAAAGGATTCGTCATGATGACCTCACTCCGACTGGATGCTCAATGCTCGATGCTTGAAGCTGGATGCTTGAGAACGGACGGGGATAGAGGCCCAGCCGCTCCACGATCTGCGGCACCGAGGAAGGCCAGCCCACGGCCATGATGTGCAGGCCGCGCACGCCCTCGATCTCACGGACCTCCTGGGCAATGGTGCAGCAGAGATCTAGTCCCGCCTGCTTCTGTTCCTCCTTGGAAAGCCCCTCCATGCGGTCGATGATAGCGTCGGGCACGATGAGACCGGGCACTTGCCGCGCCATGTACTGCGCCGCCCGCAGCGACCGGATGGGACCCACCCCGGCCAGAATCGCCACCCGCTCGTGTAGCCCCAGATCGACGACGCGCGCCATAAAGTCGCGAAAGCGGGGCACGTCGTAGATCAGCTGCGTCTGGATGAACTGCGCGCCCGCTGCGACTTTCTTCGCCAGGCGCAGCGGGCGCATGGCGTAGGGCGGGGCGAAGGGATTGGCGACCGCGCCGACGAAAAAGTCGGGCGCGCGCTTGGGAATGGACTTTCCGTTTTCATAGACCTGCCCGTCGCGCATCCGCTGGATCATACGGACCAGATTGATGGAATCGAGGTCGAAGACCGCCCGCGCCTGAGGGTGATCGCCGGCCGAGACGTGATCGCCGCTGATGGCGAGCACGTTGCGGATGCCGAAGCCCGCCGCGCCCAGCAGATCCGACTGCATCGCCAGCCGGTTGCGGTCCCGGCAGGTCACCTGGAAGACAGGCTCCAGTCTCGCCTGCTGCAGCATCACGCTGACCGCTAGGCTGGACATGTGCACCCGCGCCGACTGGTTATCGGTAACATTGTAGGCGTCGGCGTAGCCGCCCAGGATGTCGATCTGGCGCTGCACGGCGCCCGGATTGGGGCCGCGCGGCGGGCAGACCTCGACGGCGACGGCGAAATGGCCCGCGTCCAGCACCTCCGCCAGCCGCGTCTTGCGTTCTGTATTGTACATCGTCACTGCGGCCATGATAGCTCCCCCTCTGGCAGCACGGCGGTCGCGTAGCGCGGCGCTTGCTCCCCGCTCGTCGCCACCTGATCCCGGCCCACCGCGTGGGTCACCCAGGACGAAGTCCCTTCCAGCTGCCAATCGACCGGCGGGTTGATCCGCAGCCGCTCGGCGACGTAGGGCGTCCGCTCAGCGCGCTCCCACGCCTTCACCCAGACGCAGTCACGGTCTGGGTAGACCTCGCAGGTGCCATCCAGACGCACGCCGCCACACGGGCCGTTGCGTAGCTGCTTGGGACAGGTCATGGGGCACGTCATGCCGGTGTAATGCAGGACGCACTGCCCACAATCCTGACAGTCGAAGGTCAGACGCTTGAAAGGCGTTTCCGCCCAGTGGAGCCAACGCGACGCCCGTTCCAGCCCCAGCCGCTCCACGAGCGGTCGAAAACGGGCCAACGCCCACTCCATCACTCGCCACGCCGCCACCAGCGGCGCGGGATAATCTTGCAGAAAACCGCGTAATGATGTCATGCTATTCCCCCCTCTTGAACCATGTTCTCTATGCTATGGAATCCTGATCCTCCTACCGGCTACTGGCTGACGCTCTCTCCAGCTCAACCAGACGCTCCTTACGCGGGACAAGCGCAAACGACTCGTCTCAAAATCGCATTATACCTGAAACCACAACAGACTTGAAACAGCATCTTATTGCAGGTAAAGGACTGAAATAAGAAGCGAAGATCGAGTGTCAAACATCCCGCGTCCGGCATCCAGCCTTGGGAAAACCACCAAACGTGGTATCATGCTCTAAGCTGATTGCATTCCATACACCCGAGAAGGAGTAACTTCTATGAAAAACATTACTGTGATTGGTGTCGGCTACGTGGGATTGGTCAGTGGCGCGTGTTTCGCCGATCTGGGCAACCGCGTCACCTGCCTGGATATCAACGAGGAGCGCATCGAAAATCTAAAACAAGGCATTATGCCCATCTATGAGATCGGACTCGATGACCTCGTGGAGCGCAACGTCAACGCGGACCGCTTATTCTTCACGACCTCCTACGAGGAAGCGCTCAAAGACGCCGACTTCGCCTTTATCGCCGTGGGCACGCCCTCGGGCGTCGACGGAGAGGCCGATCTGCGCTACGTGCGCATGGCTGCCGAGACCATCGCCGACGTGATGGACCATCCCATGATCATCATCAACAAGTCCACCGTACCCGTGGGCACCGGCGACTGGGTCGCGGAGATCATTCGCCAGCGCAACCCCGATGCGCCAGATTTTGCCGTCGTCTCCTGCCCAGAGTTTCTGCGCGAGGGCTCGGCCATCAGCGACTTTATGAATCCCGACCGCATCGTGCTGGGTTCCACGGACCCGGAGGCCGCCGAGAAAGTCGCCCAACTGCACCTTCCGCTGCGCAGCACCATCATGATCACCGATTTGCGCACGGCCGAGATGATCAAGTACGCGTCCAATGCTTTCTTGGCCGCTAAGATCTCTTTTATCAACGAGATGTCCAATATCTGTGAGGCGCTGGGGGCGGACGTGAAAGAGGTCGCCGCCGGCATGGGCCTCGATAAGCGCATCGGCCCGCACTTCCTGGACGCGGGATTGGGCTGGGGCGGCTCCTGCTTCCCCAAGGACGTCAAGGCACTGGCGTACATGGCCGAGACCGAGGGACGCCACCCACACCTGCTCCACGCCGTGATGGACATCAACGTCGATCAGCGTGAGGCGCCGGTGCGCAAGCTCAAGGAATTGCTAGACAATGACCTAGACGGCAAAACCGTCGGATTGCTGGGCCTCGCCTTCAAGCCGACGACGGACGATATGCGCGACGCGCCCTCCATCGATATCGTTCATCACCTGATGCAAGAAGGTGCCCGCGTGCGCGCCTACGATCCGGCGGCCATGGAGAACGCGCGCCGACTCCTACCCGAGGTCGATCTGGCGAGCAACGCCTACGAGGTCGCCGATGGCGCCGACGCGCTGATTCTGGTCACAGAATGGAACGAGTTCAAGAACATGGATTTGCAACGCGTGAAATCGCTGATGAACACGCCGATCCTGGTCGATGGGCGCAACGTCTATGATCCCGTCGAGGTGCGCGAGTTGGGCTTCCAGTACCGGGGCATCGGGCGCGGCTACGACGGCAAGGGTGTCAAAAACGGGTAAGTCAATCTCTTGTTTCAGATCTCGAAAATCTGTGACGTACCAGCGATAGGCAATCGGCAGCGTTCGGAAGGAGCACACTTCGTAGCGTTGCCTTGTCACTAGATCTCCGAGATCTATTATCACAGTTGGAGGACAGATTGAATCTTCTGAAGACGAATTTGGATAACGGCCTGCCCGTGCTGTTGCGGGAGAGCCGCACGGCGCCGGTGGTGACGTTCTGGATCTGGTATCGCGTCGGCAGTCGCAACGAGCACCTGGGGATCACGGGCATCTCCCACTGGGTCGAGCACATGCTTTTCAAGGGCACGGAGCGCTGGCCGCGCCGTGAGCTGGATCATAGCCTGGCGCGGGCCGGCGGTTTCTTTAATGCCATGACCTGGTACGACTTCACGGCCTATTTCGAGACGCTGCCTGCCCACAAATTCGAACTGGCGCTGGACATCGAAGCCGACCGCATGGTCAACGCGCTCTTCGATCCGGCGGAGGTGGAAGCGGAACGCACCGTGGTCATCAGCGAGCGGCAGGGCAAGGAAAACTCGCCCACGTTCCTGCTGGATGAGGAGATTATAAGCGCCGCCTATCGCGTCCATCCCTACGGGCACGAGACCATCGGCTATATGTGCGATCTGGAAACGATGACGCGCGACGACCTTTACAACCACTATCGCCGCTACTACACTCCGCGCAACGCTACCATCGCCGTCGCCGGTGATTTCAACGCCGGGGAAATGTTGCGCGTGATCGAACGCGCTTTCGGCCAGATCGAACCCGGGCCGAAGCTTCCAGCACTTCGCGCTGAGGAGCCGCCTCAGCGCGGTGAGCGTCGTGTCATCGTCGAAGGAAACGCGGGCACGGACTACGTGGGCATCGCCTATCACGTGCCTGCTGCGGCCGACGCCGATATGTTCCCACTGATCATTCTGAGCGTGGTGTTGGCCGGCGGTTCCGGTTCACTGGTTAAGAGCGGCGGCCTCACCAACCACACGAGCCGGCTCTATCGTGCTGTGGTCGCCCGCGAGCTGGCAGCGGACATCGACGCCACGCTGATTCCCACCATTGATCCCAGTCTGTATCATCTGGCCGCTACCGTGCTGCCCGATCATACACCTGCAGAGGTCGAAGGGGTGATCTTGGACGAAATTGACCGGATGCGGCAGGAGAAGATCTCAGACGAGGAACTGGCGAAAGCCAAACGGCAGGCTCGCGCGCTCTTCGCCTACTCTAGCGAGAGCATCACCAACCAGGGCTTCTGGCTCGGCTTCAGCGAGATCTTTGCGAATCACGCGTGGTTCCTCACGTACCTGGATCGGCTCGACGCCGTCACCGCCGACGACGTGTTGCGCGTCGCGCAGACGTATTTACGAGCGCAGAATCGCACGGTAGGACACTACGTTTCAATGACAAATGAGCAAATGTAGAATGACAAATGCGGAATGAAAAACAGGGGAAGGGTAGCGTACCGGAAGAAATGAGATAAAAGTGGCGAATTTGGGAAAGCCGTGGTTAAAGTTTGAGCAACCGGCGGATTGGGATCGGGATGTACCTTACGATATCCGCGAGCGGGCTTTTCAATTTGCCGTCACGACGATCAGGGCACTGAACACTCTGCCCAACACGCTGCCGTCAGTCGCCATCCAGAAACAGCTCATTGGCGCGGCGACGTCCGTTGGCGCGAACCTTGCGGAAGCCGATAACGCGGAGTCAAAAGCCGACTTCAGGCATAAAATCGCCGTTTCGGCCAAGGAAGCCAGGGAGACGCAATACTGGATTCGCCTGCTACGCGCCACGGTCAGCCAACACACAATCTGGCAGCGTCAACAACAAGAAATCGAGGAAATAGCCCGCATCTTGGGCGCCATCCGGCGCAACGTCCGAAAGTAGTTTTGTCATTTGTCATTTTTGATTTTAAATTCTTTTGGAGGCCAAATGCCTAATTCGGAAATGAAGACTCTTCTTCCCGCCCTCCCCGGCCCCGACGACACGCTGCGCCGCACGTTGCCCAATGGGATCACGGTGCTGGCGCGGGAAAATTTTCTCAGCCCGGCCGTAGTCGTGGATGGCTACATCGAGGCGGGCGCGGAGGATGAAGCGGCGGAGAAGGCGGGTCTGGCGAATTTCACCGTCGGCGTGATGGAGCGCGGTACGCGCAACCACTCCTTCGACGCGCTGTACGAGGAGGTGGAATCCGTCGGCGCGAACTTTGGACTGAGCGCAGGCACGCACCTCACCAGTTTCGGCGCCAAGAGCCTGGCGGCGCAACTACCGCTGATGCTTGATATTTTGAGCGACGTACTGCGCAACCCCGCGTTCCCCGAGGAACAGGTGCAGCGCGCGCGCGGTGAACTGCTTACCGCGCTCCAGGAGCGGACCAATGACACGCGGCGCATGGCGACGTTGCGCTTCCAGGAGCTGGCCTATCCAGAGGTGCATCCCTATCACCGCAGTCTGGCGGGCACCCCAGAGACGGTGACGCCGCTCACACGCGACGAGATGGTCGCCTTTCACGAGCGCACTTTCGCGCCGGAGGGCATGGTCATCGTCGTGGTGGGCGCCATGAAAGCGGAGGAGGCCATTGAGGCCGTCGCCGAGGTCTTCGGGGATTGGGACGCCCGGCGCCCCACCCGCGATCCGCTGCCGGATGTGCCCGCGCTGAAGGAGATACGCGCGGACACCCTCGCCATCCCGGAGAAGACGCAGAGCGACATCCGGCTGGGCTGGCCCGGACCGCGGCGGCAATCGCCGGATTTCCTGGCCTGCTACCTCGCCAACACCGTATTGGGCGTCTTCGGCATGATGGGACGGCTGGGTGAGCGCGTACGGTCGCAGAGCGGACTAGCCTACTACGCGTACAGCCGCATCGACGGCGGGAAAGGTCCCGGTCCGTGGCGCCTCATCGCGGGCGTCAATCCCGTCAACGTGGAGCAAGCCATCGCCCTGATGCGCGATGAGATCCGTGAGATCCGCGAGAAACCGGTGCCCGAGGAGGAGCTAAACGACAGCAAATCCTACCTCACCGGGAGCCTGCCCCTGCGCTTAGAGACCAACGAGGGCGTGGCGCAAGCGCTCATCAACATTGAGCGGTACGAACTGGGGCTGGATTATCTGCAACGCTACCACGAGACCATTCACGCGGTCACGGTAGACGAGGTGCAGGCCGCTGCGCAGCGCTGGCTCGACCCCGACCGCTACGCGCTGGCGGTCGCCGGCCCGGATCTGACGGAGAGCTGACGGGAGCGCGATCATGCTGGCAACGGGCGTCGATCTGGTCAACATCGCGCGCGTCGAGCGCGTCGTGCAGCGCTACGGCGAGCGATTCCTGAAGCGGATCTACACTGAACGAGAGCGCACCTTCGCGCGCGGGCGACCGGCTGAGCTGGCCGCCCGCTTCGCTGCCAAGGAGGCCGTCGCCAAAACGTTGGGCGTGGGCATGCGCCTGCTCTCGCCCCTCGGCGTGGGCTGGCACGACGTTGAGGTGCTCAACGAGCGCAGCGGTCGTCCCTACGTCGTCCTGCACGGCCGCGCCCAGGCGCTGGCTCAGTCCCAGGGCCTGACCGAATGGTCGATCAGCCTGAGCCACGATGGGGGCATGGCGATTGCGTTTGTGGTCGCTTTGGGAAAATTAGAAATGACAGATGACAAATGACAAAACAGGGAGGTTCCTATGCGCGCTGTGGTTCAACGTGTCACCGAGGCATCCGTCACCGTGGAAGGCGAGGTCGTTGGCGCCATTGAGGCAGGGCTGCTCGTCCTCTTGGGCGTCGGTGAGGGCGACGGTGAGGACGAGGCTCGCTGGCTGGCTCACAAGACCGCCAATCTGCGTATCTTCCCAGACGCCGAGGGCAAGATGAATCTCTCGGTGATGGACGTGCGCGGCAGCGTCCTGGTCGTGCCGCAGTTCACGCTCTACGGCGACATCCAGCGCGGCTTCCGCCCGTCCTTCGCCCACGCCGCCCCGCCGGGCGTCGCCGAGCCGCTGGTCGACATCTACGCCGACGCTGTTACAGCCGAAGGCATTCCCGTGGAGAACGGCGTCTTCGGCGCGCACATGATCGTCGATCTGGTCAACGACGGCCCGGTGACCATCATTATGGAGAAAGAAGCCGAATAACCGCAGGCGAGAGGAGTGCCATTATGCGACGACCGCTCATCGTGCTCAATTGGAAGATGGCGATGACGCTCAATGAGACGCGCGCGTTCGTAGACGCTTTTCAGGCAGCCGATAAAGGACGCGCCGCCGCGTTAGCTCTGGTGGTCTGCCCGCCCGCGACGGCGCTGACCACGCTCGCCGAACTGGCAGAGGAGACGCCCATCCAGGTCGGCGCGCAGAATATCTCGACTGAGACCGAGCCTGCGCACACGGGCCAGCTCTCCGGCGAGTTGCTGGCCGACGCAGGCGCAGCGTGGGTGCTTATCGGGCACTACGAGGTGCGCCACGACTTCGGCGACGACTGGGAGACACTCAACGTCAAAGTGCACCGCGCCCTGGACGCCGGCCTGCGTCCCGTCGTGCTGCTGGGCGAGGATCGGCGCGACGAAGAGATTGTCTCGCAAATTCAGGGCCGGATCGAGACCGTCTTCGCTGGCTGCACCGCCGAGGATATCGCGCGCATGGGCTTCGTCTACGAACCGTCGTGGGCCATCGGTCAGGATGAACCCGCGCCGCCAGCGCGCGTCGGCGAAGGCGCACGCGCCCTGCGAAACGCGCTGACGCAGCAGTTCGGCCAGGAGATTGGCGACCGGGTGCAGGTGATCTACGGCGGCAGCGTCACGCCGGAGGTCGCAGAAGCGCTGCTGGAACTACCTTCGCTCGACGGGCTGGGCATGGGACGCAAGGGGCGCGTGCCGGAGGCCGTCGCCGCGCTGGTCGAGCAGGTGCTGTCACATCGCGGCGAAGGATACGCCCATGGCTCATGAAACACAACTCTGGCACTGGTTCGTCTTTCAGAGCGACCTCCCAACGGCGCGCGCCAAGGCACTGCTTCTCCGATGGTCAAAGGAAGAACGGACGCTGGAGGAGGTGCTGAGCGCCCGTCCGCAGGACGTTTCCCGCTTTGGGCTAAAGCCCCAGGAACGGCGCGCGCTCCAGCCGCCGGAGACCCTGCCCGACGTCAACGCGATTCGCTGGAACGAAGCGCGCTATCCTCGGGGGCTTCACCGGCTGCCGCTTAAGCTGCGCCCGGCGCTGCTCTTCGTCAAAGGATCGAGCGCGTTGCTGGAGCAGCCCATCGTCACCGTGCCGCCCGCGCCTGTCGCAGAGGAGGAGCGCGAGTTGATGCGCGAAGCCCTCAGTCTACTATTAGGCGAGTCGTTGCTGCCGGCCGCGGTACAAGGCAGCGATCAGGCGAGCCTCGTGCTGACAGAAATGGCCCACACGGAAGGCGATGTGTTACTTTTCGTCCGCGCCGGGCTGGAAAATGTGGAGCTCGATGAGAAAACGCGCGCTATGTTGGATCAAGAACGTCTGCTGCTCGCCAGCCCACTCCCTCCCACGACGGCGCCCAATCCCAGGTGGGCTTCCGTACTCATCGAGGTCGAAGCGGCGGCAGCAAACCGGTGCGTGCTCACGACAAGCCAGCCTAACGTGCCTCAGTTTCTCTCGAACCATCCCGATCTTCCGACGCTATGGCTTCACACGAGCACAGGTCGCGCACAGGTCCCATCTCACGTGGAGCACGCCACCGACGCCGCAGGGTTGCTGCTCTGGCTGACCGAGGCCAGTGCCGAGAAAACGCCGCAAGACGCCCAGCCTCCCACTTCTGCGTTGGACGCGGCTCGCCCCCTAGGCGCAGAACCACCCAGCGACCCGCCGCCAACGCCTGAGGAGACGCTGCGCATTCTGCAAAAAGGCGGTGATATCCCCCCAGCACTGCGCAAGCGTCTCTTGGGCGACACCACTACAGAAGCCTGACACGCGTTAACGCGCGATTCACTGCACGCCAACCAGTTCTACGGCATCGATCTCGTTCCAGAAACCGGTGCGGGATTCATCAAGCTCCACCCGCACGCCGACAGCGCGATAGTCGGGGCGTGGCACCGAGATGGTCAGCACGCCGGGGCAGATATCGGCGCTGTCGGTTCCCTCCCAGATCAAGTACTGTCCTCCATTCTCGTCGATCAGTAAGACACGGGCAATCCCTCCCCGTCCCAGGTTCTGGTAGATACGCACTTCCGTCGGATAGACCGGTTTCTCGTACGTGAGCTCCAGCCACGCCAGGCCATTACCGCGCGCCGACGCCCACGCCCGCGAATCATCCACACACGCATCCACGTCCGGCACTCCTGTGGCCCGCATGGCACTCCAAGCAGGCTGTCCATATTCGGAGCTCGCTTCTGCATTCACAGCCCACTGGGAAAAGATCACTGGCGTCGGGGTGGGTTGAATTTCTTGTTCACCTTGTTGCGCGCACCCCACCATCAGCATTAAGCTTATCAAAAAAAGTACGGTTCTACTCACTCGGCAACCCCCTTTCCTAAACCATGCACTCTCTTATATACACCAAATTAAGTTTATCCTCAGCAATTCAACCCTAATTTCAATACTTACCTCTTGCGTTTTCGTTTTCTTATGCTATAATTGCTACATGCAAAAAGTGAAGCGTTAAACTGGTATGGACCAGTTGTCGGCAAAGAAATTATCAGTGAGCATGTAGCCCCAAAACACATAAAACGCTCCGAGAATTTCCAAACCGAATCGCGATCACACACATACTATTTATTTATCACCTGAAAGGAGAGCAAAATGTTTAAGGACCGAATCCGCGAGCACTACGACGAGCTAACACCAGGCTTCAGGAAGCTGGCTGACTTCATCATGACCAATACACTAGACGTCGCTTTCCTCACTGCCACCCGGCTTTCCCGACGTGTAGGTGTTGATCCAGCCACAGTTGTCCGCTTCTCGCAAGAGATTGGCTACTCGGGCTACCGCGAGCTTTCACACGAGATCAAGGATTACGTACGTGACCAGGTCACGTCCACCTATCGCGAGGCTGAAGAGGCTACCACAATCGAAGGTTTGCTGCGATCCCTGGTGCAGAACATTCAGCAGAACTTTGAGCATTTCGTGACCACGGATCTCAGCAACGTAGGCGAGGCCGTGGACATGCTCAAGAATGCTGACCACGTTTGGATCGTCGCCGAGCATGTAGGATATAATCTGGCTAACTTCATGGCAAAGAACCTGCAAGATCTGGGCATCTCATCCAGCGCATTCTACCCCAGCATGTCTGAAACAGCCAGCGTCATCTCACAGATGCAAGAGGGTGAGATCTTGATGGCCCTGGTCAACGAAGGCCCCAGCATCGACGCGGGATATGCCGTGAAACTCGCCAAGGAAAAGGGCATCAAGGCGCTCTGCCTGACCGGCTCTGGCGTGGCTTTGCCCGCCCGCGAGGCCGATCTCGCGATCATCGTACCCATCAAGACGCCGGCCGGCGTGCCCAGCTTTGGCGCCGAGATGTTGGTTCTCGCGGTGATGTGGGAAGCATTGGCCACCAGTCTGGAGGAACAGACAAGCAAAAGCCTGGAGACCCGTCGAGAGAACATGACCAAGCTGCTCAAAGTTCGCGCGGAGACACCAGAATACGAGGTTTCCTCTCCTCACGACATCTGGGGCGACCATCTCCCCGAAGAGTAACCCATCCGGTTGAAGAGAGTTAACCTACTTGAGAAGCGGCACAGTCGATAAGTTGTGCCGCTTCTCACGCTTTTGACAAAGGCGTGGATTGACAGTAAATCCAGACACGAAAGGAAGACCCATGTTCGAAGAACGAATTCGCGAATACTACGATTCTCTGACACCGGGATTTCGCAAGATAGCGGATTTTATCACCAGCCAAACGCTGGACGCTGCCTTTCTCACCACGACTGAATTGGCACGGCGTGTTGGCGTCGACCAGGCCACCGTTGTGCGGTTCGCGCAAGCAATTGAATACAGCGGCTATCGGGAATTATCTCAAGAAATTGAGGAGTACGTCCTCAAGAAAGTGACGGCTAGCTACCGAAAGGCAGCCGAGGCAGAAACGGAAGAGACGCTCGTCGAAGGCCTGGCCGAGAACACCGAACAGCGGTTACGAGAGTGCTTCGCGACAGAAGCCTCCAAGATTGGTGAGGCTGTCCACATTCTACGAGACGCCCCACATATTTGGGTCGCAGCGGAGTTCGTGATGTATCACTTGGCCGAATATATCGTGCACTCACTGCAGGGTTTCCAGATTCCGGCCAGCGCGGTCCACCCAACCACGCACACATCAAGCGTAGCCCTCAGCCACATGCAAGAGGGAGAAGCGCTGTTGGCCTTCACCATCTACTTCCCCCACGTCGATACCGGGCATCTCGTCAACCTGGCACGCGAAAAGGGCCTCCATACCATCAACGTGACCGACTACAGCAATGGCCTGGCAGCCCGTGAGGCCGATATCACCATCAAAGTCTCATCTAAAAGCCCAATGGTATTGCCCAGCGTTGGCCCCGCCTTCAATGTTATGCAGATCATGGCAGCGTCTATCATCGCGCAACGCTCGGAGAGCTCTGCTAAAGCCTTTACGAATTACAACGACTATCTTGGCCGAATCCTCGAATTACGAGCGGAGACCTTCGAAAAGGACATCCTCTCCTCCTACCTGGATACGTGAAGGCTCTCTCGTGCACGCAGAAAGGCCACCTTTGTGACGAAGGTGGCCTTTTTTCCTTTGTTGATAAATTCAGGCAGTTGCCAGCCTGCGTTGGGATCGCTCTTCCCACGCCACCACCAGAGGAACGGCGACGAAGAGTGACGTGAAAGTCTCGCTCACCATGCCCACCAACATCACGGCGATAAAAGGCTTGAGCGTCGTGCCGCCGAAGAGCAGGATGGCGATCATGATAAACATGGC
>DAOTUH010000546.1:0-2516 GCA_034437255.1 Anaerolineae bacterium
ATGATCCAACCTGGCAGTGGAGCGATCCCATCACATTGCCCTTCACACTCCAAAGCCACAATAACCCGATCATGGCTTTGGACCACGAAGGACGTCCTCATCTTCTCTGGGATACCTACGCAGAACCCAAGTTCATCTACCACACATATCTGGATGCCAACACTTGGACCACACCCACTGCCGTTGCTGAAAGCCTGGGGACTTCATACGTGTTGTATCCACCTGTGGTCGATCCACAAGGGAGATTACACCTCTTATGGCGAAATCAAGAGACTTACGAGGATCCCAATCGCACCTTGTACGCTCGTTTCTCCGCAGGAAAATGGTCACAGGAAGAGGAAGTCTACCGCTCAGAGATGAGTAGTTCGAGTCTCCAAGGGATGGTGCATCTGGATGAAAACAACGCCGTGCATGCGACGATGGTGGATAGCTATCTCTTCACAGGTGGTATTTATCATACGGTTCGCTCAGATACAGGGTGGCGTGCTCCTGAAGAGATCGAAACGCCTACATATTCGAAGTGGATCTGGCCTGATCATCAAGGCGGCGTGCGGTTCTACGGCAACGATTATGAGTCGCCACCCAATCTTTACCTCTCCTATTGGCGTGAAGGGAGTTTCAGTATCAAAGACCGGCAAGGACCTGAGCGTGTCAAATTGCCGAGTCAGGGTACGCAGCTGGATGGGCATAATAACCTACACTTGTTTTGGAGAGATCAGGTCGCCATTCCAGGCGGAGAGATAACCGGCCTCTATCATAAATGTCTTAAAGAGGACTTGCATACTACACCTCAGACGGTGCTTTCGGGTGAGCATGCTGCTTTTGGCGTTGTCAAGACTGGTAGTCGGACTCACCGATTTGCTTTGGCTTGGCAAGAGGACTATGGTGAGTGGGTTAGGATTGGGGTGTGGGAGGGTTGTAATCCGATATACCTCAAGAGCGTGCCCTTTTCAGATGATCTGGAATGGACACCTAAAGCGATCGCTATCAGTGATGCTGCATCTAAAGTATGTGTCCTCGGCTATACGTCAACCTATCCCAGTCGTTATGAGCTTGTTTGTGCCGATATTCTACGTTGATGGACATGTGAACTCAGCTAGGGAATTAGACCAAGACGTATTTGGAGGAGGACACATGCGTTTTCTACACATCGCTGACGTCCATCTCGGCTACCAACAATACGGCCTGAAAGATCGCTTCAACGACTTCAGCCGGGCCTTCCTGCACCTCGTCGACGACGCCTGCAACCAGCCTGTCGACTTCGTGCTCCTCGCGGGCGACCTTTTCCACAAGCGCACCGTCGATCCGTTGGCCATGCGCGTCGCCATCGCGGGCCTGGAGCAGCTGCAGGAGGCTGGCATCCCGGTGCTGGCCGTGGAGGGCAATCACGAGAAGGCCTATTACCGCGACCAATTCTCCTGGGTTGACTTCCTCGATGCCATGGGCTACCTGCGCCTGCTCAATCCCACGTTCAAGCAAGGGCGTCCCATCCTGGAGCCGCACGGCGACGAGGGCGGCGCCTACGTCGATCTGCCTCTGGACGACGGCGGCGCGGTGCGCGTCTACGGCCTCAAGTACTACGGCGCCTCAACCTCAACGGCGGTGCAGGGCTTCGCCGAGGTGCTGCCGTCCATGGATCACGACGATGTCCGCTACACCATCCTGATGATGCACGCGGGCCTGGAGGGACAGTTGGCTCACGTCGGGCGGCTCAAGCACAACGACCTGGCGCCGTTGCGCGAGCACGTCGACTATTTGGCGCTGGGCCACATCCACAAGCCTTACAGCGTCGACGACTGGATCTACAACCCCGGCTCCCCGGAGACCTGCGGCATGGACGAGACGCAGTGGCCCGAGCGGGGCGCGTACCTTGTGGAGATTCGGCCCGGCACGTCGCAGCCGCACGTCGCGCGGCTGCGGTCGACGCCGCGCCGCCCGTTCCACCGCTTCTGGCTGGAGGTCGACGGCCTGACCGAGCCCAACGCGGTCTATGACGCCGTGCGCGCTCAAATCCGGCGCGAGAGTCGTAAGCTCCAACCCAACCCGGCGCCCGTGGTGGAGCTGACGCTCACCGGCGTGCTGCCCTTCAACCGCTACGAACTGGACCTCGACTACGTGCAGCAACTGCTGGAGGAGGCCTGGTCGCCGCTGACGGCGCGGGTGCAGAGCAAGATCACGCCTGCCGATTTTGAGGTGGACGCGGACGCCGAGGCCAGTCGCCCCGAGCTGGAGCGGACCATCGTGCAGCAACTGATCAAGCGCGACGCCCGCTACCGTCCCCAGGCCGAGGACTGGATGGAGGGCGCGCTGGAACTGAAACAGCTGGTGTTGGAGGGCACGCCGCCTCAAGCCATTGTCGCGCACCTGCAGCGCCTGCGTAACGACCTGGCCCTGGACGAGGAGGCGTAACCGATGCAGATCACCCAGATCGACCTGGAGAACGTCAAGAGCTACAAGTGGGCGCAGATCACCTTCAAGCCGGGGACCAACGCCATCTGCGGGCAGAACGGCGCGGG
>DAOTUH010000547.1:0-2495 GCA_034437255.1 Anaerolineae bacterium
TCAATACTTCGGGACAGGCGACTACGCTCAGGGTGACGGCGGGTGGGGATTTTAAAGCCTGACCCGGCGAAATCCCGTAGAGCCTCTGTGGATTTTTCCGTAGCTCGTATAGAAAACGAAGCAGTTCCAAAGAGGGACAGGTACATCAGACTCTTTCCGGCTACTGCATCCAAGCTCCCTTGGAACCGCTTCGTTTGCTCCTTCCAAAGAGTTGTCAAAGCATCACTCCATGTTAAACTCAACGTGTTTGGGTATCCACGAATACGAGAATTTCTTATAAAAGTTAGGAAGGTTGAGGGATGAAAGAAAAAATCCTGGTTGTTGAGGACGAGCCGGTGTTGCGAGAGACGCTGGACTATAAGCTGAGTCGTGAGGGCTATGAGGTCATGACCAGCGATAACGGGGAATTGGCGGTCGAACTGGCGCTTACGAAAGAACCGGACTTGATCCTGTTGGACATTATGTTGCCGGAGATGGATGGCATTGAAGTCTGCCGGATTGTGCGGCAACAGATGAACGTGCCCATCCTTATGCTCACAGCTCGGGTAGACGAAATCGACAAAGTGGTTGGGCTGGAAATGGGCGCCGACGATTACTTGACCAAACCCTTCAGCATGCGCGAGCTTTTGGCACGCATCAAAGCCCTCTTACGTCGCGTGCGCATGATGCACGAGGAACTGGCTGAGCAGGCAACGGAACGTGGGGAACTGAAATTTGGCGATCTCTCCATTGACCCTCATCGCCGTGAAGTGATCTACCAGGGTGAGATTCTCCACTTGAAGCCCAGAGAATATGATCTCTTGCGCTTTCTGGCGGAAAATCAGGGCCGTGTCCTCTCTCGTGATCAGATCCTGCGGGACGTCTGGGGATGGGATTACACGGGTGGGACCCGGACCGTGGACGTGCACATCCGCTGGCTGCGCGAGAAAATCGAGTCGGACCCCAGCAATCCCTCGCGCATCATCACCGTCCGCGGCGTGGGATACCGCTTCGAAGGTTGAGCATGCATTATCACAGCACACGGTGGCGTGTGGCCATTCCCTACGCCATTCTGATTGTCCTGGCGATGGCAGCGTTGTTCCTCTATGTCTCCAATTTCTTCAGTGATATATATCTCTCTCAGCTCCAGGAGCAACTTACAGGTAATGCGCAACTTATCGGCGATGCGTTAGCAGGACGTTTTCAACGTATCCCGCTGGGTTATGATTTTCAGGACGCGGTTGAACGGTATGGTGCGCTGCTGGATGCTCGGGTGACCTTGATTCTTCCCGATGGCGTCGTGGTGGGTGACTCGAACTATAATCCCGAGAACATGGACAACCACCGGTTGCGACCTGAGGTGCAGGATGCGCTGCAGACGGGCAGCGGGCAGAGCACCCGTTTTAGCAGGACGGCCCAGCAGGAGATGATGTACGTTGCATTGTTGACCGGGACACCGGCTGAACCTACGGGTATCGTGCGGGTGGCGCTGCCGTTGCGCGACATTCAACGTAACGTAGCGCGCCTGAATATGGGTATCCTGACGGCCACGGTGTTGACCACGATGTTGGCCGTCGGATTGGCCGTTTACGTGGCTAACCGCATCAGTGAACCGGTGCGTCAATTGACGGATGTGGTTCAACGAATGGCGGAGGGGGATCTGAACGCGCGATTGCTACCCACCACAGAGGATGAAGTGGGCCAGCTCACCCGCGCCTTCAATCTTCTGGGCGAACAAATGCAAGAACAGATCACGGCTCTTACCAAGGAGCGGATGCGTCTTACCACCATCCTGGAAAACATGGCGGATGGCGTCGTGATCACCGACGAGCGAGGCCGCGTTGAGATGATCAACTCGGCGGCGAGTCGGATGCTCGACGTGATACCAGAAAGATCGGTAGGGCAGTCCTTTGCTGCGGTTGTCCGCCATCACCAGCTCATTGCTCTCTGGCACCTCAGTCGCAAGCGCGATGAAGAGCAGATTGAGGCGCTGGAAACCAATCTCCCTCACGGCCGTTTTCTACAGGTGATCATCACCCCGCTGCCGGACCGTCCGGCTCTCGGTTCTCTGGTGATTTTGCAGAACCTGACCCGCATCCGGCGCCTGGAGACCGTCCGCCGGGATTTCATCAGCAATATCTCTCACGAGCTGCGCACGCCGCTGGCCTCGTTGCGGGCCGTCACGGAAACACTACAGGATGGCGCTATCGACGATCCTCCCGCCGCACGTCGTTTCCTGCGGCACATCGCCAGCGAAGTCAACGCCATGACGCAGCTGGTCAGCGAGCTCTTGGAGCTCTCGCGTATCGAATCCGGCAAGGTTCCATTGCAACGTCAGCCCACGCCGGTGACGGACTTGGTGGTTCCGCCGGTCGAACGTTTGATGCCGCAGGCCGAACGCAGTGGTCTTACCGTTACCTTCAATATTCCCGATCATCTTCCGCCTGTCTGGGTCGACGCCGAACGTGTCCAATTGGTGCTGACCAACCTCGTGCACAACGCGCTCAAGTTTACCC
>DAOTUH010000548.1:0-3620 GCA_034437255.1 Anaerolineae bacterium
CGCCCATCCACACCCAGCCCTACATCCGCGAGCGCTTTGGCGATCTCTCCGGCACGCTGCCCGTCACGGAATCGATAGCACAGCGTACCATTGCCTTGCCTTTCTACAATAACCTGACTGAGAAGGAGATCAAGGCCGTTGTGACGGCTCTCAAGCGAGCTGTCATCTAGGCACTGGGTAATTGTAGAAGACTGGCAAAACAGATTTTGCTGCGGTGAAAACCTAAGAACCTCACGCAAAGGCGCCAAGAACGCTAAGGAAATTCAAGTGGTGGTAGAGTTTATTGATCCAGGTTGGCTTTACTGCTCAGAAATAATAAGCGACTTAGAAATCTTGGCGACTGTCCGACCTTTGCGTCTTGGCGTGAAGCCAAACCCTTTTTCAGTAAAGCCAAATTTCGCTCTTGTGGTAAACTGTTATCGGGTAAGCCAGATTCATGGAGCCCCTGATTATTTGATGGTCGGATAATTGACCATCCGACCATCAAACGATTGGATTAGCCGATAAGGAGGTGGGATGACGACACTTAAACCCTGGTGGAAGGAGGCTACCGATGAGTTATTGCGAATGCGAAATCGTTATCTGCTTATCTGGGATCTCATCGCGTTGCCCGTTGCGGCATACCTGGCGTTTGTGCTCCGCCTGGAATCCTTTGATCTCGAACGATATGCTCTTACCGCATTGGTCTACGCCGGCATCTCAGTATTGATCAAAATTCCCTTATTTGCCATTTTGGGAGGCTATGCGCGGTACTGGCCTTTTGCCAGCGTGGTAGAGTTGATACTTGTAATCACTCATGTCACGTTGGGAACGGCAGCCACCACGGTCTTTCACGTGATTTTGGTTCATTTGCTGGGGCTGCTTCGTTCTCCGCTTTCCATCCCATTTATCGATCTGCTGTTGACTGCCCTGGTTGTAACGGCGCCACGCTTTGGTCTACGGTGGCTTTATCACATTACAAATATGTTTCCTAATCACCAGAAAGGTCTTGAGCGCGTCCTGATCGTTGGTGCGGGCGAAGCCGGGACCTTGGTCTATGAGGAGATCCGGAGAAATCCGGGCTTGGGCATGGAGGCCGTCGGTTTTGTTGATGATGATCCGCGTAAACAATATCTTCGTATCAAGGGCATTTGCGTGTTAGGGTTCGTGAAAGATATTCCGAAGCTGGTCCGTAAATATCGGGTTCGGAAGGTTTTGATCGCGATTCCCACCGCCACCTCAGAAGCTCTACGACGGATTGTGGCTGTCTGTCACCGAGTAGAAGTTGAGGTGCTAATTCTACCCGGCGTTTACGAACTTATATCGGGGCGCGTAAGGATCCAACGTTTTCGCCCAGTGCAGGTAGAAGACCTGCTGGCCCGTGAACCGGTAGAAACGGATACGACCCAGATTCATCTTCTGCTTGAGGGCAAGCGGGTGCTGGTGACCGGGGCGGGAGGGTCCATAGGCTCTGAACTCTGTCGTCAAATTGCAGTTCGAAACCCGGCGGAGGTTGTATTGCTTGGTCATGGTGAAAACTCAATCTTTCACACACACAATGAACTCCGGCGCCGGTTTCCGGAGATAACCTTTCATCCCATCATCGCTGACGTGCGTGACGCGCTACGGATTGACCATATCTTCACACGATATAAGCCCGAGCTGGTTTTCCATGCTGCGGCACATAAGCACGTGCCGCTGATGGAATTCAATCCTGCAGAGGCTGTGACGAACAACATCGGAGGTACACGCAATCTCCTTCGGGTCTCCGAGGCCCAGGACTGCGATAATTTCGTCATGATCTCCACTGACAAGGCTGTTAATCCGACCAGCGTGATGGGAGCGACCAAGCGCGTGGCTGAGCGACTGGTGATGGCGACAGCCCATCGTACCGGGGATCGTTATGTCGCCGTGCGCTTTGGCAATGTGTTGGGCAGTCGAGGTAGCGTCGTCCCGGTCTTTGAACAGCAGATTAAGGATGGGGGGCCGGTGACCGTCACGCATCCAGATATCAAGCGCTACTTCATGACCATCCCAGAGGCCGTACAGCTGGTGCTTCAGGCGGCAGCTTTAGGGGAGGGCGGGGAGGTCTTTGTCTTGGACATGGGAAAGCCTCTGAAAATCGTTGATCTGGCCCGCGATATGATACGCTTGGCCGGATTTGAGGAGGGAGAAGATATCAAGATCGCGTTTACGGGCCTGCGTCCTGGCGAGAAGCTCTTCGAAGAACTCTTTTTGGACGACGAGCACTACCAGCGCACCCTTCACGAGAAGATATTCGTTTCACGTAACGGAGTCGCTCCGCCAGAGACCGTGGATCAACAAGTTGATCGCTTGCTCGAGACAGTGGCTTCGGGCGACGTTAAAGAAATACTGGAGGACCTTCAGGCTCTGGTACCGGAGTGTCATCCTGATTTTGGAGAGCGGGCTAGGTCCTTGGTTGGCGACGCGTAGTTTTGGACAACGTCCCAGAATCCAATTCTATCTCTGGTGAGAAAACCTTGCGTCTCCTTTGATTTAATGTGGCTTTGTCCAATTTATCTTGATTGGTGATGGTGTGATTTCTCGCCGCACCGTGCGGCTTCACCTTCTTCCTCGGTGCCCGCCCCAGCGTGGCGGACAAAGCCGCCGCCAACCTCAAGGCCCGTTTCCCCGCCCTGCGCATCGTCGGCGCCCACCACGGTTACTTCGATAAGACCCCCGGCAGCGCGGAAAACGAGGCCGTGATTGCACAGATCAACGCCGTCAAGCCCAACATCCTCATCGTCGGCTTCGGTATGCCCCTCCAAGAGCGCTGGCTGATGGAGAACTGGGACCGCATCGACGCCAACGTGGCCCTCACCGGCGGGGCCGTCTTCGATTACGTCTCTGGCGAATTCCAACGCGCTCCCGCTGGATGACGGACAACGGCCTGGAATGGTTGGGGCGCCTCCTCATCGAACCCCGCCGCCTCTGGAAGCGCTACCTCATCGGCAATCCCCTTTTCTTATGGCGAATGCTTAAACAGCAGCTGGGCCTATTACGTTTCGACGATGCTTGAATAAACGATAAGTGTGAGTGTGCTTTTTGGACGGTGCCGAGTGTGAAAAACTGTTTGCAAGCATGTGATGCCATCGTCATGCTGTGCGGACGCGATTAAGCGTTCGCATTCTATTACGAGAATGCTATAATAGGCGGGCTTGGATTTGAAGTCTTGAGAGAGGACGTAGCGATTTGACTTCCTCAAGGTGATGGGGTAAGTGTTCTTCGATTGAACTGAGGGGAATCTGCGTGTGTCGATAACCATCGTCTTTATCGCTGACCTCGATCTCTAGCCTAGGAGTAGCCCGTCATGCTCAAGCGCTTTACCTTGAAGTACCTGCTCTTTTCCTTGGTTGTGGATGAAATTTTAGTATTGGTGGCGTTTTGGTCAGCAGCTTACTTTCGCTTGCTATTACCCTACGGCAAATCGCTTGGACGTGATCCTTTACGTCTGGAGTTCTATCTGATCGCGGTTGGTCTATGGGTCTTTACGGCTTTTGCTGTTTCCCTCTACGATCCCCAACGCATATACAAGATGGTCGATGAGTACCAGACCCTGAGCATCGCTTTGCTCTTCTTCGCCCTGGCGATAGCCGGTGTGTTGTACTTCACGTTTCGGG
>DAOTUH010000549.1:0-4077 GCA_034437255.1 Anaerolineae bacterium
CGGCCCCAGCCGCCGAAGACGCCGATGGTCAGCGGCGTGTCGGTGTTGGGATCGGCGATGATTTCCGCCAACGTCTTGGCATAGGGCGCGAAGTTGAGACGATCGTCGCGCGCCGGCTGGTCGGAGAGGATGGCTTGTCGTCCTGCGTCCTGGTTCATGACACCTCCTTCTGGAAAAGCGAGCTGCGAAAAAGCAGGCCGTCTGGTGTTGTGCGGACGGCCTGCTGTGCTATACTTTGGGCATCAGGGTGGTCCGCTCATCCTGAATGGCCTCGGACTCGCTACAGTCCGAGGCTTTTTCTTTGTTGTTGAAGTATACGGACAGTATAGGCTAATTTTGCAGAACCGCCAACTAGACTTTTTCCAAACGTCGTATATAATCGTCAGTAAATCGATGTTTAACGACGCATTTTGGCCTTTAGAGAGGGCAAAACCACCCGCTAAGCGGGGGTGAACTGCGTCGTTAAAAATTCCAACCCTACATATAGAGATCTTTGGAGGATGTCCTATGGACTGGCAGACCACGATCCCGGAGTTCCTGAACACCTACGCCGCGTCCACGCAACGTCAGTATCAGCTGGCTCTGGACGACTTCGCTTCCTGGTACCGACTGACCTATGGCGAGGAACCGGTGCCTGATCTTCTCACGGCTGAGGAACTGCGCGAGTGGCGCAGCCATCTCTCTGGCGTACGTGAGATGCAGGCCGCCACGGTCAACCAACGACTTTCGGCGGTCAAGAGCCTGGCGGCCCACTGCGGACGTGACATCACCGTGCGCGGCGTACGACGCGTAAAAGAGCCCATCGAGCCGCTCAACGGTCGGGAATTGGGACGCCTCTTTGCTGCGACGGAGGGAGAGCGCTGGCTGGATTATCGCAACGTGGCCATGTTGTCGCTTATGGCCCGGGCCGGCCTGCGCGTCTCTGAAGTAGTCGATCTCGGTATCAACGACATAGAGATCAACCCTCGCTCAGGTCGGGCGCTGATTCGGCACGGTAAAGGCAACAAGGAACGCGCGGTGCGTCTCTCCCTACAGACCCGCAAGGATCTGACGGCCTACCGGGAGGTGCGGCCACACTTCGCCACCGATTGCCTGTTTGTCTCCCGCAGCGGAAAAGCGCTCCACGCTCGTGACGTGCAGCGCATGGTGGATAAGGTTGCGCGGCTGGCGCTAATAGAATGCAAGGTCACGCCGCACATACTGAGACACACCTATGCTACGCGCTTTCTGCGAAAGGGTGGCGATTTGGCCACGCTGCAGCATCTGATGGGACACGCGAACCTGTCGACGACGGCGCGCTATCTGCACCCGGATAAGCAGCAGGTGCAGGCGATGGTCGAGGATCTGTGAAATTCACTCATCGCTGTTAGCATAAGTCACGCACTTCTTTAAAGTGTTCTTCTCTTTGAATCAGGGACCTCGATAGACTTTCCATGATGGCTGCCACTTTGATCCAAAGGGCTGCGGACAGCGAGACCGCCTCGGTTAAGGACGTGCGTGTAGGCTTGTCCTGAGCCTGTCGAAGGATCATGGTGGTCTTGACGTTTTTATGTCCCAGGAGTTCCTAGACGGTGCGGATGTCCCTTCGACTACGCTCAGGGTAAACTCCGCCGTCCTCCAGGAGATGTGTGGCGAAGGAGTGGCGAAAACGTGCGGGGTAAGGTGGGTGGCAAAACTGTCGCGCAGGGTGCGGCAGCCCACGGGTTTGGTGATACCTACGGCTTGCGCGGCCTTTCTGACCGCCTTCTGGGGCCCACTCTGGCCCAGATGATGACGGCGCTTGATGCCAGAACGTGGATCGCTAGAGAGATTGCCAGAGGGAAAGAGATATTGCCAGCGCCAGGCGCGCGGATTTTCGTCTTCCAGCGCCGGGGGGAGATAGACGGCACCATAGCCGCGTTCCAGATCCTGCCGCTGGACGACCTTGACGTGGCGGAGCTGCTATCGGAGGGGTTGAGCAAGGCTGGCAGGCAGCATCGTGACGTGATCAAGCGCGCCTTTGCGGGCAACCCCGCTCTTGCGGGCACGCACCGTGATCTGACGATGATCGATATTGAGATCGCCGATGCGCAGGCGCAGCGCCTCAATGAGCCGCAGGCCGGCGCCATAGAGCAACCGGATGACAAGTTGCGTGGGGGCGGAGCCGGGCAGCGCGTCGAGCAAGCGCCGAACCTCGTCGCGGGTGAGGATGGTGGGCACCCGCTGCTGAGGTTGTTTTGCCCGGATGCGGTCGAGGGGGCCAGAGAGCTCTTTCTGAAGCACCGCCCGGTAGAGGAACAGGAGCGCGCTGAGGACCTGCGTTTGCGCAGAGGCCGCCATGTTCTGATCCACAGCCAGGTGGGTAAGAAACGCTTCGATTTCGGGGACATCCATGGCTTGAGGATGGCGTTTATCGTGGAAACGGATGAAACGGGTGATCCAGCGGACGTAGGTCTCCTCCGTGTGAAGGGAGTACTGCCGGACGCGCAGCGCCTCACGCACCCGATCTAACAGTTTCATAGGCGTTCGATGCCTCTAATTATTGCAGCCCGCTGCAAACTGTTGTATACTGTAATCAACCGTTCATTCCAGGGCAGGTTACAGATATTTTACTTGATTTTGAGAGTTAGTGCAACCCCCTAGTTTGGCTTTTTTCAACTAAAGAGATGGAGAGGGGGCTTATTTGGACCAAAGCCAAACTAAGATGTCAATCAAGAGATTAGGTCGGGATTTTTCCAACTAAGAGGTCAATAAGAATCTTAGGTCTGGAATCGGCAAACGATTTACTAGTTGAACTAAGCGCTTCGCGCAGCCTTGCCCCGAGGTAGCTCCTGCAAGCAAGCTCCTGACATTTCGCCGGGTACCTTCCATATCTAGTGGTGGTACAATCGCCCAAAAGAGCGAAGATTAACAGATATTGCTGCGAAAAGATCGGTGGAGGCTTCTCGGTTTTGCCAAAGGCCTCGACAATAAGACCAAAACCCTAAAATGTTGCTGTTAAGGTGTTTTCCGGGTCATTGGTCTCTTCCGGACTTGTATCTGGATTTGCAGGGTTACTAGCAGTTTGTCCAACGGCTACCACTAGATGTGGCCATTTCCGGCGAATTCCAAGAGAGCCATTATCATTTGACAATACCATACCCCATTCGGTAAGATTTTACGTGACAGAATACGTGCTCTTGACATCCACTTTTCCGCCCTGTATAATGAAAATAAGTTTTACAAGGCTGATCCACTAGTTATTGACTCCACCCTGATTTCTATCTCGGAACCCTTGCACCTCCGGACTAACCAAGGCATTTGCAATATAGTGCATCTCTCCACAAATAGGTAGCACCTAAGCACCTCCCCAGGTGCCTCTGGTGGATTGCTTGCCATTATCTCTGGAAGGAGGTGGTTCTAAACCTTTATTATTGTCTTATTCTCACTATTATTACGCATAATATACCATTATACTCATCTTCTTCTGATAGATAATTGCCGTTTACTCCCACTTCCACGGCCTTCCCTTCGTGTGTTGGTAGATGCACATTATATCCTGTACTGCCATGTAATACTGGAGGATCTATCATGAAAATCACCAAGAGAGATATAAGTTTCACACGCTTATTCTGGTTGTTGACACTCTGCGGAGCGCTCTCCCTCTCTTTTATCTTCATCTTCTACAGCGTGTCACCTGTGGCTGCTCGCTCATTCCTCGACATCGACGTCCCTCGCGACAACCCAGAGATGATTGGAGACGCATCACCTTTGCCTGGAATAGATCGGCTACTGATCGTTGAGGCGACAGAACCGCTCGCACAACTTTCCAACGCTGAGTTGATTCTGAGAGTGAACTACGACCATGACTGGATTGAGGGCAACTACGAGGCGGGGCATACCGTCTGGATCACCGTGACCGACAGTGGGGGGACTGTCAAGGCTACGGCCGAGATGCCCACCGAGGAGATACCGGGGTGGGATGGCAATACCGGCTTCTCCACCAATCACGGTGACCCCTGGCAGCCCCAGCAGCCCGATATTCAGCCGGGAGACTTTGTCCACGGCGCGGTGAGCACCGGCTACACCGCCACGGTGGAGATCGGTCAGGTCACCGGC
>DAOTUH010000550.1:0-7411 GCA_034437255.1 Anaerolineae bacterium
ACCTGCACGATGCTGCAGGGAGCTTCGCTGCCGGTGGCTACGTCCGCCAGGGCGCGGACGCGGACGGCGCAATCGTCAGCGCGTGGCTGTTCGATCCCGACGGGACGATGCTGGAAGGGCCAAACGGCCCGGTGAGTCACCTCGTCTGCGGCGGGGGGTACGATGGGTCGACGGGGCTGATCTACCGGGGCGGGCGGGACTTCGACCCCAATCTTGGCATTTGGTTGGCGCTGATACCGCTGCTGGTGGTGCAGGGGTGGCGCAAGCGGAAGGAAAGGCGAAAGGGGGTGCTGCTGCTGTGCGTGGGGTTGTGCGTGGTGGGATCACTGGCGGGGTGTGGAAATCCACCGGCAGGGCAACCGCCGCTAACCGTATGTCCGACGCCCACGTCTATCCCTGGCTTGGGGCCGGGGACAGGGACGCCAGCGCCGACACCACCTAACGGCCCCCCACTGGACTCCAGCGTCCGGATTTCCACAGGTATCTGCGCTGATGCTACAGATTGTCCACTAAATGATCCTGGATTTCCCCCCGGAATAGTTTGTTATGGTTTGGGAACACTTATCAATGACGGAAAAACGATCCTTACACACAACCATTATGCACCAGTTAATGTATGGGAGGATGCAGACATTATCGAAATCACAAATCGGTGGGGGGATAGCAAACGATTAACCTTATCCGATATCAAAGTTGGTGACCGAACAAATCCGGGGACATTATTGCTTGATCTTCCGCCCGATTTCAATCTTCCCAGTACTATACCTGCACCACTAGGGCAACATCAGAAAGGGGATTGGGCACAGATTGTATATTATGATGACACGAATGCGCAAATAAGAACACTGATTCGGGAAACTCAAAAAACAGATCGTTATGAAGGCCAGCCTGTAGCAGTGTTTCTCAACGATGGTACTCCTCCCGAAGTAATAAATCCGGGAGACTCAGGTGGTGGTGTATTCGTAGACAATAAACTGATAGGGAATAACTGGGCTCGCATTCCCGGCAAGGAATATTGGTGGGGAAAAAGAGATCCGGAACTTTTAGTGGCTCTACTTCCGCAACTTTAATTTCAGAGGTGTTAAATGCGCGACAGTTCTCGTATAATTCAAGTACTTGCCAGTGGCTTGGCACTTTTGACTGGGTTAGGCGTTTTGATTAGTTGTCATCCACGCCCCGCGTTTGTGGAATCAGTTTCCCCTGCACCTGATCAATCTGTTTACTTGGGAATTAACAATAGCCGGATTTGGGCTATACTGCGTTGTTCACGATTTGTGGACCCAGGCGAAGTTATCACGTTTGAGCAACTTCGCGCCCGTATTACATTTTTGGTAGATGGGGAAGCAATGCCAATCTACATTGATCAGAAAAACCTTCCTGAGCCGCGATTACAAGTCATGGGGGATTTCGAGCTTCCTATCGGTGTACATTCTGCCACTATTCAAGTTCAAAAATCTTCGGGAACATATTTGACATACAGTTGGGACTTCACAGTTCTGGGTACTGATCAAATACCCGGCCTACCGAGACCATTTCAGTTTGTTCGCCCATTACCTGGTAGTACCATTTCAATGTATGCATATCGCAGCAAGGAACTTGTGCCGGAACTATACCGTGGGTATCTTTTCGAGATCTCACATAGTATTTGTGTCGGTGTTTATAGCAGCGACTTGGCCGAACCCTATCAAGAATCAAGTGGCGAAGATATTGCAAGTCGCTATACCCTGCTCTCTGTGGATACTCTCCCGCCGCAAATATACAAACCTGTACATACAGACTATACCTCCTTGTCCCTAGTTACAGAAGATTCAGCAGGGTCCAAAACTATGTATCAATATCCTTACAATAACCAATGTTGGCCCATTCATCTCCGTCCGGGAATTCATACGGCTACCGCCCAAGCGATTCTAACGGACTCTACTCCACTCACTTTTACTTGGCAATTTACTATAACTCAGTAACTCAGTTTAAGCTGCCATGATTAGGGTGAAATTAAGGGCAACACTCGTTTAGCAATACTCAAGACCACACGGTGACGACGACCCGCTACTTGGACATACTCCCTGTGACCACCTATACCTACGACGCGAGCAACCGCCTGACGGCGCGCAGCCGCAGCGACGGCCACACGTATACCTACGACTGGTCACAACGCGGGCAGTTGCTCACGGAATGGACGCAGGGCTACCTCGTGCGCGCCTTCAGTTACGACGGCGCGGGGCGGATGATCGAGGCATGGGTGTTTACCCAAACCACGGAATTCGCGTATAATGGACTTGGCGCGCGGTTGGCGGTGGAGGTCGTGGGCCACGGCGCCACGACGTACGCGCTGGATCTCGCCGCAGGCAACGTGCAAATGCCCAGAGGTCTTTTCTGCCCGCATCCTGGCGGAGACGTCACTCACGGAGACGGTGATGTACCTCTACGGCAACGATTGTCTGGGCGAGGTTCGCGACGCCGAACCGCTCTACTACCTGCACGACGCGGAGGGCTACGTCCGGCAGGGCGTGGACGTCCAAGGCGACCTCACCGCAACGTGGCGGTTCGACCCTGACGGGCAAGGAAACCACGTTTTTGGTGGTTTCCCGTGCTGGAAGGCCCAAACGGCCCGGTCAGTCATCTGATCTGCGGCGGGGTGTACGATGGGTCGACGGGCCTGATCTACCGGGGCGGGCGCTACTTCGACCTCAATCTTGGCATTTGGTTGGCGCTCACGCCGTTGCTGGTGGTGCAGGGCTGGCGCCGGCGCCGGCGTGGCGAGCACCCGTGGGTGCTGCTGCTGTGCGTGGGATTGTTCGCGGTGGGGTCGCTGGCGGGGTGTGGAAAGCAGGACCCCGCGACGACTATAATCCCGACGTGTACACCAACATTAAGTCCTGAAGAGAAAATCTTTGCTGAGATCTGGGAGGAAGTGGGTAACTCAGACAATGAGAGTGGTAACTCGACTCCTCCAGTTTCACCTAATTGTCCGTTGTGTGACGCTTTGCCTAGATCAGGTGCCGAATTGCCTTATGACCCCGGCGCATGGAACAGCGATCGAAATATTAAAACTACCAACAACTGTTATTCATATGCTGCCCATGATTTGCGAACACACAAGAACGCATATGACACTTTGCCCACTCCAGGAGTGGCCAGCGGGATGGGACCTCTCACATTCCCCTTGTCTGCAGACGACATAAGAGGACGTGCCCAATTAGATGACTTTAGCTTAAAATCCGACTGCGAAACTATGTGCACACCTGATCGTTACAAAGTTATGGGCTTTCTGAGTATGGTTGAAGGTGGGCAGTTCCATTTCTATCGGCAAGATGCCGATGGTTGTTGGTCTCATAAGCCAGGGGCCTCAGATGTTACCAATCTTGATCCCTCAGGTAATAAAATAGGGGATCCACGCTCCCCGTGTACCAGCAAAGCCTATCCACCACACAACTACGATCAGTTTTTTGGGTGCTTTTGCGTAAAACCAGGAACACAGACAGAAGCGCCGGTACTTCAACAGAAACCAGGATAAATACACTGAAACTAACAGTGAATATCGAGAGGAATGTAAACAATGCGAAGGATTCGCAAATGGCTGATTTGGACCGATGAGGTGTTACTATTTCTATTAGTCTTGGGCGGTATCTTCTACTGGTACAGAATGTCACAAAACTCTGAAGCTGGCTTGACCATTGGCGATTTCGGCTTTGTACATCGCGGTATTACCCTAGATGAAATCAAGGCCAAAGTTGGCGAGCCAGAGCCAGGTGGCATTTACGTATATGCATATGAACTATATAATAGTGACCGAATCATGTTGCGGTTCTCTGAGTATCCCGGATTACAAGGGGCATGGATTGTGTATGCAGACGGGACACGCCAGGATTTCTTTACGCGTGAAGTACTGCCCAAGTTAAACCTCGATGATTTTGACTTTTTGGAACGTGGGGTGACGACGTATGATGAAGTCATCAGGCAAGTTGGCGAACCGGATGCGGAAGCACTGGATCATACAGCTATCTATCATTTAGCTGATGGGCGCTCATTACTGCTTCTGCTGGGGTCACAGTTGACCCAAGACGACGTAATCTATGTTATCTCAGATGCCTGGGTGGGTTCCGACGAGAGCGGTAAGTATGACCATGTGTTTGGGGAGTAGCCGTACAATTGTGAGCCTATCCTAAGCAAGGAGCGTAGTCCTTACGATGCCGCTGGGAATCGCACCGTCGTCACCGGTACCACGCCCCTGAACGGTACCGTGATCAGCGCGTGGCGGTTCGATCCCGACGGGCAAGGAAACCACGTTTTTGGTGGTTTCCCGTGCTGGAGGGGCCGGACGGCCCGGTGAGCCACCTCGTCTGCGGCGGGGTGTACGATGGGTCGACGGGACTGATCTACCAGGGCGGACGCTACTTCGACCCGAATTTGGGGATCTGGTTGGCGCTGATGCCGCTGATGGTGGTGCAGGGCTGGCGCAAGCGGAAGGACCGGCGCTACGGGCATCTGTGGGTGCTGTGCGTGAGGCTGTTCGTGGTGGGGTCGCTGGCGGGGTGTGGGCCTGAAGGGCAACCGCCGCTCACTGTATGTTCGACACCCACGCCTATCCCTGGTCTGGGGCCGGGTACAGGGACGCCGACGCCTACTCCAACACCTACCCCGACGCCTACACCCACACCGACGCCTACTCCAACGCCCACGCCGCCACCAACTGAGACACCACCGCCGCCGCCAGGCAAGATAGTGTATCTCACTTTCGATGATGGACCCGGATGGAACGGTGATGAAGCCGCTAACACATCAGCGATTCTAGACGCACTTCACAGCAAGGGGGTGAAGGGTACTTTCTTCGTACTGGGTTACGGTGTAGATATATTCCCCGCTACATTTGTGCGTATGGTTTCAGAAGGGCATACCATCGGTTTCCATTCTTATGATCATCCATGGTTCACAACTCTAGAGGACGACGAGATTAGAAAGCAAATGACGGATACCCAAGAGGCTGTCGAGAACGCTTGGGGTGGATCTTTACCTGGTGGCTTTCGATACTTCCGTCCCCCCTATGGTGATCACGATGATCGAACAGATCGAATTGTAGAAGAAATGGGATACCAAGTAGTGCTTTGGGATGTTGATTCGCTCGACTACGATTACCAGCAGCAAGGGAAAAGTGTGGATGATCTGGCAGATTCAGTGGTAGCCAAGATAGGACAATCGCTTGTGCAGAATCCGAATGTTCTTTTCCATTCAACCAAGTGGATTACTGCCCAGGCCTTGCCAACAATCTTGGAGAAACTGTCTGAAGACGGGTATCAATTTGCGCCAATGCCATGAAGCGAGGCAAGTCAGTATGAAAGACAGGATAACACTAATTTTTGCTTTGGTATACCTGGCATTGGCAACTGGGTGTGCGCTACTTTCTGATCACCATTCTGCAGAGGCAATTGTACCGGCGTTGGTCTGGAGTTATATCATAGAAGACGGGCGGATCAACTCGGCGTATATTGAAGAGGGACTGGCTTACTTGGAAATACGGGTGGATGGAATGTCAGCACGGGTTGAAGCATTCGATCTCGCCGATCAGCAGGTACAGTGGGTGGCTTCTGAGGCTACAAATGTGCCTCTGCTAGTGGGGGATGGGAAACTGTTCTTGCTGAATCGAGATAAGGGTATTCTATCTGCAATATCTGCCGAAGGTGGCGTAGCGATATGGCGTATTCCGTTACCCGCTCAAGGGTACGAATATGAACTCACTTTTGGAGATAGTATCCTCTTCTTCGGTGTAGGAGATAGCATCTATGCAATAGATGCAGCTGATGGTCGCGTTTTATGGCAGCGTGCCACGCCATTGGGTTTTCGAATCAACCAAGCATGGCTTGGCACTTCTACTGTCTACCGGGACTATGATGCTTTGAGTTATCATGATGGCATGCTTTATATCCGACTCTGGGAAGCTACTCGGGATCGGGCAAGAGAGGGTCTGCTCTTGGCAATGAATGCTCTTGATGGACAGGAGAAGTGGCGTCTTGCATTTGATGTCCCTGCACCGCAGGAATCTCCGCCATGGATAGTTGCCTCTCGACCAACATTTGATGGTAGGCATCTATTCTTCGGGGATTGGATAGGACGGATTTACTTGATGGACAAAGATACAGGCGAAGTGGTATGGCAGGGTCAATCTGAATTTCTCATCGCACAGCCGTTACTACAAGATAAGCGAGTGTATCTTCCAACCCGTGACAGTCTATTGTGTCTCAATTCTGAGACTGGGGAAAGGCTATGGTCTATGCCGCTCCCAGGATTGCGGATCGGGTCACCAATTCGTGCTACGGAAGACGCAGTTCTCTTCATCGCAGATTACTGGGGAGAGAGACGGACAGAGCTTATGGTAGTCGACGTCAGAACTGGAGAATTGATGGACAGGCTACGGATATCTGTAGTTGATGAGTGTAGAGGCTGTGTTACAAGCTTTGAAGTAGATTCGGGTATGGTATATGCAACATGGGGGCAGACGATACTGGCAATTGATCTATCGTCCAGCCAATAGCTGATCAAACAGGCCTCCCAAGAAGCGCAACACCGATTTCGCGGTTGAGGTGGTGGGGCAGGGCGCGACGCGCTACACCCTGGACTATGCCGCTGGCAGCCGCATCCTCGCCGAGACCACGCCCACCGAGACCGTGAGTTATCTCTATCCCTCGGCTTCGCTCGGGACAGGCGGCCACGATTGTTTGGGCGAGCAACGTGAGGGGGAGTGGCTGTACTACCTACACGACGCGGAAGGTTATGTCCGCCAAGGCGTGGATATTACTGGCGATGTAGTCAGCGCGTGGCTGTTCGATCCCGACGGGCAAGGAAACCACGTTTTTGGTGGTTTCCCGTGCTGGAAGGCCCAAACGGCCCGGTCAGTCACCTGATCTGCGGCGGGGTGTACGATGGGTCGACGGGCCTGATCTACCGGGGCGGGCGCTACTTCGACCCCAATCTTGGCATTTGGTTGGCGCTGATGCCGTTGATGGTGGCGCAGGGCTGGCGCAAGCGGAAGGATCGGCGAAAGGGGGTGCTACTGGTGTGCGTGGGATTGTTCGCGGTGGGGATGTTGGCAGGGTGTTGCCCACTTCAATCACATGTACCAACACCAACGCCTCCTCCTTACTTTCCTCGTACTAGCATCGTCGGCAGTGCTTCTAAACCTAATAGAGGGCTTTTGCAACATGCAGTGATGATTAAGCCTATTGTTTCTATCACATCAATACCTGTCAGCACCCCGCCAGGAAAGCCACCTAGTAATTTAATACAAACTATTCATTACCCGACACAACGGGAGGAGTTACTAGAGGGTAAAAATAATTCAATTTAAACCTCAAAAGACCACAAGATAAGAAATATCCTGTGGTTCGTACGATTCGAGGTAGTTAATGCACAATTTTCA
>DAOTUH010000551.1:0-3009 GCA_034437255.1 Anaerolineae bacterium
AAGCCAACCCGGATCAATAAAAGCAATCGTTTAGGTTTGTGAGCGTCCAGGTGCAACGCACTTACGGATCGAAATAAACCGCGCTACAAAGTTCTCCGAGCATAGTTTAGGAGTCTCCGGCTCGTGAACTTCGGCGAAAGTGCGTCGCACCTCAGCAGACTAAACAGATACCAATAAAATCTGCCATCTTATGAATTTCCTTAGCGTTCTTGGCGCCTTTGCGTGAGGTTGATAGTCATTTCAGTGAAGTCAAGTTTTTACACCCAAGTCGAGATTTGATTATGTCCAGAGAGACACCCACAATGGTGTTCCGGCGCTGCCTGGCGATGCTGCGACGTCTCCAGCGCGGTCCTGCCACAAAGGAAGAACTGATCCAGGCTGTTTTTGATGCCTTGGACGCCGAGGTCTACGGGAATGCTACAGGACGCCCCCTGGATAAACGCTTTGAGCGCGACAAGCGAAAAATCCGCGAGATTTTTGGGGCAGAGATACGCTACCGTCGTTCCACCGGCACGTACAAACTTGTCGATGCCTGGGAGCCATTGATGGATCTGCCTGACGTCTCTCTGCGGGCAATGGCATTCCTCCAGGAGACGTTTACACCCGATGCGCCGGGCTACGAGCTGGTACAGAACTTCCTGGCGACACTCATCAGTTACCTTTCCCCCGAACGGCGCGGCGACCTGGACCGGCAGCGCACCGCGTTGGAGGTGACCTGGGGACGTCGCGACGAGGACGAGATCGACCCGGCGGTGGAACGCGGGTTGCGCAAGGCGTTGCTGGAGCGTCGGTGCGTGGCCTTCGATTACGCCTCACCGTACTACGACGAAGATACAACGCACCGGCACGTGGTCGATCCGTGGTTGCGCTACTTCGATTCCACCCGGGGCCATTTTTATCTGCGAGCGTACTGCCGCCAGGTCACCGACGCGAGCGGTGAAACGCACCTGCGGCACGGCTACCGCCACTATCGCCTGGGCCGCATCCACAATCTGAGGGTCCTGCCAGAGAAGCTGCCGCCTTTCCCGCCCACCGCGCGGACCTACCCGCTGATCTATTGCCTGGCGCCCGTCATCGCGCGGCGCGGAGACGTCACCCGGCACCCGGAGATCACTATACTGGATACCGAGCCGCAGGACGATGGCAGCATCCTCGTCCACGCGGAGACGGAGAACGTCTGGTGGGCGATCCGGTCGCTGCTGCACTACGGCGCTAGCTGCGAGGTATTGGGAGGTCCAGAGGCAAGATTTGAAATGGAAAAGGTGGTGCAAGGGATGAGCAAATTATATGAGGCACAAAACGGAGACTAAAGCTCGGTGAAGACTTGTGAAACTGGATGAAAAAGCCTTGATCGGAATTCTAAGTATCGTATATCACCATCCAATTTTTCAATTCCTCTCTCGGAATTCTTATATTCATTATACTCAATAACAGTACTAGGGCAAACCGCCTTTGTTCACAGGACTTGTTTCTATGTAGGAGGGAGGTCCTAAAGCAAACCCTTTTAGTTTTTTCAATTCCTTGACTCTCAGTTTTATCTATGGTAAGATAGTCTTATCAAGGTTATTGGATGGTGGTCTATAATACTAACAGGGGTAAGCATGTTGACCAAAGCAGATTTCCAATACTTTCAAGCCACATTACAAGCTGAACGCAAAAACCGAGGCGAATTTCTAGACAAGCAACGTCAATATCTATCTAACTGGCGAATTCAATTGTTACAAGAATTGGAGATAGTCGAAGAACAAATCACCCGTATTGATTTGGAAATGGAACATGGCTCAGACTGGAGTGGTCTTTGAATTCGAGTTAGCATGATTATGCTATCATGGTAAGTAGGACAGCTGAGAAGGGAATTCACCAAAAACACCTCTGAGACGGGGGTTGTAAAAAGATGATGGTCAGAGCGATGACGGAGGTTTATGGGTAGTCGGGCGGTCGCTTGGTCGGATGGTCGAGTGGTCACTTGGTTATTTGGTGATTTGAGAGGTAAACTCCTGCGTTTGCTGGGGTGTGGGTATGGTAAGATATGGTCAGTTGGTCAATTAGTCATCTGGTCGCTTAGTCATTTTGTCATTTGTCATTTGTCATTCGTAATTCGTCATTGGTTCATTGGAAAGGAGGTCGCATGTGAATTCGATAGACCCAAAGCATCTGGCGCTGGTGATTGGCAAACGAGAACCCTCGGTCTTCAAGGACTACGTCGATTTTGTAGCCAACGAGGGGCTGATACGGTACAAAAACGTGGTGCAGTATGGCAAGAAAGCGGGGGAGAGCCTTTACACGCACGTTCTCGACGGTGTCTTCGTCCTGGAGCAACTGCGCCCGGCACTGGAACTCACGGACGTCGAGGCCCGCGTGCTCTACACGGCCTTCACCATCCACGATTTAAACAAAGTCATGGAGGGCCAACAGCGGTATAGCGAGGTCATCACCCGCGAGAACGTTGTCCCCGAGATCGAAGACCTGAATCTGGACCGCTTTTTCCCAGACTACGTCGATTACCTCGAGGACATTATGACGCTGGATCTGGCCCATTCGGCGCACCACCACCACGATGGGGCGAGTCTGATTCGCTCTTACGATCCCTACGGGCTGGGCCAGGAGCGCGTGGGGCAACTGAAGCACCTGATCCGGGCCGCAGACGCTGTTGACCTCTCCCACACGCTCGAAGAGCGGAGCCATAAGCAGGACTTTCTCTTCCACCTCAACACCTTCAGCGACGTGCAATATGAGTTCGTGAGGCACCAGCTGACGGAGGATCGCGGCTTGCTCTCCAACGTCGTGCACGAGAGCGTCGTCACGCACCTGCGCGACACGCTCGGTCTGATCCCGCTGCTCTTCTACCCCGACGGCGTCGCGTATCTCGCGCCCCGAGGCCAAACGCTCACGGTGGATGAGCCGGGTCTGCAGGCCATCGGCGGCAGCATCGCCGACGCCATCTCGGAGATGACCAGCGAGCAGCTCACGGATTTCGTGGAGTCGAAACCCGGCGGGATCAAGATCACG
>DAOTUH010000552.1:0-8313 GCA_034437255.1 Anaerolineae bacterium
TCTGGAGCCACCCCAGGAGCCAGAGGCTGCGTTGTTACCGCAGCCGGCCCAGATCCTGACGTCGGAGCCGGTCGAGCTGGCCTGGGGCAGCGGACGCCGGTTCACGGTCGAGGTCTATGGTGAGGCGGAGGAGGGCACGGGGCAGGCGCAAGTGCAGACGGTGGAGACCCACGTGCTCGTCGTGGTGGAGCGCGATGGCGGTCGCCGCGCCTACGACATCACAGTCAGTGCCCCTGACGCCCAGCGACTCCGCAATCTCGAATCCACGCTGCAGCGCGCACTGACGTCGGTTGTGCTCGAGTGACTGTGTCAAGTCATTGGCTCTAGAAGTCTTAGAAATCGGATGTCTCGTAGACATCCGATTTCTGTCAGGGAGTTTTCAGTTTCATCAACCCGTGGTAGAGTTTATGGATAATTTTACATCCAGGAAGTTTTCCTTTGACACGCCACACCGCCATCGTGAAAAGGGGTAGTTGGCACGATTCAGAGGACTGCTACCATTGGCTTGCGGATCAACTTTCAACTTGCAACCTGTAACCTTCAATCAATTCTTAGGAGAGATAGATGCCACACATGAGTATCGGAGAGCTGGACATGCATTACGTGGATCAGGGCGAAGGCGACGTGCTGTTGCTCTCCCCCGAAAATCTACACGCGGCCTCGGCCTACGAAGGGGAGATCGACTATTTCTCGGAGCGCTTCCGGGTGATCGCCTTCGACTATCCCGGCACCGGTCAGTCGACGCGCGAGCGCCTCTACGAGGATGAGCGCATCTTCGACCAGTGGAACTTCTGGGCCGATCTGGCCTCGCACCTGCTGCTGGATCTCGAGGTGAAGGCGTGCGCCGTCATGGGCGCCGGGTACGGGGCCTGGGTCGCGCTTCACTTCGCCGGCAAGCAGGCCGACTTGCACCGGTTGAGCGTGAAGGGTGTCATCGCTGACAGTTTCCTGGCGCAGGTCGACAGCCGCACGCTGCACCGCTCGCTCGACATGCGCGAGCACTACTACGTGCGCCGCGTCGAGTGGCTGCGGAAACAGCACGGCGAGGATTGGCGCGAGGTCGTGGACGCGGATACGGCCTACCTGCGCCAGCTTGCCGACCGGGGCGGATACGCCGTGCCCGATTTCGTGCTGAACGCCATCCGCTGCCCGGTGCTGCTCACCGGCACGCTGCACGACGCGCTGACGCCCGGCATCGCCCAGGAGTTTGCGGGTATATCGTCCATCGTGCCCGACTGCAGCCTCTATCTGGCGAGCGAGTCCCATCACCGTTACGGCGATGAGCATCCGCTGCTGTGGACGGCGCCGGAGGCGTTTCGCGCGGTGGCGGATCGCTTGCTGAATCGCGTCTCCCACGGCTGAGGGCATGGTTCTGGAGAGGGAAAGCATCCATAGGCAGCCATACTTTTTTCGAACCGCTAGATTCGACGTGACCTCAGGGGGCGATCCAGTATCTCCGCGATGACTGTTTCCAAAGATTTCGTCTTTCCACGCTCGCGACAAGATGCGATGAGCGGAGCCGAAAGCTCGGATTCCAACGCCAGCAGGACGTCGGCGGCGGCTTGTATAACTTCTTGATCATCACAGGCATTGTCGAGCGCCACCTGTAGTAGTTCCACTGCCCATTCTCTTTCATCTATCATCACCAGCAGGCGGGCCATGCTGATCAGCACGTCAGCCACGTGTCCAGTTGCTCCGATATCGTGAGCGGTTTGCAGTGCTTCATCGTACCAGACTCTTGCTTTTTGCAGCTGCCCGGTCATGGCGGCGACCCTTCCCAGGTGAGAGAGCGTGTAAATCAACGAAAAACGGTCTCCCAGTTCTCTTTTGATGGTGAGGCTCTCCTCTAATAGCTCCGTGGCACGCTCATACTCTCCGCAGGTACAAGCGACATCCCCCAGGTTTCCCAGGGAGATGGCGAGATGCCGGCGGTGTCCCGTCTCCCGGCTGATCTCCGCTGCCTCCCGATAAAATCGCTTGGCCCCATCATAATGTTCCAGATTCCGCTCGATGGCGCCGAGGTTGATGAGGGCTCTGGCAATACCGGCCCGATTTCCCATCTGCCGTGAGAGCGCCAGGCTCTCCTCATAGAGGGGGATGGCCTCGCTATACTCTTCCTGCAGACCGCACATCACGTGTCCAAAGTAGTTAAGAGCCTGCGCTAGGCCCCATCGGTCCCCGGTCTGGCGGAAGATCGTGATGCTGGCCTGAAAGTGCGTCTGGGCTGCCTCATATTCACCCAAGCAATATGCCACGCGCCCCAAAACTTCAAGGGCGAAGCCGAGATCGTGTTGGGCTCCAAGCCTTTGTAGCACACCGATACTGCGCTCCACCAGCGTCTGAGCCGCGTCGTACTCGCTAAGCCAGCTGTAAAGATCGGCTTGACGTGCCCAAAGCTTGGCCTGCAGTGCGCTCCCTGCTGGCACAGATCCTGCTGCCAGGGCGAGGAGTTCACATCCTTCTCGGTACCGGCCCCGCGTCCTGTAGAACAGGTGCAGGCTTTCCAAAGAACGGTTAAGGGCATCGAATGCCGCGTGTTCGATGGCCCATTCCCAGGCTGCCCGAATATCTCCTAGCGCTTCGCTGATCTCAGTCTGCGCCTCAACGTGCTGGCTCCCTTTCAGCGCCGATGCCTGCCGATACAGAAGATTGGCATAAGCGTAGCAGTGCCGTTGCTGGGCCTCGTGCTGTTGCTCTGGGAATTCTCTTAGCTTTTCGGCTGCGTATTGTCTGACCAGGGCGTGGAGATCGTAGCGTCCGGATGAATCCTGGTGGAGCAATGATTTCTCCAACAGAGTCGCCAGTGTGCCCGGCGTAGCGAGGGCGACGGCCCGCCCGGCTACCTGCGGGAAGGGGTCTCGGAACACAGATAACCTTGCCAGTACAGCCCGTTCGACGTCCTGGAGCAATCTCCAGGAGTGCTCAAAGACGGCCCGCAGACTACGATGCCGACCCGGCACGTCCCGCAGCGAGGTAACCAGCAAATCCAGGTCCCGGTCCATCTCGTGAGCGATCCGCGCACAGGTGCGCGTGCGTGCCAGCGCAGCCGCCAGCTCGACGCCCAGGGGCAAGCCGTCCAGCAGTTGACAGATGTGGATCACGTGGGGTGTATTATCTTGAGAGAGTGTAAAGCCAGCACGCACCCGCATGGCTTGCTTTAGGAACAGCTGAACGGCGGCGTACTGTTTGGCATCGGATACCTCGTTGTGTTGGGGATACGGGAGTCCGTCAACACCTATCAACCATTCGGCGCGCAGGTTCAGCCGCTCCCTGGAGGTGACCAGAATCTTCACGTAGGGAGCGGCCTTCAGCATCGCGGTCACCCACCTGGCGTCCTGGAGCAGATGTTCAAACCCATCCAGCACCCAGAGCAGTTCCCGCACTCGCACGTAGTCCACGAGCTGATCCAGGGGGTCTCGGGTGCCGTGAAACTGGAGACCGAGCGCGTTCGCCACGGTGGGCGTCAACAGGTCTTTCGAGTTCACGGGTGCCAGGGGAATAAAATAGACGCCGTGCAAGAACGTGTTGAGGGCCTCCCAGGCTGCCTGGAGGGCCAACCGGGTTTTGCCGATCCCACCGGGTCCAACCAGGGTGAGTAGACGGCAGTTAGGATTCTCCAGTCGCTCCGCGATCCTACTCAGCTCTTCTTTACGCCCTACCAGCGGGGTGAATTGGGCCGGCAGATTGTGTCGCCGGGACGTTCCGGCGGTGCGGATGCGCTCGTAGAGGGCGGTTGTCTCGCGTTGAGGCTCCACGCCCAGCTCTTCGTACAGAGCGTGACAGCAACGCTCGTACTGCGCCAGAGCCGCGCTGCGCTGTCCATTACGGGCCAGCACTCGCATCAACTGTCGGTGTGCTTCCTCGCACCACGGCTCCAACTCCACCTGTCGATGCGCGTAGTGGCGCGCGCGTTCGTAATCCCTGCGCCTTTCGTAGTGATGAGTCAGCCGCCGCAATGCAGCCAGAGCCAGACGATGCAAACGCTCGCGCTGTAAGGAGGCCCACTCACTGAAAGGGAAGCTATCACCGATCAAAAATCCTTTGAGGAAGTTGCCCTGATAGAGGTGCATGGCAGATTCCAGGGTCTTTATCTGGGATGTCGAGGCTCCCTTCATCTGTTGAATACCTTCCAGCCGAGACGCGAAATCGGTGGCATCGAGCCAATAATCACTCTCGCCGTTGAACTGAACCGCACGTCGGTTGGCATACAGAAAAGGGGGATCCGTTTCAGCATCGCGGATCGTCTGGCGGAGATTATAGAGCGCCTGCGATAGATCGCGGCGGGCGGCCCGTTCTGGCTGATCGGGCCAGAGGAGTCCAATCAATCGATCACGTGTGTGGGCCCGCTCAACCTCGACGGCCAGGTAAGCCAGCAACGCCCGGACTTTGTTCGATTCAAAAGCATCGAGCAGCTCCCCATTCAATGTGATGTGGAAGTCCCCCAGGGTGGTGATTGAAAGGCGCACCATGACTCTCCCTGCTCCTAGTTTTTGAGCATTATACGCCTATCTCCGGTCGGGCGCAACGTTACCTGATAGTTTCCTGATAGTGCTTAGCCACAGTGAGAGCCATGGGCAAACGGCGGCAAGGTTATGTCTCATATTTGGTGCGTATGTGGCGACCCGGTGAGGGTGAGCCCTCACCCTGGCACGCCTCTGTCGAGTGTCCGCTGACCGGCGAGCACCGGGGGTTTGCTAACTTACAAGATCTGTTTGCATTTCTGGAGGACGTCACGAGCCAAAACGTCGAAGAGGAAAGCCCCGATGATCAGAGGAGCACGTAAAATCCACAATCACACAGGAGGAAAGAACAATGAGAATCAAGATTGTAAGATTGCTTGGCGCTTTAAGTTTCGGTTTAGGATGGGTCCTGATTCTGATGACCACCCTGGGTCCCGCGCCCCCTCTCACATTGGCAGCACGCCCCATCAGCGATATTAGCCCCACGGGAAAGTCGCCCCACGGACCTATGGCGACCTGCACCGTCGATGATGATGGCGGGGCTGACTATACGACCGTTCAGGACGCCGTGGACGACGCGACCTGCACGACGATCAACGTCGCCGCAGGCGAGTACGTCGAAAACGTCGTGATCACCCGCAACCTGACCCTCGTGGGCGCCGGGACCGACGCCGACGACACGTGGATCGGCTATCAGGGACGGGTTTTTTCCATTGAGGACGACGACGCCGAGGTCACCATCTCCAACGTGGTGATCCACGGCGTCTACGATACCCAGGAGGGCACCGGCGTCTACAATGAGGGCACCCTGACCCTGACTCACGTGCTCGTCGATGGGAACGAGTCGGCCGGCAACGGCGGCGGCATCGCCAACGACGGCACGCTGACCGTCCTGAGCAGCACCGTCTCCGGCGGCCTGGCGGAATACGGCGGCGGGATCTACCACTGTGCCCCTTCCACAAGCAAGACCTTGACTGTCTTGAACAGCACCATCTCCGACAACCACGCCGATCACGGGGGCGGCGTCTACATCTGCAACAACCGCCCGGCGGCCCTTGAGGATAGCGTTATCGGCGAGAACTCGGCGGACTACACCGGCGGCGGCATCGCCAACTACGGCACGCTGACTCTTAACGGCTGCCAGGTGTTGACCAACACCGCGTCTGAGCCAGGGCTGGCGTCCGGTCGCGGCGCGGGACTCTGGAACAACGGCGAGGTGGTGGTCACCGACAGCGTGATACGTGGGAACGCCTCGGGGTACTACGGCGGCGGCATCTACGTCTCCTTCGACGGCACACTCTCTCTGGAGGACAGCACGGTGACCGCGAACAGCGCCACAGACAACGGCGGCGGCATCATGGGCGACGCGTCTGGAAGCAGCAAGGCCGAGATCACGGTCCATAACTGCGAGATAAGCGCGAACACCGCCAGCTACGGTGGGGGCCTGAACAACAATGGCGTGCTCATTGTGGAAAACAGCACGATTATCAGCAACACTGCCGAAACGCACGGCGGCGGCATCCGCCAGACGGGCACGCTCTCCCTCACCAACGTCACCCTCAGCGGCAACGCCACCACGGGCAGCGGCGGCGGCATCTACATGGCCGGCACCACCGCCGATCTGGATAGCGTCACCCTGGCGAACAATACCGCTGACGCCGACGGTAACGACAACGGCAACGGCGGCGGGTTCTACCTGGCCTCCGGCACCGCCGAGGTCAAGAACACGCTCATCGGCGAAAACTACGACGACTCACCCACCACCGTCCACCCGGATTGCTCCGGCAGTTTCACCACCCACGGCTACAACCTGATACGGGATAACACCGGCTGCAGCGGGCTCGTCTCGGTCTACGATCAGTGGGGCACCAGCAGCGCGCCCCTGGAACCGTATCTCACGCCGCTGGGAGACTACGGCGGTGACACGCTGGTCCACGCGCTCCGGTACGACAGCACCACCCCAAGCCCCGCTGTGGACGCCGGCCCGACCACGGACTATCCCGGCACCGACCAGCGCGGCGTGACCCGCCCCGTTGACCGGGACGGCGACGGCACGGCGCAATGCGACACCGGCGCGGTGGAGATGCGTTTCGAGGAACCGACCGATCTGGTCATCACCAAGACCGCCGCGCCCGACGCCGTCGACCCCGGCGATGCCGTCACCTATACGCTGACTTTCTCCAACGCCGGCGCTCTGGTCGCCACGGACGTGACAGTCACGGACACCCTGCCCAACCACGTGATCAACACCAGCTTCATCAAGAGTGGCGTTGCGATCACCAAAGTGACCGGCACGCGCTACGTCTGGCAGGTGCAGGATCTGGAACCGGGCGACCAGGGCACCCTCACCATCTACGGCACCCTGGCCGACACCTTGCCCGGTAACGCGGTGAACAATACCGCCTCCATCGCCGGAGCGGCCCCGGATCTCCGGCCCGACGACAACACCGCGTCCACCACGATCCCCCTGTACCAGTGTTTCGCCACGCCCGACGATGGGGCCACGGTCTACCGGAGCGCGGACGCGCAAGCGCTTCGTGATGCAATCGACGCCGCCGGTGATGGCGATACTGTCAAGGTGGCGGGAACCTGCGCCGGGGTGGATAGCGACGAGCGTGTCATCAAGATTGACAAGGATCTCACCCTCCGTGGCGGTTACAACGAGGACGACTGGGACACATCCGACCCGGACAATCCCACCACACTGGATGCGCAAGGCGAAGGACGCGTGGTTTACGTCCGAAGTAGTACGGTCGCGATGGAAGATCTTCGGATCACGGGCGGCAGCGCCAGCAGCAACGGCGGGGGCGTCTACGTCTTTGGATCCAGCACCGCGCTCAGCATCACCGGGGTAGAGATCGTCAGCAACACGGCCAAATACAGCGGCGGTGGACTGTATGTGTACAGCGGCAGCGTGGAACTGGAAGAAACGGACATCATCAGCAACACTACCCAATATGATGACGGCGCTGGGATCTATCTCTCCAGTAGTACCGTGACGTTGACCGACACACATATCGTCAGCAACACCGCTGGTGATGACGGCGGCGGCGCGTACGTGCGTACGGGTGCGACCATGAACGTCACCGGCGGACGGATCGTCGGGAACACTGCTGGCGACGATGGCGGTGGGATCTATGGTGGCGGCGTGATCCTCAGCGAGACGCAGATCCTCAGCAACACTGCCAGCGACGCCTCGTATGCCTACGGCGGCGGACTCTACGTCGATGACGAGATGACGCTGATGGGCGGAGAGATCCGGGGCAATCGCGCCAACCGGGGTGGCGGCGTCTACGTGGATGATGAGACGGACGTCTTCACGCAGACCGGTGGCAGCACCATCACCGACAACGTCGCCGAGTGGTACGGTGGCGGCGTTTACGTCGACGACGGCAGCGCCTTTGTGGACGACGGACACATCCAAGGTAATACTGCCTACCTCGGCGGCGGCGTGTACGTCAAGGACGGCGCCGTGACGCTGAACCGGGTCGGCGTGACCGGCAACACCGCTGATCGGGGCGGCGGGCTTTACAACAATGCAGGCACGTTGACGGTGACCAACGTCACCCTGGGCGACAACGAGGCCACCACCCTCGAAGGGGGCGGGCTCTACAACGACGGCGGCACCTCGGTGCTGACGTTCGCCACCGTGGCTCACAACCAGTCGACCAGCGGCGGAAGCGGTCTCCACAACGCCGTCACCCACACCCTGCGCCTGCAGAACACACTTGTGGCTGATAACGATGCGACCAATTGCAGCGGCGCCATCACGTCTGACGGCTACAACCTGGAGGACGGCGAGACGTGCGGCTTCTCCGCCACCAGCGATCAGCAGAGTACCAATCCCTGGCTC
>DAOTUH010000553.1:0-7073 GCA_034437255.1 Anaerolineae bacterium
TTGGCGCCTTTGCGTGAGGTTGATGGTTATTTCAGTGAAGTCATCGTTGGTCTATCCGGTCATCCCAACCCTCCTGATCGGATTTCTCCAAGTGAACCGTGGGTTTATACGAAATCCGATGTCTTCTGATTACAGCTGGGGCCGGTCCCCACCGAGTTCCGGCGGCCTATAGTTTCTTTGCCACCGTCCCCGCCATCTCCAACGTCGTGTTGTCACCGCCCAGGTCGTAGGTGCGGACCTCGCCCTCGGCGATAACCTCGGCGATAGCCCGCTGCAGTGCCTCGGCCTTCTCCGTCTCGCCCAGCCAGTCCAGCATCAGGCGTGTCGCCAGCAGCATGGCGGTGGGATTGACCTTGTACTGGCCCGCGTACTTGGGCGCCGACCCGTGCGTCGGCTCGAAGACGGCGAAGTCGTCGCCGATGTTGCCGCTGGACGCGAAGCCCAGTCCGCCCACCAGCTGCGCGGCGAGGTCGGACATAATGTCGCCGAACATGTTGCTGGCAACAAGCACGCCGTAGTCCTCGGGGTTCTTGACCAGCCACATGGCCATAGCGTCGACGTTGGTCTCCCAGAGGTCGATCTCCGGATATTCCTCCGAGATCTTGCGCGCCTCGCGCACCATCATGCCGGAGGTCTCCCGGATGACGTTGGGCTTCTCGACAATGGTCACCGTGGGATAGCCGTGCTCCTTGGCGTACTCGAAGGCCTTGCGCACGATGCGGCGGCAGCCCTCGCGGGTGAAGATGCGGCAGGAGAGGGCGATGTCGTCCGAGGTCACGTTCTGAAAGGCCGCCATGCGCGGGCTGTAGGTCTCCAGCGCCGAGCGGACGCCGTCGGGCAGCGGGTGGAACTCGACGCCGGCGTAGAGGCCCTGGGTGTTCTCGCGAAAGACCACCAGGTCGATGTCGTCGCGGTAGTTGAGCGGGTTCCCCTCGAAGGCTTTGCACGGGCGCAGGTTGGTGTAGAGATCGAAGATCTGACGCAGGCGCACGATGGGGCTGCGGTAGACCAGGCCTTTGCCCTGCAGCTCCGGGCAGAGCTCGGCCTCGGCCTCCTCCTTGGGCTTCGACGTGATCGCCGCGAAGAGCGCGCAGTCGCACATCCTCAGCGTCTCGATGGTGCGTTCGGGCAGCGGATCGCCTTCCTGGCACCAGAACTCCCAGCCAATGTCGGCGGGCACGTACTCCGCGTCGAGATCGAGCTTATCCAGCACAATCTCCGCTGCGTCCATCACGTCCTTGCCAATTCCGTCTCCGGGCATCCAGGCGATGCGGTGCTTTGTCATGCGTGACTCCTTTTGGTTGTGTGTTTTGTATTGCGTGATGCGTGATGCGTGATGCGTGTTGCGTGTTGCGTGTTGCGTGATGCGTGATGCGTGATGCGTGTTGCGTGAAACTTCGCGCTTATGGAGTGAGACCAAGTTGCTTGCGGACGTGGGGGATGAGCCCGCCGTCATCCAGGATCTCCATCACCTCCGGCGAGAGCGGGGGAAAAGTGTACGTCGCCTTTGGCGTGGTGACGGTGCCGGCCTCAAAGTCGATGGTGACCTCCTCCCCCGTCTCGACGCTGTCGACGGCGTCGCAGGTGACGATGGGCAGCGCGTGGTTAATGCAGTTGCGGAAGTAGATTCGCGCGAAACTGCGCGCCACAATGGCGGCCACGCCCGTTTCCTTGAGGCAGATGACGGCCTGCTCCCGCGAGCTGCCGCAGCCCCAGTTCGACCCCGCGACGATGATGTCGCCGGGCTGCACCGCATTGGCGAAGGTCGGATCCAGATCCTCCAATGCGTGCTCGGCCATTTCCGCCGGATCGGTGATGCTGTACGTGTACTTGCCGGGGAAGATGACGTCGGTGTTGACATCGTCGCCGTAGACCCAGACGCGGCCCGTGATCTTCGTTTTCACATTACCTCCTTAAAACGCGATAACGTTTAAACGTTCCTTGGGTTGGTGATGACGCCCGTGAGCGCCGACGCGGCCACGGTTGCAGGGCTGCCCAGATAGATCTCTGCCTCCTTGGAGCCCATGCGGCCCTTGAAGTTGCGGTTGGCTGTGGAGATGGTTATCTCGCCCGGCGCCATGCAGCCTTCGTGGGCACCCAGGCAGGGACCGCAGCCTGGGTTGAGCAGCGTCGCCCCTGCTTCGACCAGGTCGCTGACGAGCCCCAGGGCGATGGCGTCCAGCAGCACTTCCCGGGACGCGGGCAGGATCAACAGCCGTACGCCTTCGGCGATGCGCTTGCCGCGCAGGAGTTCGGCGGCGGCCCGCAAGTCCTCCAGGCGTCCGTCGGTGCAGGTACCGATAAGCGCCTGATCGATGCGCGTGCCTGCGACCTCGGTCACCGGCGCGACGTTATCGACGGTGTGCGGTTTAGCGACCTGGGGCACGATCTTACCCGCGTCGTAGGTCAGCACGTGGGCGTAGTCCGCGTCGGCGTCGGGCGCGATAGCCTCGGTCCAGCGCTGCAGTGTCGCTTCTTCGGCGTCGACGCGCCCGTTAAGCCAGGCATAGGTCGTCGCGTCCGGCACCACCACGGCGTTCTTGGCGCCCATCTCCGCCGCCATGTTGGTGAGCACCATGCGCCCCGCGACGCTCATGGCGCGGATCGTCTCCCCGGCGAACTCCACGGAGCAGTAGGTCGCGCCGTCGGCGCCCACGTCGCCGATGACGTGCAGGATCAGATCCTTCGCCATGACGCGCTCGGGCAGCGTCCCGTTGACCACGACCCGGATGCTCTCGGGCACGCGCAGCCAGATCTCGCCGGTCGCCATGACGGCGGCGGCCTCGGTGCGCCCGATCCCGGTGGCGAAGGCGCCGAAGGCGCCCGCCGTGGGCGTGTGCGAATCGCTGCCCACGATCAGTGCGCCGGGCCAGGCGTGACCCTTCTCCGGCAGGACCTGGTGGCAGATACCTTCGCCGACGTCGTAGAAGGCCTCGATGCCCTGCTCGGCTACGAACTCGCGGATGATCTTGTGATGGGTCGCGTAGGTCTCGTTGGCCGCCGGCGCGACGTGGTCGAGTACGATGACGTTCATGCGCGGGTCGGCCACCTTCTCGACGCCGATGCGAGTGAACTTCTGCGATATATCGGCGGTGTTGTCGTGGGTCAGCAGTCGATCCGGGCGCACCGTGACGATCTGACCGGGGGAGACGCTCTCCAATCCGGTTTTCTTAGCCAGCACTTTTTCGGCAAAGGTATGTCTCATGTCGCCTCCTCAAAATCATAACGTTAGAACGTTTAAACGTTTGAACGTTCTAACGTTTTTCCGTATGCAAACAGATCTCCTGCTTGATAAATCTCCATCTGCACCCGCGCGAAGGGATCGGCGTGAAATGCGCGCGCGCCGTTGAGCATGATCTCGCCCGTCGCGAAGTCCACCGTCACCTCGTCGCCGGTCTCAAAGGCGGTCCAGGTCTCGGTGAGTTCCGGGAAGGTGAGGATGGGCAGGCCGCTGTTGATGGCGTTGCGCTTATAGATGGCGCCGAAGCTCTCGGCGACGATGGCGCCGATGTCCAGCGCGTGGAAGCAGTCGACGGCCTGCTGCCGCGACGAGCCAGCGCCGAAGTTCTTGCCCGCCATGAGCACGTCGCCGGGCTGCGCCTGCTGCGCGAAGTTCTCCCAGCCAGGCAGATGGTCCAGGGCGTACTGGCCCATCTCCGCCACCTCGGTGATGTGGAGATAGCGGTTGTGGAAGATCATGTCGGTGTCGACGTCGTCGTAGAGCGCACCCTCCGGCGTCGTCAACAGCCAGAGTCGACTTATGATCCATGTGGATTTCATTGTTCCTCCGAGAGCGGGGAGATATTTGTATCGCCTAGAACCTTTTTGCTTAGTCGTTCAATCAGGCGCGGATTGATCCAGATATCCTGTCGGTGAAGCATCTCTGAGAAATAGAGTCGCAATTGCTGTGCGTCGATGAATTGTTTGCGATATGCACTGATTAAAATGCCAAGGGTCCCCCGCACAGGAAGTCCTAATTGACGCGCGACTTTTCTGCCCCAGTACTCATCCATCAGTACAAGGGCAGGGCGATGGTTATAGGCCAATGCAAGAGTCTCCAACTCGCCACGATCTAATTGAATCTCAGGGCTGATACGATTCAGCTGATCAGGGACTACGATCTCCGGATGCCAGCCGACATCCTGGAGGAAAATCTGGACCGTCTTGGCGTCAGCGTATCCCTGTCGCTGACCTTGCAAAACCACCTCATCATAAACAGTGTCTACTATGTGCACATAGTTGTAGAGTTGGATCAACAAATATAGGAGGTTCAATTTGGCTAACACGATCAACGGGCCAGCATCGCAGACCACCGCCTGGTCGTGGTTCACTCCGCCAGTTCCTCACAAATGGTCTCTTGGTCAAATAGCGGTTCAATGCCACGAGAGCGAGCTTCGCGCACCAAATCGCGCTTTGAGATCCCCACTTTTTCGGCAGCATATCCGATTGATCCATGACCCGCTTTGTAGAGTTCCAAAGCCTCCTGGATTTTTAGCTGGTAAATGCCCAAACGGAAGACTTCGTGAAGCATGGTCTGTTGGTCGGGATCCAACTCCTGTAGCCACGCCTCCGGGATTTCTAGTTGGATTGTCTTATTCATCTTGCCGACCTCCCCATTTTTCGCCGAGAATTCTCTGTGAGTTTTGGTTGGATATTGTTCCCGCGTTTCGGCCACGGTAGCTTTCTCTTGTTGGATATCCGCCTCAATCTCTTCCAGATGGTCAAAGTAATACGTCAAGGCAGCATAGACGTCCGCGAGTGCCAGTCCAGGATATAAATTTATGATCTCATCTGGAGATAGACCACGCTTCTCATGCCAGATGACGATATCCATCACCCGGATGCGGTGTCCGGCGATGTGGGGCTTCCCTCCGAATATGTCCGGGGTGCTTACGATGTGGCGGGTTACGGTTTTTGTCATTTTCCTCCCCCTTTTTGTCCATGAATTACCCCTATTGTATCACGGCTCCCATTCAGGTGGCGCAATTTTCCCTTTGAGCGCGCATCAAACCACCGTAGAGTTGAGTTTTATGCTTATTTTCGTTATGACTTCACGCAGAGTCTGCAATTTAAGACTTGAGCACCTTTCCTCTACCAATAATCAGTGAAACCTCGTGCAAGACATCAGGGTGACGCAATTCGTTCCAACTTTTGTGCACAAAGCCCTCAAGATCGAAGTCGTCGTCCTGGTATTCGAACATCCAAACACCATCTATGGCACACAAGACAATACGTTGCGCCCGTAGCCGCAGGGCGTATGACTTTGCTTGATAAAAGGCCTCTCGGAGCTCCTTGCGTGTGCTTATCCGGTATTTCGCTTCCAACACCATCTCCGCAGATTCTTCGCCCCGTTTGGTCACCGCGCCAAAGGCGTAATCCGGATAGAATCTTTCTCCCCGTCCCATCTTTACAGGCATTTGTCGAATCCAATCATCCTCTGTGTAGCCAAGTTTCGCTAATAGGGGCTCGACGAGGAATCTCTCCACATCCCTTTCATTGTTGATTCTTTCTGCGTCTGGATAATAAAGCGGCTCTAACTTGGGGAGAACTGTTATGTCCTGGCCTTTATTCGCCATGATGCGCAAAATCGCGTTATATTCTTCAACTGAAAAAGGATCTCCGCTTGCTCCCTGTAAATTGGCTCTAATTAAGCCTTTTTGACTGAGGATTGGATCTTGCTTTATCTCTTGAAAGGTCACAGGTTTGGTTTTCACCATGGCGCCGATGGCGACAGCGTCGTGATAGTGGAAAAACGGGTCGACAAATCCATCAGATAGAGCTCGCCAAATGGAATGGATAGCGCTGCGTGGCGACAGGAGATACATGAGTAGGATGTCCCCGCGCCTGATCTCAAGATTCCCGCCCCATCGGTAGAAAACTGTAGAACTTGTGGATTGTTCTACAATTTCAAAGTCGCCTCTCCCTCCCTTGAGTAACCAAACTTTGGAAGGGGAGGGCAATTCCTCAGATTCCTCGTGCTCAATGACGTTGAGACTGAAGTCGTAGAGAAAAGCGCACATTTCGGCGGGATTCAGCCGGTGACGTTGCCGAAAATCGTAGAAAGCGCGTAGAAGTCGTCCATAATAGAGTGCTTTGCCCAACTTGTCTCTCTTAGCTGGCAGAGCGGGAAGCGAAATATCGAATTGGGTGCTGATTTCCTCCAAAATCTGAAAGGTCATACCCTCACCGTGTAAAGGCCTGAAAAGGTACGGGACAAAAAACTCAGGATGAGCAAGATAAAGTCCCCAGGCCACAAGACCGATATTATCGTACCAGTCTGGCTCATATTTCCCAAAATATAGAGTGGCTTCGGGATAATCAGGTGAAGTTACCGGTATCCCGTTTGTCACCGCGTCATGGTAGTAATGGATGGCCTCTTCAAGGCTTTCTATGGCATAGTGTGAAAATGCATCATACACGGCTTGAATAAGGCTGATAGTGACGGTTTTCGCTCCTGCTACATCCGCTTGATATTGTTCAGGAATAGGCAGGGTACACTTATCCAGCTCTTCTTGCTGGAAATCATCCCAGGTCATTGACCAGTCTTCAATAACCTGCTGTCCGGCCTCTAATTCTTTGTAGAGATTCCAAATGTATGGGTTCAGAACCATAGATCAAACCTGACGCATTCTACGCCGGTACTGCGATTTCCCCTTTGAGCGCGCACCACGCCGCCGTGACCGGGCTCGCCAGGTGGGTCTCGCCGGGGCCCTGTTTGCCGGGGTAGTTTCGGTTGCTGGTGCTGACGTTGACCTGGCCCTCACCCGTCATGCCCAGGTGGCCCGAGGCGCAGCCGCCGCAGCCCGGGTTGCTGATGATAAAGCCGGCGTCGAAGAGCATCTCCAGCACGCCGGAGCGCAGCAGCTGCTCGTAGACGCGGCGCGTCGCCGGCACGACCGTCGCCATGACGTGCGGCGCGATCCGCCGACCGCGTACCACCTCCGCGACGGCGGCGAAGTCCTCGAAGCGCCCGTTGGTGCAGGAGCCGAGGAAGACGCTGTCGACGCGCCGGCCCGCCACCTCCCGCACCGGCTTGACGTTGGAGGGGCTGGGCGGACAGGCGATGAGCGGTT
>DAOTUH010000554.1:0-2240 GCA_034437255.1 Anaerolineae bacterium
AGATTTTCACAGATTGCACAGATAAAAGGGGGGAAGAGATCGGTGAGATCCGGGGGATCCTTGGTAAAAATGGGCTTGGGAAGTTGCTCACCCCCTGCACCCATTCGCTGACTGTTAGCTCCTTTTAACAGACCGGAGCCTCGACCTCATGCCAGAAATCAGTTTCCCTCTTCCTCTAGCCCAATAACCTCCGCGTTCTCCGGCGGCACGTATCCCGGCCCAAAGCGATAACGCGCCGACCAGGGTACAAAGTTGCTGACAAAACGATCCTCGTAGATCACCGTGCCTTCAGCATCCCGCACCACCCGCTCTAAGACAGCGTCCAATCCATCGTGAGCACTCTCCAGTTTCTCCACCGTGCCCTCTGGCATCTCTGGGTCGTACTCGTAGACAGGTGGACCTGAAGGTTTAGGTTCGCCCCACGTGGGTCCAATCTGCTCGACGGTGCGCCCATCCGAGGTACCGTAGAACAGAAAACGCAAGCGGGCACGCACTGTATCAATTTCGGTCTCGATCAACAGATTATGGGCCGTGTCGTTCACGAAACGCAAATCTACGAGCGGAGAATAGACGGTCGCATCGAAGCCGGGACCATACCCACCGAGCTCGTAGTAACCCACACGATAAGCGTGGGGCCAACGCTCGATGATCTCAAAGCCCGCGTAGAAGCCGGCACGGAAGGCCGTCGTCGCCACCTGACAGATCCCACCTCCCACACCAGGGATGGTGCGATCACCGACGATAACGTAGGACTCATCGTACCCTTCCTCGGGCGTCACGTCACCCAGATGTTCATTGAAGGAGAAAGTCTCCCCAGGCCCGATGATGAGGCCATCAAACTTCGAGGCCCCCAAACGGATGTTGTGACTGCGGGCCGTCGAGGAGCCACCAAAATAGGACTCACCCACGGCGACCAGCTCCACAATGCCCAGCTCCTCGGCCGTCGCCGTGTCGGGATAGGCCGGTTTGGTCTCTTTCAAGATCAGGGGGATGTGATGTTGTCCCGTCTGTAGCCGTTCATTGATCCGCGTGATAGATGCCTGCACATCCAAGACGCGCCCCGTTTGACTGGCTTCCACCGCCGTCAGGGTGCCGGTCGAGGGATCGAAATCAAACCGCGCGTTCTTGGGATCCCTCTGCAAAGCGATGGCCAGCGGTTCCAGGAACTGGGCAAGCACCGTTTCATCGAGAAAGACGTCAACCTGTCCGTCATTGACACGTAGCACCAGCATCTGCGCCAGTCGCTCAGGGGCGAGGAACCAGGGGCCGGGGTCATCCTCACGCGGACTCCCCAACAGTAGCTGAAGGGGTTCGGCAAGCACGGTCTCTGCTACATCCAGCGCTTGTGCAGCTTCGGCATCGGTGATTTGCGGCTCCAACGACGTCACCGACAACACAATGTCCCTGGGCTGCAGCGTATGCAGCGCAGGGGTCAGGGCTTGCAACGTTGCGGTGACATCCATGCGCCGTCCGAGTTGACCAGGCTCCACGCGCACGTCCATGCCTTCGATGACTACTTGAGCGTCCACGGGTTCCACATCCAGCCGAGACGCCAACGTTTCCAATTGCGCCTCAGTTCGCGCGCGCTCCCACACCAGGACGGGCGCCACAACCTCCCCATCCCGCATCACCTTCAGGCGTTCCGGGATGCTATCCAAGCCGGACTGAGTGTGTCCAGAGTAGTAAGCCTTGTCCAACGTCGCCGAAAACTGGACGTCGATACCCAGATCCCGGGGCGTGAAGGACCAACGCTCTCCCGAGGGGCCGATCAGGGTGACCAGGGGCTCATCCAGCTTCATCGCCTCTCGGACATGGGGACGTGCCTCCGAGGGCATCAGGCCACCGACGGGCGCGTCCCACACCCACACGCCGGGGACAAAGCGCTGATCAAGGTAAGGCCCGAAGACAAACAAGATCCCCGTGGCGGCCAGTAACAGCATTAAAACGACGACTCCCCAAAACAGTATGCGCGTCATCCGCTCACCTCTTGTACTAGGTTCCCACGTTAACCATACAGGCTTCTATATTATACCGTTATTCAGGCGAGAACAAAGCTACGCTGCAGGGCAATCGCAGCTAAATCATACCAACATCAGAATTTGGATTTTGGAGGCTCTCTTGGAATTCGCCGGAAATGGCCACATCTAGTGGTAGCCGTTGGACAAACTGCTGGTAACCCTGCAAATCCAGATACAAGTAGCCGCGAAATCCATTTCGCGCTTCAGAGTGCGCGATTTAGA
>DAOTUH010000555.1:0-11814 GCA_034437255.1 Anaerolineae bacterium
TTTCATCTTTCCCACGATCCTGATTGTATTGTTGGGGCCCGCGATACTGACGATCAGGGAATCTGGCGTTCTGGGTGGATTCTAATTGAAATTGTCTGAGCGTGCTTGATGCTCTATCAAGAGAGCCAGGGCCTGCTCTGTGGCGTAGCCTTCCTTGTTTAGGCACACATATAGGTGGTAAACAACGTTGGTGAGCCTTCAAGGTACGATTTGGTGCGTTTATCGTTGGTTGTTGGGTCTGCTTTTGCCTCCTCAATGCGTCCATTGCCAACGGCTGGAAGTTTGGCTCTGTGAAGGTTGTGCCGATGCCCTCTCTCTTTTCACAGCACCGATGTGTCCTCGTTGCGGACGTCCCGTTTCAGATCCGGGTATGTGTTCAGTCTGTCAGAAGACGCCTCTAGAGGTTGCTCCTGTGCGGTCTGCGTTCTTGTTTGAGGATGAGATTAGTGAGTTAATCCATGCCTTGAAATACCGGGGCGCGGCATCCGTTGCGCAGGCTCTGGCTCCTAAGATGGCCCAGGCTTGGCATTATCATGCGATGTCGAGCGATCTGTTGGTACCCGTGCCGCTTCATCCTCAGCGGAAGGCAAAACGAGGATATAATCAGGCTTACCTCTTGGCAATTGCGTTATCCCGGCTCATTGATGTGCCCGTGGCACCACGCCTGCTGGCACGGGTGCGAGATACCGTGTCTCAAACCCGTCTCAATCTGGAGGAGCGCCGTCACAATGTGGCTGGAGCGTTTGCTGTGACATCTGACCTCGACTTGGTAGGGTATCGGGTGACTCTCATTGATGACGTTGCGACGACCGGATCGACGCTAAATGCGTGTGCAGAGGCCTTGTTGGAGGCGAATGCGACGACCGTGAATGCGTTTACGCTGGCGCGCGCACCTTAACGAGATCGCCTAGAGATCAAGTCTCATACCTCGCGACAAACCGCGAGGGAGTGATCCAGGATAGCCTGGATCTTACGACTATTGGTTTGTTGTAGATAACCTATTTAGGAGGGACACATGGACGTGCAGATCTATCATCAAGATTTGGAATTGACGGATCATCTCAGGGAGTATGTCACGGCTAAAGCTGAGAAGCTCGGTCGCTATCTTCCGGACGCTCAGGGCGTGCGGGTCGATCTCAAAGCGACCAGCGTGAGCGATGTCTCTGAGCGGATGGTCGCGCAAGTCACCATGAATGTGCCCCAGCGCCTGTTACGAGCTGAGGAACGGGCCAGTGATATCTTTACCGCCTTCGACACGGTGTTGGATAAAATTTACCGTCAGATTGAACGTTATAAGGGCCGGCGTCGGCAACGCCGCACGTCCCAAGCATCAAGGCAGGCGATGGCAGCGGAGCGCGAGGAGGAATTAGCCCCTTCTCCTGTCCTGGAAGGTGATATTGTTCGCGTCAAGGAGTTTGAGGTTGGGTCACTGATGCCGGAAGAGGCTGTTGAGCAGATGGAGCTCCTCGGACACTACTTCTTTGTTTTCCTGGACGGGACCGACGGGCGATTGAGCGTGGTCTATAAGCGGAATGACGGTAATTACGGGCTGATCAAGCCGATTTATTGAACCGTCGGCAAAGAGGTGCGGCGCACGCCACAGCGTGCGCCGCTTTTGATTATCGGGGCCTCGCTCAGTCATCCTACGCTTGAAGACCCAGTAATCCTCGTGGGGTTGGATGCACGAGCCAGCTCCTAGCCGCTATCCGGTGGTTCCCAGGATTCGGTGTCCCAGTCCCTGCGAGGTAATTCTAGGCGCTGCTCCTTGGCCCAGGTCTCGCGGATGTCCGCCACCAGAAAAATGGATCCGGTGGCCAGGATGCCCGCGTTGGGGCGCAGATGCGGCTGGGCTTGTTCCAACGCCCGCGCCGGGTTGATGGCGATTTCGGCCCCGTGCCCCAAATCCGCGCAGAGGTCGGCCAGGACGTAGGGCGCGGCGGCACGTGGATGATAGGATCGCGTGACCAGGACGTGCTCACTGGCAGGTAGGAGCGCCTTTAACATCCCCTCGATGTCCTTGTCGTTTGACGCGCCGTAGATCAGGATCCACTCGGTATCTGGGAACCATTTCTCCAATGAATCAACCAACATCCGGGCGGAGTAGGGATTGTGCGCGCTGTCTGCGATAAGGAGTGGATCACGGTTGAGCACTTCCATGCGTCCAGGCCAGGAGGTGTGGGCCAGCCCCGTCTTGACGACGTCTCGATTGATCCAGTCGGGGCCTTCTTCACGCAATACGTCGAGAGTGGCGATGGCGGTCATGGCGTTTTCTAGCTGAAAGTCACCCAAGAGCGGGATCTCATACGGTCCCTCCAGGGGAGAGTCTCCCTTCTCACAACGTGCAGTCAACTGTTGCCCGTTCAGAGAACGCACCATCTGTTTCCCGGTCCAATCTCGTCCCACCAGCGTGAACGCGGCGTTATGATCGGCCGCGACCTCCTCCAGGACGGCCCGGGCCTCGTCTTTCTGCGGGGAGGAGACGACGGGAACGCCCGGTTTGATGATGCCGGCTTTCTCCCCCGCGATCTCCGCCAGCGTATCTCCCAGCAGATACGTGTGATCGAGGCTCAGCGACGTGATGACGCTGAGCAGCGGCGTGATGACGTTGGTAGCGTCCAGCCGTCCACCCAGCCCCACCTCTATCACGGCGAGATCGACGTTTTGGCGGGCGAAATAGCGGAACGCAAGCCCCGTGGTGACCTCAAAGATGGTGATGTCGGGGAATTCCGCGATCAGCGGTTGTGCCTCTTCGACCAGCGCGGCCATATCCTTTCGCGTGATGGGTTGTCCGTTGATCTGTATGCGCTCGCGATACGTGTGAAGATGGGGCGAGGTGTAGAGCCCGACCGTGTGTCCACCGACCTGGGCGACCGCCGCCAGCATGGCCGAGACCGAGCCTTTGCCCTTAGTGCCTGCCACGTGGATCTTGGGATAGGCGCGGTGGGGATTCCCCAGTCTTTCCAGGAAGTTTTCCACCCGATCCAGCCTGAACTCTTCGGGCGTGTACCGTTCGATACGCCGTTTTTCGAAATCGACCAGGCCGTAAAGATAGTGCAGGGCATCATGGTATTTCATGAAATCGTTCTTCTCCTCTGAAAAATAGGTCCTAAGTCGAATGCCAAAGGTCAAACGTCGTTAATAGATTGAACGGACGAAACAGATCCGCCAAAAATCTGTTCGTAAGTGTTTAGCTTGATGAGCAATCAGGTGCAACGCACTTTCGTTCTGAAAGATATGGCGTTACAAGAACGCTCCGGGGCCTTTTTTAAAATCCCGGTGCCTTCTCCGTCGTAAGTGCATCGCACTGCTCACGAGACTAAACAGATGACTCGCCTGGAAAAAAGTTATGCCTCACGTTAAGACGCCGCCGACCAAAGGTCGGACAGTCACCAAGATTTTTAAGTTACTTATTACTTTTCTAAACAGCAAAGCCAGCCTAGATCAATAAAGTTTACTATCTTATGAATTTCCTTAGCGTCCTTGGTGCCTTTGCGTGAGGTTAATGCTTACTTCAGGAGCCAACAGATACATCTGTTCAATCTGCTTAATCCGTTGATTCAGTTCACGCCAGGCGCAGGCCGGGTTCGATATCCAGATCCCACGTGGCGCGCTGACCGTTCTGATAGCGCCGTGTGCCGGCCGCCGCGATCATGGCGCCGTTGTCCGTGCAGAGAACCAGCGGCAGGGTGTAAACGGGAATCGTCACGCGAGCCCGCACGGCCATGCGCAGGGCCTGATTCGCCGACACGCCGCCTGAGAGCAAGATGCTGGTCACGTTGAACTCATCGGCGGCCTGGACCGTTTTCTCGGCCAGTACCTCGGCGACGGAGGCCTGAAATGAAGCCGCCATATCCACGATGAGACGCTGCGAGTAGGGCTTTCGTTGGCGTTTCAGCGTGCGCATCACGGCGGTCTTCAATCCGCTGAAGCTGAAGTTGTACGTGCCGGAAAGCCAGGCACGCGGCAGGTCGAAGGCGCGTGGGTTGCCCCTCTGGGCAGCTTTCTCGAGGGCCGGACCGCCTGGATAGCCCAGATCCAACATGCGGGCTACTTTGTCAAAGGCCTCGCCGGCTGCGTCGTCCAGGGTGCCGCCGAGATAGTCATATTGCCCGTGATCGTGGACGAGGATCAGTTCCGTGTGTCCCCCGGAGACGATCAGCACCAACAGCGGGAACGCCAGGTTGCCGTTGGCCGCGCCGTCCTCCTCGGTCTGGAGCCAGTGGGCGTAGAGGTGCCCCTCCAGGTGATTCACCGGCACCAGAGGCAAGCTACGCCCCAAGGCCACGCCCTTGGCGAAGTTGAGCCCCACCAGCAGCGATCCCGGGAGTCCCGGCCCGTAGGTCACGGCGATGGCGGTGAGGTCTTGCCAGTCGAGGTGGGCCTGGCGCAGCGCGCGCTTCGCCACCGGGACCATGGCCTTGATGTGTGCGCGGGACGCCATCTCCGGATAGACGCCGCCGTACTGGGCGTGAAGTTCCACCTGAGACGCGATGGTGTTGGAGAGAATCCGCTGTCCGTCCTCGACGACGGCGACGGCGGTCTCGTCGCAGGAAGTCTCAATGCCCATCACCCGAATGCTCATGGTCTGTCCTTCTCTCTTGGCTCCACAATTCTGTTCTGTTCCCTTACTCCATGGGGATCACAAGCTCGTACGGAAAATCGGTCAGGTTCTGGGGGGTGCCGTCCTCATCGATCCAGAAGACGTCCTCCAGGCGGCATCCCATGCCCTTCTCCGGATAATAAAGCCCCGGCTCGATGGTGAAGACGTGTCCGGGCTGCAGGCGGATCGCGTCGCCGGGCACGTGGCGAAAACTGGGTGCTTCGTGCAGTTCCAGGCCGACGCCGTGTCCCAAACTATGGACGTAGCCCGACGTCGTCGTCCTGTCCTCGACCACGGTCGGGTGGCCCTGTTCTTGGAAGCAGGCACAGGCTATCTGCTGATAACGGTGCGTGTCCTCGCCCACCGTCAGCGCCTCGCAGACATGGTCGAGACAGGCGTGCGTCTCGTCGTAGAGTTGTTGCACGGCGGGCGGCGCATAGCCCAGACAGAACGTGCGGGTCATATCGAAGAAATATCCGCCGCCTTGCTCGCAGGGGAAGATGTCGAAGACGATGCTTTCCCCCAGCCGCAACGGCTTCGACAGCGTTCCCTTGCTGTGCGGAATGCCCGCGTCCCGTCCGGTGGCGAAGATAAAGCCCTCGGGATCTTCCAGGCCCTGCAGCGCGATGAGCCGCCGGATCTGTGCGTGCACGTCGCCCACCGTCAGTGGTGCTCCATCGTCCCGGCGCAACACCCCGTTCTCGTCCACGGCATATTGCTGCAGGAAAGCGACGGTCTCTTCGACGATCTGCGCGGTGCGGCGGCCGACATCCTCAATGCGTCGCACCTCTTCGGCGGATTTCGTGGCGCGCGCCTGCGTGATCAACGTGGGGGCCATCTCTCCTACGATCTCCACGTCCGGCAGCGCCGCGTCGAGCGCCTTCAACAGGACGTAGGCCGTTCCCTGGTCGCGTAGACCGTAGCACCCAACCCGTCCGCCGATCTGGTGATCCTCGAAGATCCGCCGGATGTAAGCCACACGTGCCTTCAATCGATCCCCATTGTGCTCGTGCAGCAACTGGTAATAGTTGTACCGTTGGCTGAGCATGATGGGCAGCCCGGCGGCCTGTGCCTCCTCGCGCTCCATCGCGTTGACGATGAGTACGGGATCTTCATCACGTTTCTTAATCACCTCAGCGTGTGTGAGACCGGCGCCGCCCACCAGATAGGTCAGCGCGGAATTATGCTTGACGCGCCCGCTGACGTAGATCGCGTCCAGTCCCTGGTCGTGCATCCGTTGGTCGAGTTCGTTTTTCATCTATCCATCCTGTGAAATGAAGTAACGTGTGTAGGCATTCTGCCATGATTGGAGGGTTTGTCAACGTTTTGGAGAAGCGTGTCAGTGGCGAACCTCGAATCTTCTGGATCTTGTCTCCGTGCGGCTGAATCACTGCTTCCGGAAGATGGTGACGATCACGCCCAGCCCTAATCCCAGCGCGATCACAAAGCTGATGATCAGGATAGCGCGCAGCCAGGGACCCGTTGCGCCGAGCGTGGGCATGACCAGGGCGATGCCGATGGTCATCCCGGTGATAATGAGGCTCAGCGCGAGACGGGTGGCTAGCATATCCAGCCGGTCGAGGTTCTGTTTATCGAACGAGAGGGGGATGGGCTCTCCCTTTTCCAGCCGATCTAACACCGCCAACCCGGTACGCGGGACCTTGATAAGTAGGTCGTTCCAAATCATGCCTCGGTGCAGCAGGCTCTCTAGCTGGCGCCGGTTAGGCAGGACGGTGCGCAGGATCAACCGGCCGACGTAAGGCCTGGAGAAGGCGAAGATGTCAAAATTGGGATCGAGCCGTCGTCCCAGTCCCTCCATCATGGCGAGGCTTTTGCCCAGCAGCCAGAGGTTCGTCGGGAGGTGGAGGTGGTGCTCGAAGACGACGGGGCGGATCTCCTGCATCACCTCGGTAGCGCGCACGGACTTGAGCGGCAGGCCGTAATAGCGCAGCAGCAGACGCTCAACATCACGCGCCAGCGCCGAGCGGTCAACGTCCGGTGGCGCTGCGCCGATGTGGATCATCTCGTCCACCACGCCCTGCGCGTCCAGGCGCACGACTACGGTGTAGAGGCGAATGAGATCGATGCGATCCTGGTCGCTGAGATGACCAACCATGCCAAAGTCCATGACGCCCAACGCGCCATTATCCATCACGATAAGATTGCCCGGGTGCGGATCGGCGTGGAAGAAGCCGTTTTCCAGAATCTCCTTGACCGAGAGGCGTGCGGCGTGTTCGGCCAGTTTGCTCCGGCTGAAACCGGCCTCCTCAATGGCCTCGATGTTGTCGATTTTGATGCCCTCGATGCGCTCTAGCGTCAGCACGCGCCGTGTGGTGTGTGTCCAGTAGACGCGAGGAATGTAGATGCGCGGCTCGCCGCGAAAATTCTCCCGGAAACGGTCGGCATTATGCCCTTCCCGCAGATAATTCATCTCCTCGTGAAGGGTATCCGCGAAGTCCTCAGCGATTTCTTCCAGATTATAAAGCTGCCCTAAAGGAGTGTGACGCTGCGCGTATCGGGCAACATCGTGGAGAATGTCGAGGTCCGTCTCAATAGTCTTGCGGATATTGGAGCGCTGAATTTTGACCACCACGTCGGTGCCGTCCGGCAGCGCCGCCACGTGAACCTGCCCGAGAGAAGCAGCGGCTTTGGGCTTGGTATGGATGTGCCGGAACTTCTGGCGGAGGGGCTGGTCGAGTTCCTCCTCCAGCACGGTGCGGATTTCCTTCCACGGGAGAGGAGGCACCTCGTCTTGCAAGCGTGAGAGTTCCACGATGTACTCTGGGGGAAGCAAATCGGGGCGAGTGCTCAGTACCTGGCCCAATTTGACAAACGTCGGCCCCAACTCTTCGAGGGCTATTCGAAAATGTACGGGCAGCGTCTGAGGCTCGGTGATGGGGTAGGGACGGAGACGTCGGCGCCATTTCTGGCTGACGGGCAGCAGATCCAGCGTGAATCCGAAGCCGTGACGCACAAACGTGGTGACGATCTCTTGATAGCGCGGCAGTTGGCTGACGCGCCGGACTATAGGGAAGTCAAACACGGTTGTCTCCGTCCGCTGCTCTTGTCATCAGTCGGTGCGTTTGACCGATAACCTATGGCTTGCCCGAAGATCAGTGCAAAGGGCAAAGTGTGAATTATCGCCGCGCTGTTGAGCAGAAACGCGCGTGACTAACGTTTATCCGGGCCAATGAAGCCCCACGTAGAGCAGTAAAAGCAGCAGTGAAACGAAGATAAAGCTGCGCCATAGCATACTGCTCCACGTGATGGCCTCGTCGACGAGCGTGTTCTCTTCGTGGTGGTTGTTCATTGTTTTTCTCATGGTTTAGCCGAACAGTTTCAAGACGTTAATGTTCTGTAGAGAAAATTCTTCCAGAAGAACAGGCAGCAACTCCTCAAGAAGTTCGGTGCGCTCCTCTTGACTGAAGTCTCGCATCAGGGTGCCGAGATACTCTTCCGTGATGGATTTCACCAGCCCCAGGCGCTCTTCTTTGGGGAGTTTTTCGATGACGACGGGCAGTAGTCTGTCCAGCCACGCTCGCAGCTCTTCAGGTTCAGTCGTGCGAACAAATTGCTGGATCAGCGGACCCTTGAGATCGTTGCTCAAGCGTTGTCTTCCTCGCCCGAGGCCTGCATCTCGGCCAGCTGCGCTTCCAACGCCTCGATTTGACCACGCAGCGCTTCGACATCGCTTTGAGTTGCCAGGTGCATATCCTGGAGCGATGTATCAACCTCATCACGGACCATCTTGCGCAGCGCGTGGCGTTCTTCTTTGCCCCGCTCGACCAGCTCATCCGTGAAGGACTTCATCTCATCTCGGGCCATCTCGCCCTGTTTGACCATTTCTTCGGCAAAGGACTGGGCTTTCTCGCGCGTGATGGACAGCAGTCCGATCCCCAAAAGTACAGAACGTTCCAGTTGTTCCTTCAACATCTTGACCCCCTTGTGGAGTTCATCTGTTGTAAGTGGACTCTTTTATTATATATCACTTTCGACATAAGCTAGAAAGACGTGACTCGGTATTTGAACAGCGTCCAAAGCACTGTGAAGCCGTCTCGCCAGGAGATCTTCTTGCCCTCCTCAAACTCTCGGCCCGTGTACGTGATGGGTATCTCGTAGATGCGGTAGCCGCGCAGCAAAATCTGGGCTGTGATCTCGGGATCGAAGCCCCATCCCTTGGCCTTAAGCCGCAACTGATCTCCAACCTCGCGGGAGAAGACCTTGTAGCAGGTCTCCATGTCCGTCAAGATTGTGTTGTAGAGCACGTTGGTCACCAGCGTCAGAAGGCGATTGCCGACCATGTGCCAGAAGAACATGGCCTTGGTGGGGCCTCCCCGGAAGCGCGAACCGTACACCACCTGGGTGCGTTCTTCCAAAATGGGCTGAAGCAGCCTGGGATAATCGCGCGGATCGTATTCCAGATCGGCGTCTTGGATCAGGATGATGTCGCCGGTGGCGTGCTCCAGGCCGGTGCGTACCGCCGCGCCCTTCCCCTGATTGTTCTCATGGAAGATGATGCGTGTATCGGCGTCGTCGTGCAAGGTGTCGAGATAGGCCCGCGTGCCGTCGGTGGAGCCGTCGTCTACCACCACGATCTCCCGCTCCAGCGTGACCGTCTCCTCGTGAGCCTCGCCGATCCAGATATCGACGTCGAGTTTGACGGCGCGCACGCGGGCGATGATCTCCGCGATGGTGTCACTCTCGTTGTAGGCCGGGATAATGACCGAAAGCTTCACAAATCCTCCCATATTCTATGATCAGGATCAAGGCCGTCCCTGCGGCCAAATCCAGTTCAATAGTACTGTCTCTTCCGCAGGCGTCAAATCACGCCACGCGCCCGGCGCAAGATCCGGCGGCAACCGGAGCGGTCCCAGGCCGACGCGCACCAGGCGCACCAGCGGGAGACCGACGGCGGCGGTCATGCGCTTGATCTGGCGATTCATGCCCTCGTAGAGCACAATGCGGAGCCACGTGGTCTTTTCCGGCGTGGGGAGCGGTTTGGGGAAGGGGGGCAGCGGCGGGGCCAACGTCAGCACTGCGACGTTGGCGGGTCGCGTCTTGCCCGGTTTGATCTCGATGCCCACTCGCAGTTGTTCCAGCGTCTCCACGGTGGGATGACCGACGACCAGCACCAGGTACGTCTTGGCGTGATGGTAGCGCGGATGCGTCAGCCGGTGGATCAGCGGACCGTCGTCCGTCGCCAGCACCAACCCCTCGCTGTCCAGGTCCAGCCGGCCGGCGGGTTTCAGGCTTGGAGGCACGCCCAGGCTGGTCAGTGTCCGGCGCCCCAGGCGATCACGGGGCGCGCAGAGCACGTCGGTGGGCTTGTAGACGATGGCGTAGCGCTGGCTCATGCGGAAGATCCCCAATTCAGGCCTGTCAAATCCCAGGCGCGAAGATCATCGAGAAACCCATAAGCAGTGAAATCCAGCTGAATGGGCGTGATGGAGATATAGCCCTCTGTCAGTGCGCCGATATCTGTGCCTGGCTCCTCCAGTCCCGTGGGTGGCTCACCGCCGATCCAGTAGTACGGACGACCGAAGGGATCGACACGGCGGATCAGCTCGTCGTGGTAGATGCGCAATCCCATGCGCGTTATCTTGATCCCACGGATCTCTCCCGCGGGCAGCGCCGGCACGTTGACGTTGAGCAGCACGTGCTCCGGTAGACCCTGCTCCAGTACGATTTGGGCCAGTGAGGCAGCAAAAGCCGCCGCTGTCGTGAAATCGTTGCCCGCGTCCCAGCTACCCAGCGAAACGGCGATGGCGGGCAATCCGGCGATGGCACCTTCCATGGCGGCGGTCACTGTGCCGGAGTAGGTCAGATCGTGGCTCAGGTTGGCGCCGCGATTGATCCCCGTCACCACCAGATCCACCGGCGCGTCCGCCAATCCCATCAGCCCTAGCGCAATGGCATCGGCGGGCCGGCCGTCGGTGATAATCGCCGGAATCCCGTTGATAAGCGTGCCCGGATCGGCGCGCAGCGGCTTGTGCATTGTCTTCGCGTGACCGGACGCGCTCCAGTTGCGATTCGGCGCGATGACCGTGATCCGGCCCACGGCTTGCAGAGCCTCGGTCAGCGCCAGTAGCCCCGGCGCGTCGCGCCCGTCGTCGTTGGTGATCAGAATGTGCGCTTGTTTGTTTTTCATCGTTTCTTCCGTTCTTGTATGTGCCTGGTCGATTATAAACGGTTTAGGTTACAGAGACAAGCAGACCGTGCGGGCACGGTGGGGACACCGGCCCGAGCAACAAAAGAGGTCTCCCGCAGCAACTGCGTCGCTTGCCAGGGGCCGGGCCACGTGCGGGCACGGTGGGGACACCGGCCCAAGCAACAAAAGACGGCTTCCGCAGTAACTGCGTCGCTTGCTAGGGACCGGGCCACGTGCGGGCACGGTGGGGACACCGGCCCGAGCAACAAAAGAGGTCTCCCGCAGCACCTGCGTCGCTTGCCAGGGGCCGGGCCACGTGCGGGCACGGTGGGGACACCGGCCCGAGCAACAAAAGAGGTCTCCTGCGGCAACTGCGTCGCTTGCCAGGGGCCGGGCCACGTGCGGGCACGGTGGGGACACCGGCCCGAGCAACAAAAGAGGTCTCCCGCAGCAACTGCGTCGCTTGCCAGGGACCGGGCCACGCGCGGGCACGGTGGGGACACCGGCCCGAGCAACAAAAGAGTCTCCCGCAGTAACTGCGTCGCTTGCCAGGGACCGGGCCACGTGCGGGCACGGTGGGGACACCGGCCCGAGCAACAAAAGAGTCTCCCGCAGCACCTGCGTCGCTTGCCAGGGACCGGGCCACGCGCGGGCACGGTGGGGACACCGGCTCGAGCAACAAAAGAGTCTCCCGCAGTAACTGCGTCGCTTGCCAGGGACCGGGCCACGTGCGGGCACGGTGGGGACACCGGCTCGAGCAACAAAAGAGTCTCCCGCAGTAACTGCGTCGCTTGCCAGGGGCCGGGCCACGCGCGGGCACGGTGGGGACACCGGCCCGAGCAACAAAAGAGTCTCCTGCAGCAACTGCGTCGCTTGCCAGGGGCCGGGCCACGTGCGGGCACGGTGGGGACACCGGCCCGAGCAACAAAAGAGTCTCCTGCAGCAACTGCGTCGCTTGCCAGGGGCCGGGCCACGTGCGGGCACGGTGGGGACACCGACCCGAGCAACAAAAGAGGTCTCCCGGGACAAGCAGACTGCGCAGTGCGTACGCACTGCGCAGTCTCTA
>DAOTUH010000556.1:0-2829 GCA_034437255.1 Anaerolineae bacterium
TTGTGTTTGTATCTACGTTGATCAGCCATATCAATCGTCTCCTTGGATTTTTGCTAATAATCAATTCCGTGAAGTTCTATAGACGAAAATTTCTGGACGCAGATAAACACAGAGATCTCGGATCAAAAGGAAAAAACTGCGTTAATCTGCGTTAATCTGCGTCCGATCTAGTAACCCTGCGTAGACCTCGTCCCAGGCGGTGTAGACGTGGCGCCAGTTATACCGCGCCTCAACGCAGTCGCGCCCGTTGGCGGTTTCATCTATGATTCGCCGTTGTTTGCAACAGAATCTCAACGATATGTTCCGCAGCATGACCATCCCCATAAGGGTTGATTGCTTGCGCCATCTCTGTGTGAGCTTGTTCATCTTCTATCAAGCGCATGGACTCCTTAACTATTCGCTCATGATGTGTTCCTACAACTTTTGCCACGCCGGCTGCTACCCCCTCAGGCCGTTCTGTCGTTTTCCGTAGGACAAGCACCGGGATACCTAGGCTTGGTGCTTCTTCCTGAATACCTCCGGAATCGGTGAGTACAAGTTTGCTGCGTTTCATGAGGTTCACCAGCGTCAGATAATCTACAGGTGGAATGAGATGTATATTGGGCACATTCCCCAGTAGTTTGTAAGCTGGTTCTTGAACGTTAGGATTGAGGTGCACGGGATAGACTAGATGCAAACTCCCTTTGCCACGACAGGCAATCTCCCGCAGTCCCCTGAAAATGTTGTGTAGCGGCTCTCCGAAACTCTCTCGTCGATGCACTGTTACAAGTACAAGGTCGGCACTTTCCGGCAAATTCTGCAAAAGACTCTTTTTCTTCGGTTCCCACGGCTTCCGTGCCACCTCGAGGAGGGCATCGACGACAGTGTTTCCCGTGACGTGAATGGATGCCTCGGAAATGCCCTCTCGCAGAAGGTTCAGCCGCGCTCGTTCTGTCGGCGCAAAACAGAGATCGCTGATGTGGTCGGTGATCACACGATTTGTCTCTTCAGGAAATGGGTTCCACCGGTCTCCCGTCCGCAAGCCGGCCTCAACGTGCCCAACACGCACTCGCTGGTAGTGGGCCGCAATGGCAGAGGCCATTACCGTCGTTGTATCACCCTGGACTAATACCCAATCAGGTTTTACGTCTTGCAGCACCGGTTCCAGGCGTGTCAACAACTTAGACGCTACCTGTGAGGGCGTCTGTTCTGGTTCCATCAAATCCAGATCAAGGTCCGGGGTTATGTCAAAGAGATCAAGCACCTGGTCGAGCATCTCGCGATGTTGACCGGTAGCGCAAGTAAACGCCTCGATTTTATTAGATCGATGCTGCAGCGCTTTTACTACTGGTGCCATTTTGATTGCTTCAGGACGGGTGCCAAAAACTGACATCACACGAATCATCTTCACTCCTAGCGGTATACCAATATGTTAGAGTGTCTCCTCACGGCGCTTCGTACGTACCCACTCCACGCGCCCTCGTTTCAGCCATACCTTTAGTCCTATCCAGATTCTCCACGCCAGGTACGCAGGAGCGTATACAAGGGCACGATATGCTGAGGTTGGAGCACCCTCCCCCATCAAAGCGAGAAAGGGGAAAGCAACCCATAGTCCAATTATAGCAATAGAAACCCACAGAGGTAACAACGAAGGTGAACCGATCCACAGGAGCAACAGATGAAGCCCCAATGTGGCGATAGATAACAACGCGAGGGTGGAGAACGATGGAAGTAATAATTCGATAGCCAAGTCGAGGGCAGATAAGTTGCGATTTGACAATGCGGCTTTTAATAACCGCCAGCTGAAATTCCTGCGAATCTCGAAAACCCCTCCGTACCACCGGAGACGTTGCTTCGCAGCATCTCCCCAGCGCATCGCTGCCTGACCCCGTGAAATCGCATCAGGCACATAGTGAATTCGCAGGCCCTGCTCCACAAGAAAAAGACCGTATTCCCGGTCCTCACCTAAAGACTCAGTAGGCCAGCCGTATTTCTCCAGTACTTCCCTGGTAAAGACCATGGCATCTCCCATGAGACGAGCGGAAAGCCCAAGATTGTGCTTGGCACGATTCCGGAGATAGTTGTTGAGACGCATATCCACCGCTGCGAGACTGGTAAATCCGCTATCTTCAGGGTTATGAATTACGTGCCGCCCTTGCAGCACACCGTACTTCTCGCCGAGCGCATCGTTCATTACCGCCAAAAAATCGGAGGACAATTGGCTATCGGCATCCAGCACAAGAAAGGCATCGTATTCCCGGGCAGACTCCAACACTTTTCTGATTCCCCAGGCCAAGGGATAGGCTTTGCGTCCTCGTGGCCCCGTTATCCTCTCATAACATATTACCCCATTCTGACGTGCGACCACTGCTGTGCTATCTTCACAATGATCAGCAATCACGTAGACGTTCCATTGATCCTTGGGATAAACCTGCTGCGCGAGGGTAGCCAGTGTTTTCTCCAAGGTGGCTTCCTCGTTGTGTGCTGGAATGATGATTGCGAAGGAGCGTTTTGCTTGCGTCTTTTTGGCTCTTTGAGGTTGGTGAGTTCCACCAAGTAGTAGGAAATAGTAATAAGCAAGCCCCACAAAGACGAAAAGCTGCAAGATGAGCAAGACAATGCCTAGTGCTGTTCTGATCGCGGACACGTGGATATTTCCTCCGAGTTTTGTTCGTTTGGACGTGGGAACGTTTACACGTTCAAACGTTTGAACGCTAATGTCCCTGGAAGCGGAGCATGACGGGCACGGTCTGGAGCAGGATCAGGGTATCGAGCCAGAAGCCGGCGTGTTTGACGTAGTAGAGGTCGTGCTCCAATTTGATGCGCGCGTCCTCGACGCTGTTTCCGTAG
>DAOTUH010000557.1:0-5142 GCA_034437255.1 Anaerolineae bacterium
CCTTGAAGCCCTGCCAGCGCGTCTCCTCGATAGCGTCTTTGATGAGGTGCGTCTTGCCCACCCCCGCTTCTCCCTCGATCATCACCAGCCCCCCGCCCGGCGGTTCTTTCGGCACCAATATCCCCACGATGTAGTTCACCAGCCGCCCCTGCTCGCGCGCCCGTCCAAATAACGGCACCTGTGCCCCGCCCAGCCGCTCCGGCAACGTCGGCTTGTGGCCCCGTCGCGCGCGCCGGATGCGCGCCTCCAACGCGATAGTCGCCGCCTGCGGCTCCACCCCCAACTCGGCCTGTAGCAACGCCCGGCTCTCCTGGTACTGGCGCACCGCCTGCGTCGGCCGGCCCGCCGCCCACTCCAACTGCATCACCTCGCGGATGATCGCCTCCTGCAGCGGGTCGCGGTCCAGCAAACGCTGCGCGTCGGCCAGCGCCACCTCGTAGTGCCGTTCGTGCTTCTGCCAGGCGATCATCCGCCGCACTCCCCGCCGGTAGAGCCACCGCAGGTCCCGCCGCGCCTCGCGCACCCAGTCCGCGTACCAGCCCGCCAGCAGCTCGTCCCGGTACAGCCCCAACGCCTGGCGCAGGTCGCTGATCGCCGTGCGCCCCGGCGGCGCTTCCGTCACAATGTCCGCGTCCTCGTCCAGGTCGCGCGCGCCCAGCAGCGGCTCCACCAGCCCGCGAAAGACCACCGCGTCTATCCAGATCGGGGCGCTGGCGACAAAGGTGACGTGCGTCTCGTCGGCCACGATCGGCTCGCCCCCCGGCAACGGCGGCAGTGCCTGGCGCACGTGCCACAGCGCCTGGCTCAGCGCCCGCCGCGCCCGCCTCTCGTCCAGACCTGGCCACAACAGCCGCAGCAGCCACAAGCGCGTGTGGCGCCGGCCGGGGTGCAGCAGCAGGTAGGCCAGCAGTTCCCGCGCTACCGACAGGCCGGGCAGGTCCAACCACTCCCCCTCCCGGCACAACGTGAAGGGCCCTAGCAGGTGCGCCTCCAATTGCCCCACCGTGGACGTGAGGGCCGGCGGCTGGGGCTCGCCGGACATGGCGGCCAGCAGCGGCTGCACCATGGCCGTCGTCTCTTCTCGCGGCGTCACTCCCCCCGCGTCCTGCAGCAAGCGGCAGCAAGTCTCGTACTGCGCCAGCGCTTCTTGAAACTGCCCCAGCTGCAACTGAAACTCCATGGTCTCGCGGTGGGTGATCTCGTGCAGGGGAGCGCTGGCCGCGTAGGCCTGAGCGTAGACCAACCCACGCTCGAAATCGCCGCCCCGCCGCGCGCCGGCGATGAGCCGCTCCAGCGCGTGGTGATAGAGCTCGCGCAGCCGCCAGCGCTCGGCGTGCAGCCACGCCTCGTCCCAGCCGGGCAGCAGGTCGCCCCGGTAGAGGGTCAGCGCTTCCCGCAGGTCGGGCGCCGACTCCGCGTCGGCGGGGCCGATGGTAATATGGGAAAAGACGAGCGCTTCAAAGGCCGCGGTGTCGGTCCAGACCGGAGCGTCCCCGGGCAGGACGATGAACTGGTCGGGGGTCTGGAGCGGGCCGATGTCGGGCAGCGTGGCCTGGAGGTCCGCCAACGCCTGGACCAGCTGGCCTTCGGCCTGCGCCGGGGGCCGCTCGGGCCAGAGGTACGGGGTGATCTCGGAATGAAGCAGGTATTGATCGCGGTGCAGCAGCAGGTAGACCAGCAAGCGTTGCGCCGGCCGGCTGATGGACAGGACCTGCTCGCCCTGTTGCAGGGCAAAGCGGCCCAGTAGAAAGATACGCGGTGGGCAAGTCGGTGGGGTCATCGCTTTTTCTCCCTCTGTCAGATGATGGTTTTTGATCATCAAGTTCCGGTAAACTCTCCAAGCCTGTTTCGGGTAACCAAAGGTTGACTCTACTGAAATAACTAGCAGAAATCGGATTTTTCTACGACTTGATACTATATGTGGGTTTCTCATGACCAAAATTACTAGATGTGGGGTATGGCCACCTAAAAATCCGATTTCTTGGCCTTTTTTCAGGGCAGCCAACTTTGACTCCATCAAAAACGGTAAAATCTGTATGGACGAAGGCCAAGCAAGCGAAACCAGGGTTGATGCGCGCAGGGGTTGATGCGCGTGGCAAACGCGATAGGAACCCGCCTACTGCGTCCAGATCCCCTTTGAACCGCCTTGTTTGCCCTTCCTACGGCCTGAGTTGACAATCTTAGACCCTGGCATATAATGCGTGACGTTGAACTAACCAAAGGAGACCGACAGGATGATAGACATTGCACCGGGCAGCACGTATGGGCAATGGGCATCCTGTATGATCTGAGATCTAAAGAATCTGTACACCGAGCCGTGGGTGCGCGAGCCCCACGGCTTTTTTGTTTTCCTGGGGGCAACATGCTACATCTATCAGGTATAAGCAAATCTTATGGCGACAACGTTATTCTGGATAAGGTCTCCTTCGTCGTCAATCCCGGCGAACGCGTCGGGCTGATCGGGCCGAACGGCTGCGGCAAGAGCACGCTGTTGCGCATCATCGCCGGCCTGGAGTCGCCGGATCGGGGCAGCGTCCAGCTGAGCCCGCCGGACACACGGCTCGGTTTCCTGGAACAAGGCTTGGTCTACACCGAGCAGGACACCGTCGGCGATTTATTGCACGTGAGCGACCGGGCGCTGGAGACTGCCGAGGCGCGCGTCGCGGATCTCGCCGCGTCCCTGGCGACTGCAGATGAGACGGCACAGGCGGACCTCGCCGAGGCCTATAATCAGGCACTGGCGGAGCTGGAGCGCCTGATGGTCGCCCAACCCAGGCCCCACGAGGCGCAGGCCGTGCTCGCCGGGCTTGGACTGACGGAGGTGCCGCTGGAGACACCCGTGGCGATCCTCAGCGGCGGACAGAAGACGCGGCTGGGCCTGGCGCGCCTGCTACTCGCGCGCCCCCACATCCTGCTGCTGGATGAGCCGACCAACCACCTGGACATCCAGGCGCTGGAGTGGCTTGAGGATTGGCTGGAGACGTATTCCGGCGCGGTGCTCATTGTCTCGCACGACCGCACGTTCTTAGACAACACCGTCCGCCGTATCTTGGATCTGGAAATGGAGACGCACACTGTCACCGAGTACGTGGGCACCTACTCCGATTACATTGAGGCCTGGGAGCGGCAGCGGGCCAAGCAGCGCGCCCAGTGGAAGGATCAGCAGGAAGAGATCAAGCGGATAAAAGCGGACATCACGCGGACCAAGTCGCAGGCCATGAGCGTAGAACTGACCACCACCTCGGGCCAGCCGACGGTGCGCCGTCTCGCCAAGAAGGTCGCGCGCAAGGCGACGTCCCGCGAGAAGAAGCTGGAGCGCTATCTAGAAAGCGCCGAGCGCGTGGAGAAACCCAAGTTGCGCTGGCAGATGAAGTTGGAGTTCGTGGAGACGCCGGAAAGCGGCCAGGACGTGCTGATGCTGGAGCACCTCGCCGCCGGCTACGACGGCGTGCCGCTCTTCGAGGACGTCAACGCGGTGCTCAAGGCCGGGGAGCGCGTGGCACTGGTCGGGCCGAACGGCGCCGGAAAGACGACGCTGCTCCGCGTGATCCTGGGGCAGATGACGCCGCTGGCGGGCCGCGCCCGGCTGGGCGCCAACGTCCAGGTGGGCTACTACGCGCAGGAGCAGGAGACGCTGGACCCCCAGAGCACGCCCTTCGACGTGGTGCGACGCGTCGCCGCCATGTCCGAGACGGAGACCCGCGCCTTTCTGCACTACTTCCTCTTCTCCGGGGACGAGGTCTTCGTGCCGGTAGGCTCGCTGAGCTACGGCGAGCGGGCCCGCCTGGTGCTGGCGCGGCTCGTAGCGACGGGCTGCAACTTCCTGGTGCTAGATGAGCCTATCAATCACCTGGACATTCCCAGCCGCGCGCGCTTCGAGCAGGCGATGACGGCCTTCGAGGGGTCGGTGTTAGCCGTGGTGCACGACCGCTACTTCATCAGGCAGTTCGCCTCGCGGATCTGGTCGCTGCGCGAGGGCTCGCTGCACCAGTATCTCGATCTGCGGGAGATGCAGCGGCTGCAAAAAGCTGCCCATTGAAGTGAGTCGTTGCGACGGCAGCAGGAGCACTTACAAGGTGAGCAGGGGGAGAGCAGGGGGCACGGCGAGACACCGGCCCCAGCTGCAAGGGGAGCAGGGGGCACGGCGAGACACCGACCTCAGCTGCAAAGTGCCTACGATGCACTCGCAATCTTGTGCCGAATCCACACTGCCGCCGAGGCGGCGGTCTCCGCGACCGTCGCCTCGGTGGTGTCGATCATCCGGACAGGCGGCGTGACCTCATCCGCCCGCTCCTTGAACCAGCGATTGAACCGAAGTTGTTCGGCAATCCACTCGGGTGAACTGCTCTCCCGCCAAGCGGGACGTCGGCGCAGCCGTTCCGCCAACACGTCGTCGTCGCAGGTCAGGGCCAAGTAATGCACCGTGGAGAAATAGCGCCGTTCCACACACGGCTCGACGTTTTCCGGCACCGCCATGCCCGCGTTGAAGATCGCCACCGGTCGGCCCGATTGTGAGATATTTTTGGCCAAGCGCAACCACGTCTCGAAGAAGTCGCGGTAGTTATCCTCCGGCGTGTTGAAGGCGTCCCGCCAGAGGATATCGCCATCCAACAGCACGACCTCGGGGAGCGTACCCAGCAGGTTCCGGCACACCGCCGATTTCCCCGTGCCGCTGGCGCCACCCACGACGAGCAGGGGCAAGCGCAGAAAAGGGTGCTTGTGCCCACAGATCGGACAGATCGCGTAAGGCCCGGCGGGATCGATAAGCTTATCGGCGCGGTACTCGCCGCAGCGGTCGCAGACGTTCAGCATGTGGGTGAGTTACAAGCTGCACATCAAACCGTGAGTAGGGCTTCGTCGCTCTTGAGCAGGTTAGTCAGCGCGATGCCCAGATACTGCACGTCGATGCCCAACGCTTCCAAATCTTTGGTGACGCCCAGCTGATTGGCGCAGGCCTTGCAGGCGGTGACGGTCACGCCGGCCTCCTGCGCTTGCTGGATTAGCTGCTGGATCTCGGCGTTCTCGCTCACCAGTTGCGCCGACGCGCCCCAGACGATAAGCGTGACCTCCTCCCACCACTTGAACTTCATGGCGTTGACGGTGTACATGAAAACCATCTTCTCCGCCGTGATAGGGTTGTCG
>DAOTUH010000558.1:0-2621 GCA_034437255.1 Anaerolineae bacterium
GCCTCCCACGCCACGCTTCAAGAGAAACAAATACGCAATAGGCAACACGCAATACGATCTCTCTTTTGCCCAAATTCACAACTACCTGTATACTATATGCTCGATATTGGAAAGCACGCGAGGAGGACACTTGGAACGGACGGGAACTGTGGTACGCGTCGTAGGCGTAGTCGTCGATGCGGAGTTTGCATCGGGCAACCTGCCCAGCATCCATAATGCGTTGGTTGTCGAGCGGGACGAGGCGCCGGAGCTGGTCGTCGAGGTGCAGGAGCACGTCGATCCGCGGACGGTGCGTGCCATCGCCATGGGTGGGACGGCGGGCCTGCGGCGCGGGCTGCGCGTGCACGACACGGGCGCACCCATTCACGTACCGGTGGGACGGGCCACGCTGGGGCGGATGTTCAACGTGTTAGGCGAGCCTATCGACGAGCAGGGCGCCGTGGAGAGCTTTCGGCGCGCGCCCATCCACGTCGATTCGCCGCCGCTGCAGGAGCAGCGCGTCGTCTCCGAGCCCTTTGTCACCGGCCTGAAGGCCATCGATCTGCTGACGCCCTACCCGCAGGGCGGCAAGATCGGCCTCTTTGGTGGCGCGGGCGTGGGCAAGTCCCTGCTCATGATTGAGCTGATGCGCCACACCATCCAGGAGCACGAAGGCGTCGCGCTTTTCGCCGGAGTGGGGGAGCGTAGCCGCGAGGGCAACGATCTCTGGCTCGATCTGCAGGAGAGCGGCGTGCTGGAGAGCACCGTCCTCGTCTTTGGGCAGATGAACGAGCCGCCGGGCGCCCGCCTGCGCGTTCCGCTGACGGCGCTGACCATGTCCGAGTACTTTCGGGATCATGAGCAGCGCGCTGTATTGCTCTTTATCGACAACATCTTCCGCTACATCCAGGCAGGCGCCGAGGTTTCCGCGCTGTTGGGCCGGCTGCCGAGCGCCGTTGGTTACCAGCCCACGCTGCAGACGGAGATGGGCGAGCTCCAGGAGCGCATCACCACGACGAGTCAGGGCAGTGTCACATCGGTGCAGGCCGTCTACGTCCCCGCCGACGACATGACCGATCCCGCCGTGGTGGCGACCTTCGCGCACCTGGACGCCGCGACGATCCTCTCGCGGCGCCAGGCCAGTCGGGGCTTCTATCCCGCCATCGATTCGTTGGATTCCAGCAGCACGCTGCTGGCGCCCGAATACGTCGGCGAGGCGCATTACGAGATCGCCACGGAGGTGCGGGCGCTGCTGGCGCGCTACGAGGAGCTCCAGGACGTCATCGCTATCCTGGGTATGGATGAGCTGAACGAGGAGGATCGCCGCGCTGTCAATCGCGCCCGGCGGCTGCAGCGCTTCCTGACGCAGCCTTTCTTCGTGGCCGAGCGCTTCACGGGCATCCCCGGACGCTTTGTGCCGCTGGAAGAGACCTTGCGCGGCTTCCGCGAGATCCTTGAGGGCCGACATGACGAGGTGCCCGAGCAGGCCTTCTACATGGCGGGCACCATCGACGACGTGCTGGAGGCGGCATAATGTCTGCTGTGGCCGGTGTCCCCACGCGCGCTGTGGCCGGTGAGGGTGTTCAGTTGGTCCCCACCGTGCCACCCCAAGACTTTGCTATGGCCGATGGTGGGTGTTCAGTTGTGGCCGGTGTCCTCACCGCGCCTTCAGTTGTGGCCGGTGTCCTCACCGTGCCTTCAGTTGTGGCCGGTGTCCTCACCGTGCCACCCAAAATCGCACAGGAGTTGCCCGTTGATTGAGCCATTCCACTTCGTGGTGCTCACGCCCGCCGAGACCTTACTGGATGTCTCAATGATTCAGCGTATCCAACTGCGCATCGCTGATGGCGGCGGTCTGAGCATCTATCCGGGACACGCGCCGTTGCTGGCGGAGACGCTGAGTGGGGCGGTGACGTACGTTAACGAGGGTGGTGAGCATCAGATTGAGGTGGAGGCCGGAATCCTGCACGTCACGCCGGAGCAGGTACTGATTCTGGTGCCGGGCGCGCTCCAGCACGGCGAGCGTGAGCGTCCGGCGGTGCGTGAGGCACGCGATCGGCGCTTCGAACGGTTGGCCTCCACGCTGCTGGAGATGCTGCGCGAAGAACCGGAGTTGACCGGTGACCAAGCGACGTGAAGATGGCTACGTCTGGAGCGAAGCTCTGCGCGCGTCGACGCTGGGCTGGGAACTGGCGCTGCCTATCTTTGGTGGGGTGCTGCTGGGATATTTCCTGGATGGGCAATTCGGGACGCAACCTGTTTTTACCGTGGGGTTGCTCTTCTTTGGCGTCGTCGCCGGCTTCTACAGCCTTTGGCGTTACGGGCGGCGTTTGGACGCCCGCGACCGGAAGCGCCGCGCCGAAAGCGACGAAGGGAGGTCGGAGGCAGCGTGACACTCGTCTGGTTAGCGCTCGGCGGCGTGTGGAGCTGGCTTGCCATAACCTTTCAGGCGTGGAGCGTGATGCGAATAGGACCACGGTCTTCGCTAATGACTATTGTCTGGTTGGTTGGCGGTATCTGGCTGCGCCTCGGATGGATCGCGCTGTTGCTGATCGTCGCCCTGCGCCAGGGTATCGGTCCGGGTTTGAGCACCTTCGCCGGCATTTGGCTGGCGCGGTGGATCATGATCTACCGGTGGTGGC
>DAOTUH010000559.1:0-1969 GCA_034437255.1 Anaerolineae bacterium
CCTCAGTACAGAACGCGAAAACATCAAAAAGTGGCTCTTATAGGCTCAAAACGACCCCTTGAGTCGAACTTAAGTCGCACTTTGCTCAGAAATTGTAAAGTGAACATCTGTACGGGTTGAAACGATGACTTTATCTGGTGTTGGACAACGCCAGCTACAATAAGGCGCTGCGCGTTCGGGCTCAGACTCAAGCTAGCCAGATCGAACTCAAGTTTCAGCCGCCCTACTCACCCAACCTCAAGCTGATTGAGCGGCTGTGGAAGTTTATGCGGAAAAAATTCTGCAAGGACAAATACCGCGGTACGTTTATGGGGGGTACCCGGCGAAATCCAGAAGAGCCTCTTTATCGTTCATCGTATGATCTCCATCAGTCCCGTTCGTCCGGGCGCAACCACATGTTACTCAAGCGGCGCGCTTCGGCCCGGAAGAAGACTTTGACCTCCTCCCACGGGACATCTTCCAATAGCAGAGGCTGCACGTCGCGGTCGGCGTTGTCGAAGTAGACTAATCCCTCAACGGCCAGCCACTCGAAGTCCCGTGCATAGGGATACTTCTTGCGTCCCATCTCCAGCAGTTCAGCCAGCGGTATCTGCTGAGCGATCCAATACAGATCGTAGAAGTCCTTGCGAGCTCCCCGGCTGATCAGTGCGTCCAACTTCATCAAACCAATGTCAGCGATACTGGCCACCGCTACCCCCTCCACGTCTTCGGTGGGGTCCAGCAGGGGATAACTGTAGCTGAAAAATCCAACGTGGACACCGTGGACGTCCAGAAGGAGATTGCCTTCTGTATCTTCTATCGCTTGTGCGCCGCGAGGGACCAGCGCGTGTAGGATCTCCTGGCGCGTGGCGCGGCTCACCCTATCCACGTTGGAGAAGAAATCCAGGTCTATGGAACGACGATGGCCCAACCGCAGCGCCAACGCTGTGCCGCCGGCCAGATAAAAGCGCTCGACAAATGCGCACGTCCCAATGAACTGCAGCAGATCACGTAATTCTGGCGTGACGGCTTCCCAATGGGTCGGACTCAATGCTTCCATATCCGCTGCTTTCCACTGCGTGGATGGGGTGCACGTGGTAGATCCAGGAAGACGCACCAGAGCGTGTAGCGCCGCCAGGGAAGGCGGCGGGCACCCTGGCGTTGCACCCAAGCGCGCAGGCGCTCCCGTCCGTAGCGCTGCCAGAGCCAACGCGCCGCGCGCCGGTCACCGTAGGCCAGGGTACGTTCGATGATCAGGTCGCTGTGCGCCTCAGGATCGAGCTGCTCCAGGTCATACTCCTGGAAGCAGGGGGCCAGACGTCGGGGAATGCCGGCGTCGGTGCTCGGTTCATCCGTGATACGTGGAGGCTTCATAACGGTCTCTGTGTCTTATCTCCCCTTATGCTCAAGACTCATTCTCGTTCTTTCCATCTGGCTTATCTTGGGCCAGACCTCATCGGGCACTCTCCAAGAGGTAGGCGGCTAGGCGTAGTTTTTCCTCTATCCGAAGTGTGTCTACCTGTTCAAGCAGCTATTCACAGTTGACATGCGCTTCCTCCGCCAACTCTTCCGGCGTAACCTGGCAAGGCGAGACGTTATAGCGGGCGAGACCGTGCAGGAATTCCTGGCGGCTGACACCCGCGACCGCGACGGCTTTACTTTGGGAGAGCTGCCCCATCTCGTACCATTTGACCGCTGAAGCCAGGCGCATCTCACGCACAAACGCGGCCGGCGTCTGCCGCAAGGCGGAAAATACCGTCTCTGGTAATTCTATGGTGAACTCTACCATCGTTGCGCACCTCCTTGCAAGGCTTGTTCCTATTATAGCACAGGACGTGGCCGGGGTACGTCCAAAAGAGGGGGGAGCGTCACACATTGGGGACAAGTTCCTGGGAGGCCGCAGGGGGCCACTGGAGGACTAAGCCTCGGAAAAGCTGCGTCATGAGTAACTTTTGCACCTCATAGCCTGCCAGTTCCAGGGGGCACTTGC
>DAOTUH010000560.1:0-4880 GCA_034437255.1 Anaerolineae bacterium
CTCTGTGTAACTAGAGCCTGAGCATCATTCGCACCCAATTTCACCTAAAAACCAACAAGAGCCTTTCATAATTCATCGTCTGATACCCAAAACCCCTTAGAAACGGGGGATTCGCGAATCGATTTGGAGTAATATCACAGCTTAGTCTTATGAGCAACGCTCCACGCCCTCGTCCCCGAGGGCGTCTGGGTAGATCGAAGGTGCTTTGTAAACGTCCCCGGGGACGGGGACTGAGAGCTTTATGGTAGCCCACGGTTTTTCTTTTGACCCAACGGCCCAATGGCCGTGGGAACCGCCGGGCTACTCATCAAACCAAACAGCTACTTATTTTCTTGGAACGGCCTTACTGCGGCCGAAATGCCTGCAAGGTGGCGGCCAGGCGCTCCGCCGTGAGCGGCTGGCCGTGCGCCGGATAGATCACGCGCGCGCCGCTATCTAAGATTTTGCGCCAACTTGCAAAAACCGCCTCGATGTCGGCGACGAAAATGGGGCGCAGTTGGGCGCCGCTGTACGGCAAGAAGGTCATCACCGCGTCGCCGCAGAGGACCTCGCCCTCGGGCGTCACGACACTGATCGAGCCGCTCGTGTGGCCTGGCGTGGCTATCACCTCGGCATCGAAGCCCAGGCTGTGCAGAATGTGGTCATCGTCACCGCTCAGGACGAAGTCGTCATCAGCGGGTGTGACCGGGGGATACGCAAAATCCCGCCGGGTCAGCAACGTGTACACTATCGACAGCGCGAAAACCCGCGCGTTGAGAAAGCGCACGCCCTGAGGCGTCGATTGCTCGCCCCGCAGCAACGGCAGCGCGTCCTGATGTACGATCAAACGCGCCCCCGTTTCCTCCAACAGCCGCGCCGCAAATCCGGCGTGATCATCGTGGCCGTGGGTCAGCAGGATCGCTTTGATTTCACTTAGCTCGATGCCCAGGTGCGCCAGTCCAGCTCTGAATTTGTCGTAATCTCCCGGAAAACCGGTGTCAACCAGCAAGTAACCGGACGCTCCCCTGAGCAAATACGCCGTCGTCATGCCCATATTCACACAGAGCACATTCTCCGATTCGAAGCCGCGACAGATATCCAACTGAGGCTTCTCCATCTCTGCGATGACGTTGGACAGAACCCGCTTTAAAACGGCGCCGAGCGCGAGCGCTGCCCCCATCCCGCCGACGATCCATAACATCCGTTTAGATCGGGATTTCATTTCTCCCCTCCAGTTTTGTAACTTTTGATCAGTTGACAGCCAAAATCCGGTAATCGTTTACTCTTGTGAGGTGCAACGCACTTTTGGACTTGTCGCCAGGCCTATATTGCATGAGGCAGCGCTTTCATTCAGTTCAAGTGCGTTGCACCTTGGCCGCTCGTAAAACTAAACAGATACAAAATCCGCTTGGACGGACGTGATACTTCCCCTCATCTACAGCTGTTGGGCAGCAACCCAGGCTTATGCATCAGGCTCCGAGACGGCCTGATAGGGATTCCTGTCTTCCAAGAACGCCATCAGCATCGCTTGCTTGGGATGCTGCCACAGCCACGCGCGGATTTCCTTGATCCTCTCATAATCTTCGGCGCCAAACTTCTCAAGATACATCGCATCCATTCGCTGCCGCATCTCCTCGGCTCGTATCTTGTCCTGCCACACCTCGGTGAAGAATATGTGGACCTGGTCGTGCTTTTCCTGGGCTTTCAGATAGTCCCACTCGCCATTGTCGAACCACACACTTCCACAAGTTCCACACCGATCGAGATAGAACTTGATATTGGGCCACACCTTATATCTTCGCAGAATGTGACCACACTCCGGACATTGCTTCACCTGGGCAACATCCTCAATGGGCATGACGACATCCGGGATCTCGAATGAGCTTGAGATATCCTCCGGTCGCGCTTTCAGCCACGTCCAATACTCAGATGAAGAAATCCAGATACCTTGGCATGTCTGACACCGATAAGCTGGCAAGCCAGTTGCGAGGGTGTGTCTTTCGAGGCTGTGGCTTCTACAGACAGGGCATTTCATTGATTTTTCCTCCTCTTCCTGGGATGGTTCAAGAGATAGCAAAAGTCGGTTTACATTTTTATTTTGCGTATAAGGTCTCTATCTTTGAAAATAAATGCCTGGCGAATACCTTGGCCCCAAGGCCCAATGGCCGTGGGAACCGCCGGGCCTGGGACAACGAGAAAAAAGTCTCAACCTGTTTCTGAACCATTCTCTTTTCCTTAAAAATCTTTGCGACTTTGCGTCTTAGCGTGAGATAGTCCCCCTTCTTTCAGGTGAGTCCTGTCAGGTCTGGGCTGCGCGGGAACTTCCCCCCCAAAAATCAGTATACAGTAATCACCATGCGTGCGCAAATCTGCCTTCAGGCAGGAATTCGAAGCAGATCGATTGGGAAAATCGCTCTCGGTGCCTCGGAGCGTGCTCAACCAAGTTCAAGGCAAACGAAGTTGGGGTTGATGCGCGGGGCAAACTGCTTAGGGCTAAGGAGGAAATAACTTTCCCATTTGGAGAGCTACATGGTAGCCGTAAAAACGGGTAAGTTATTTACGGCTCGCTCCTTAGCACGCAATCTCGTGTATCTCAGACACCTTAGACCTGCTTCGTTTGCCCCAGACACCGATCTTGGCTCCAATAGGAAGATAGGAAGAAGAGGTGATTGACAATCCCCTCTCTCTCCCATAATAATGATGGAAGGTGCCTCGAAGGCCATGGTGGTGAGCGCGCTGATTGCGTAGAGGTACCTCTATGTGGATGACCTATCATCAAAAGGAAAGGGAGGAGATTTATGGGACGAGCACGTAGACGATGCACAGGCATCATTCTGTTGATGTTTCTGGTAACGATGGTGACGACGATGGAGATAGAAGCGGCGATGCGTCCCCACGCGCCGGCAGCCCCTGGTACGACCTATTACGTCTCCAGCTCCGAGGGCAACGACGACAACGATGGGCTATCGGAAGCTACGCCCTTCGCGACCGTCGCCAAGGTCAACGCGCTCGACCTGCAGCCGGGCGACAGCGTGCGCTTCAAGTGTGGCGACGTCTGGCGGGCGGAGCAGTTGGTCATCAGCCGGTCGGGCGCCGAGGGCGACCCCATCACCTTTGGCTCCTATCCAGCCGGATGCGCGGACCAGCCCATCCTCTCCGGCGCCCGCCCCATCGAGGGGTGGGCGTTGCACGAGGGCAACATCTACGTGGCCGATCTGTCGGCGGGCGATTTCCCAATGGGCATCAATCAGCTTTTCCGAGACGGCCAACGCCTGACGATGGGCCGCTGGCCCAACCTCGATGCCGGCGACGGCGGCTATGCTTTCGTCGATAGTCACACCGCCGATAGCAGCCAATTCGTCGATAACGAGCTGCCCGCCGTCGACTGGACCGGGGCCATCGTCCACCTCAAGAACATCCGCTGGTCGATGATCGACCGCCAGGTGACCGGCGCCAGCGGTCACACGTTGACGTTAAATCAGGCGATCTCGTGCCTGATCTCGGGCTGGTCTGATTGTGTCGGTTGGGGCTATTTCATCAACCATCACCTGAACACGCTGGATCAGGACGGCGAGTGGTACTACGACGCGGCGGCCCAGAAAGTCTACCTGGTCTCGGCGTCCGGCGCGCCGAGCGGTGTGGAAGGCTCGGTCATCTTGGAGGAGGCCGACACGTTGCGGCACGGCGGCGTCATGCTCAGCGACGGCTCGGCGACGGCTTACGTCGTCATCGATAACTTCGAGATCAAGCAATGGTTCAATCACGGCATCGGCACGCCGGGCGGGATGAGCGGCGACATCTACCACCACATCACCGTGCGTAACGTCGCCATCAAAGATGTGGACGCGGCGGGGGTCCGGCTCAGCAGTTGGCTGGAGCGCCCTCCCGACGGGCGCAAGGGCTTGCGCGGCGGTCACCATCTGCGCTTCGAGAACAACGTCATCGACGGCGCCAATCACTTCGGCATCACCGGCTACTTCGCCGCTTCGACCTTCGAGGGCAACCAATTTAAAAACATCGCCCTGGTTGAAAATCTGAACAAATCCGGCATGGGATGCGGCCTCACCCGCGACCAATGTACCGAGAACGGCGACGGCGTGCGCATTCGAAGCTACGAGGTGCAGGACTCAGGCTACGGCAACACGCTGCGCTACAATCGCTTCGATAAGATTGGCTATAACGGCGTGGACGTCTTCGGCCCGGACAACGTGTTGGAGAGGAACGTCATCCGCCGGGCCTGCTATACCAAGGCCGATTGTGGCGCCGTGCGCACCTTCGGCGACGATAATCTCTCGGCGACCGACGTCTACGACGTGCAGCTCCTTGAGAACATCATCGTCGATATTCCCGGCAATGTGGATGGCTGTCATGCATCGCGGCCCGCCTTCGGGATGGGGCTTTACGTCGATCACTACTCCCGCAACGTCGAGGCGCGGGGCAATACCATCATCAGCACCACCATCACCGGCATCAACTACCAGCGTTCGACGGGGCAGATCGTCGATAACACCATCTACAATGCCTCGACCGGCACCGCCTTCGCGGCCCACATCAGCCTGGGCAAGCCTGAGACGCGCGTGTCAATGGCGGGCAATGTGATGTACGCCCTGAATGACAACGCCTGGACGCTTTATTCGTACCGCCTGGAAAATTTCGACGCCTCCGATCATAACTATCTCTTCCATCCCTACGAGGTGGATCAGATCGCCCATGGCCCTTCTTGGACGCGCTACACCTTCGATGCATGGCGAGCGCACAGCGGCCTGGAGAAAAACAGCACGACCCAGTGGTTCACCTTGGCGGAAGGGGAGGCGCCTCGGTCGCGGATCCTGTACAACGACACGACCAGCGCCCAGACCTACGAGTTGGGCCTCCGGCAATACCTCGACCTGGACCAGAAT
>DAOTUH010000561.1:0-2601 GCA_034437255.1 Anaerolineae bacterium
GCGGGTGGACGAACCGGCGGCCTGCTCCGATGCGCGCTGGTACGATTGGTCCTACCTGGACCTGGGCGTGACGGGCAACGACGCCTGCGCTTACGACGGCCTGTTGCAGGAAGGTGTCTTTGTGGAGACCCGCGCGCCGCAGATGCAGCTCACCATGAGCGGCCTGCCTTCCCCCGTCTCCAACTGCGGCGCCTACACGGTGACACTGACCGCCGAGCGCACCACGCCCGACATCGCGGCCTACGATGCTGTTATCGATCTAGTGACAGATACCTTCGCCGTGATAGATGTCATTGGCTTTGATGGCGTCATGCCCATTTTCACCGAAACGACCGGTAGCGGCTATTCCTGGTATTACGGCGACGCCTTCACCATGGCGCTCACCGCCACGGTGCAACTGCGCGTGCAACTGCGCTGTACCGATACTGCGCCTTTTAGTGCCACATTGCACTATGACAACCTTTGCGCCGATAATGATGAGTATCGTGAGCGATGTTCTGACGGCGGCACGCTGGGCAACCCGCTGGTTGCGCCCTGTGCGCCCATCATGACCAAGTTCCCCGAGGTCATCTACGCCACCGACGACATCGTGGTCTGGTCGCTGACCGTCTACAACTCGGGCGCGGGGCCGGCTTATAACGTCACACTGACCGACACGCTGGGCAGCGGTCTGCGCTACGTCAGCTCGACCATCACCTCCACGCTAGGCTCGGTCGCCGGGGTGACGCCGATCACCTCAGCGAATCACGTCACCTGGACGCTGCCCGTGATCCAACCCAAGGAGCGGGTCACACTGCGCTACTACGCTGAGATCATCGGCTGTGACGACCTCACCAATCTTTTTGGGGGCGAGCAGGGCTGTCTGGGCGAAGCCTGTCTGCAGGGGTGTTCCGCGCTCTCCCGAGTGGAGCTGCCGCCCACGGTGCTGCTCAACACCAACCAGTTTATCAGCCCCATTGAGACCTGTTACACGCGCACCGTCACCGTCACCGTGCGCAATGCCGGCCTGCTCAGCGTCTATTCGGCGACGGTGACGCAGACGCTGCCGGCGGAGCTGAACTATGTTACTGACACAACGCAGGTCAGCACCGACACGGTCAATTGGCAACCTGGGCCGAACCCTACCGTTGATGGCAATCAGTTGATCTGGGGGCCGAGCGGGACACCTCTCGATACCTGGCTGGCGCGGGTGCGCCCCAACGAGACTGTCTACATCCGCTACGACACCACCGCCTCCTGTCCCTTCGCTGGCGGCGTCATTCAGGTGCAGACGGGCTATCTCGATCCCTGCGGGGATGCCTACCAGACTCAGGCCTCCTCTTACCTGATGCAATCGCGCACGCCTGACCTCACCTTTACCAAGATGGGGCAGCACGTCACCCGCACCCATCCCGTGGACTTGGTCTACGCTGAGCCGGGCGAGACAGTGGTGTGGACCATCACCGTGGCTAACGCGGGCGGCGCTTCTACGGCGACCAACGTCGTGGTGACAGATACGCTGCCCTACAACGCCGCCTTCGTGACGGCGACGACGACGATAACGTATCCCCTGGAAGCGCCGCCGGAGGGAACGCTGAACGCAACCATCACCTGGACCCTTGGCACAGTTGATCCCGACCAGACGGTGGTGCTCACCATAACCAGCTTCATCAGCAACCCGGAGGGCTGCGATCCTGCCGACACGCAGAATCTCGCGCGGCTCACCTGGGGCTGTGCTGACGGTTGCCGCCTGGAGGAGAACGACGATGCCGACCTGCGCACCGTCCCGGTTTTCGATGAACCCGGTCTGGGGACTGACATCGCGCCAAATACGCTCAATCAGTGCGGCGGCGTACTCACCGCGACGCTGGTCAACAACGGCCCGCCGGCCTATAATGTGGTCCTCACTGACACGCTGCCCTCCGGCTTTGTTTACAGTGACACGGTCTACAGTAGTACCCTCCCAACCGCTTTCCCGATCGCGGGAGCGGCACAGCCGGTTTGGGAGTGGACCGTGCTGCCCACGGGCGTGACCACCATTGCGTTTAGTGTGCAGAACGACAAGAGCGCGGGCAATACCTGCGCGCTTCCCTCGGGCGACAACATCATCGAAGTGCTGTACGACGATGATGCCACATCCTGTCTGACCACCGGGCCGTATGTAGTGAGCGAAACACAAGCGATCAATATCGTTTCTCCCACGCTGACGATTGATAAATCACCGACTAGCCAGACGGTGGATGTGGGCAAACAGGTAACGTGGACGCTCACCGTGCAGAACACGGGCGACGGCGTGGCCTACAACGTCATTGTGACCGATATTGTGGGGACAAACTATATCAACGTGGTCGCCTACGACGGCTCGGATGGGGCCACCCCTGTCGCCTCGACCCTGGCCGCCGGAGAGCTCATCACCTGGTACCCGGACAATCTTGGTCCGGGGGGCACCTGGACGGCGGAGATCGTCGCGGAACTCGCGTCTGCGGGCGACAACATCAACCGGGCCTGGGTGCAGGGCGGCTGCGACACCGGCTGCGTGACCTCTTCCTCGGAAGACGACGCGCATACCACGCTGCTCCAGGAGTTCGCCAAGGGTCCGGAGATCCAGACCGGCACCATCGG
>DAOTUH010000562.1:0-5729 GCA_034437255.1 Anaerolineae bacterium
TGATCCATGGGGTGCGAGTCCGCGATGACCACGTCGACGGGCGCCTCCACGCGCGTGCCGTAAATGGCCCGACTCACCTCGGCACCGGCGCGGTGGGCGGTGAGGGGATGACCCGCCACCGCATGCACGACTTCCAGCCGGCTGTTGAGCACGGCGTTGACAATGAAGACCGGCGCCTGGAGCATGCCGGCGGCCTCCTCTAAATCAAGCCGCATCGCGTTGCGCTCGATGGGCTGTCCCACCATGTTGAACGCGGCAGGGCTGCAGTTGAGGACGTGATTGTGGCTCACCGTCTCCTGTCCCGCCACGCCCGGCACCAGGTTCTTGTAGCCGCCCCCGAAGCTGGCGATGAGGTGCGGCTCGATGCACCCGATGGAGATCACGAGATCGGCTTCCGCCACGGTGCGGTTGATGGTGACGGGCGTGCCTCGCTCCGTCGTGCCCAGGTGGACGAGGCGCTTGGGATCATCACAGGCGTGATTCTCCCAGCGTAAGTCCTGCAACGCGGGGCCTACGCGGCGCACCACTTCCTCCTCCCGCATGGGCCGGTGAACGCCCAGCGCGGTGATTAGCGTGATGGCCTTGCGTGCTACGCCGCCGGCCTCCAACGCCTCCAGTACGGCGGGGAGCATCCGATCGATGGGGGTGGGGCGGCTGTCGTCATCGATGACGAGCGCAACGCGTTCCGCATCCCGTGCCAACTCGGCGAGGGTGGGGGCATCGATGGGCTCAGCCAGCGTGCGCCGGATCTCAGCCGTCGTATCGTTCACAGCGGGCCGGGGATGGGGCTCCAACTTTCCCCGGAGGTGCCATCCCTCGGGCAGCATGAGGGAGAGGCGTTCGTGGCCCCAGGGTAAAGCAAGCGTTTTCGATGTCATGGGCTTGAACCTCCATGGTGTATAGCGATCGGTGTCGACGCCGTCCTTTCTGAACGGTACTTTTTGGTTTGTCCAAGTTAGAGTGCATTTCTGGGTTGAGCCAAGTATATACCGATGATCTCCCAGAGCAATAGTGGGTATACAAGGCAGGGCTTTATCATTCTCACTACATTTCTATTCTTGCTTGAAGTGGATTGCCAAACCCACGCTTGCGAAGTGTTTTTAGTTCCTAATGGGGATCTAGCGATCCCCTCTAAGCGAGAATGATAAGACCCTAATACAAGGTAATCTGACACTTGTAGTTCTCACGACCTGTGGTACGCTATGCCTACTCATTTTGTGGAAAAGATCGGAAAGAAAATTGGATTCTTACTGTTGTATCCATCGACGCGTAATAGATTCTATTTGGGTTAGATATTAGTCATATCATGTCGGGCTCCTGAAAGATCCAGTTTTCTTCAACGTTATGATCGAGATAAACCGCGCCACAAAGTTCTCTGAGCATGGTTTAGGAGTCTCCGGCTTGTGAACTTCAGCGAAAGTGCGTCGCATCTCAGAGGACTAAACAGATGACTCTGCTGAAAAAAGATTTTCAGTACAGAAAGGGGTACTATATGCTGTGGTTGGGTGCAGCCCAACCACAGCATATACCCCATATTTTCTTTGGCTGACCCTTTTTTCAGGGCAGCCAACAGATACATTTCTTAAGGAAAGGCATAATTTCAAGGAAAAAGAAAATGTACCAAATACCAGCCGTTTCCCCCACAAAATTAGAATTGGAATGTGGGACCTGTGGGCACCGTCAACCCTTTGAAGTACCAACGCCAAACTGTGCCGCTTGTGGTGGAGACTGGATGGAAGCGCGGTACGATTATGAGCAGATTAGCAAGTTGTGGCCCGATGTTCTGGAACGTCGTCCCTTCAACATGTGGCGCTACCGCGAGCTGATGCCGCTCCTGGACAATCACTATCTGATTACGTTGGGAGAGGGCGGCACGCCTCTGCTACGGGCCAATAATTTGGGCATGATGTTGGGTATGCCCAACTTGTTCATTAAAGACGAGCGCCAGAATCCCACCAATTCTTTCAAAGATCGCCAGGCAAGCCTGGTGATCTCGATGATGAAGGAGGCAGGGGTCAAAGAGCTGGTCGTCGCTTCGACCGGGAACGTGGCGATTTCCTATTCTGCCTACTCGTCTCACACAGGTATGAAGCTCTGGACGTTCTTGCCGAGTCTCGTTCCTCCGGAGAAGATGCGCGAAATCGCTATCTACGGCAGTGAAGTCATCAAGGTCACGGGAACCTACGACGCCACCAAGAAGGTTGCTGCCCGCTTCGCGCGTCACAAGCATATTACGCCTGATCGCGGCATCCGCAATATCGGCACACGGGAGAGCATGAAGCTGCTCGCCTTCGAGGTTGCTGAGCAGTTGACGGCTATACACGGACCGCCTTCTTCGGGTGTCCCGTGGCGCGTTCCCGATTGGTACATCCAGGCGGTCAGTGGAGGCATGGGGCCTGTTGGATTCTGGAAGGGATACGATGAGCTCTACCGCATGGGACTGGTGGATCGCCGTCCCAAATTGGCCTTGATCCAGGCTGCCGGATGCGCGCCCATGGTCGATTCTCACCGCAAGGGCTTGGCGGAGGCGGAGACAGTCGACAATCCCCAAACGCAAGTCATCACCATCGCGACGGGCGCTCCGGGGCCGGCTTACAGCTATCTGCATAAGGTCGTCGAAGAGCACGGTGGCGCCTTTGAGGCCGTTCATGATGAAGAGACCTACCGGGCCCTCCATGCGCTCGCCGAGATGGAAGGATTGTCCATGGAGTCGGCGGCGGCAGCAGCCTTCGCCGGGTTGTTCAAGCTATTGAGCAAAGGCATCATCAAAAAAGATGAAACTATCGTCGTTAACTGCTCGGGGCACACCTTCCCGGTCGAGAAGTTCTTGCTGGAAGGGGACTGGCTGAAGATTATCCCCAGCACCACGGCGGTCACCCCGGTACCTACCCCCGTCGCGACCTCACATAAGCCCGCTTCTGAAGACCTGCTGGGTGCCCTGGATCAACTCGACGAGCGCGTGAAGCATATCGTCATCGTGGAGGATAACCCCGATGCCGCCCTGCTTCTACGGCGCATCCTCCAGACCCGAGGCGATTTTCAGATCAGGGAGGCCCACTCCGGCAAGGACGGCCTCGAACTCATTCGCTTGATCCAACCTGATCTTATCATGCTCGATCTGATGATGCCCGATGTGGATGGTTTCTCCGTGCTTGATAATCTCAAAACTGATGAAGAGCTCAAGAATATTCCCGTTATCGTCATCACAGCTAAAGAGCTATCGTCGCAGGAACGCAAACGTCTTCACGGTCGTATCCAGATGCTATTACAGAAAGGGTCATTCATGCAAGAGGATCTTCTAGCAGGGATCCACGCCCTACTTGGTGAAGAGGACAAATCTATATGACCAAGATTCTTTACGTAGAAGATACACCCACCAGTCAACGCTTGGTAGATCGTCTCCTGACCTCCGAGGGATTCGATGTCTTGCTTGCCGATGATGGGATCTCGGCCATTGAGGTTGCCCGTCATGAGAAGCCGGATTTAATCCTGATGGATATCAACATTGGAGGGTTGGACGGCTATGAGGTCACTACACGCTTGCGCACCCTCCCCGGACTGGAGGGGGTGCCGATTGTCGCTCTGACCGCCGCCACGCTGAACGGTGATCGAGAACGTGCCCTGGTAGCTGGCTGCAATGGCTACATTCCTAAGCCCATTGATGTCGATAAGTTCCCCGATAAAGTGCGCGGATACCTCGTCGGGATGGAGGATACCGTCGATTCGGCCGAGAAACGTGTCGAATATCTCCTCGAATATAATAAACGGCTGGTCACGCGACTGGAAGATAAAGTTCGTGAATTGGAACGCGCGAATGAGGAGATGCAACGCGTCGAGAAAATGAAGTCGGATTTCGTGATCTTGGCCGGTCATGAGCTCCGCACGCCGTTAACGGTTGTGTATGGCTATCTACAGATCTTGCTGAGCAATCCTGCCATCCCTGGGTCTACTGAGGACGAAGGCACACCCGCACATTTGTTAAAGAAAATATCCGATGCGGTCGAGCGCTTGAGTCAGGTGATCCAGGATATACTGAATGTCTCTCTTATTGATGCTCAGCGCCTGGACCTTGCCCACGAACCGGTGTTTCTCAACTCGACGGTGCAATCCGTGCTCCACAACCTTCGCAGCTTCGGGCCACAACGTGAGCTGGTGTTTGAGTTGGGCAATGGGTTAAAAGAGCTACCGGTGATCGAAGGAGATCCCCGTCGCTTGCACCAGGCCCTCTGGAACATCATCAGCAATGCGATCAAATACACGCCGGATCACGGGACCATCACCATTGATGGGGAGGTAGTGGACGATACCGTGCACCTCTGGGTCAGGGACACCGGCATTGGCATCCCCAGCGGCGAGCTTAATCATATTTTCAAACGCTTCTACGTGCTTGAGGATGTCTCCTTGCACCGCTCCAGCAAGACAGCGTTCAAGGGCGGTGGCATGGGGCTGGGTCTGGCCGTGACGAAAGGCATCATCGAAGGCCATGATGGCCGAATCTGGGCCGAGAGTGAAGGACAGAATGAGGATGAGTTGCCTGGGAGCATCTTCCATGTCTTGCTGCCCATCGGCGAGACTTTTGTGGACAGAAAGAGAAAATCCTAGTAGGTTCTACAGCCAGTTTGCTTTGAAGTCTCGCCCTAATTGAGACTTGTCCTTTCGGCCCCCTGTGGTAAAATACCGTCAATCCATGGTGGATGTGGCCTAATGGTTAAGGCACCTGTCTGTGGAACAGGAGACTGTGGGTTCGAATCCCATCATCCACCCCAAGAGGGCCGGGTCAACGCCCGGCCTTTTTAATTAATAGCGTGCCCCCATAGCTCAACTGGATAGAGCGCCGGTCTTCGAAACCGTAGGTTGTAGGTTCAAATCCTACTGGGGGTACTTCCAGATATGGGAGGTATCCATGAGCAATGATCCAGCGTCTTCGTTTGCCAATTCATGCATGACCATGCTATCCGCTGCCCTGGGAGGCACTGTGGCCCTGATCGTCTTTTCTCTGATCACCGTCGCCTTTTTGATCCTTTGCTGCGTCCTAAGCTTCACGATCTTTCAAAACACTATGACAGAGATTGAAAGCGAGTTAGAGAGTGAACGCCGGGAGCCGCCGCCTGCTATTCTGCTGACGCCACTTTTTGAGCAACCGGCACCAGGCCAACCGAAGGAGTAAGATCATGGGAATTATGAAGATGATTCCAATTTACGAGGCTGCAAGGATACGAGGTGCCAGAATCGCGCAGATTAGGCGTCTAATCGCCCTGGGAGCGCTGCAGGCAGCAGAAAACCTGCATGGAGATCTATTGGTATCTACAAGCGATTTAAACCGCTTAGCGTGGCTCCCAGACGTCGATAGGCTTTCTGGCGTGCCGATCCACGTCTCAGAGGCTGCCAGGAAGTACGATATTTCATCTGGCACCTTGAGCCGTTGGGCTGACGCCGGGCACATCCGCGTTATAGGTCACGAGGGTAACAAGACCCTGCTGAACGAGGCTGACGTAGCCTTTATCAAGATGGTCATTGACACTGAAGGCTTGCGACAAGGGCAATCGCTGGCCTACGTGTTGCGCAAGTTTAGAGAATAGGACCGCCCCACCCTGCTGGGCATAGTACCCTGGTACTATGCCCCTTTTTTATACTAATCGCTGCAAGTACCTTGACACTTGCAGCGATTTCGCTTATGATGGTTATCAGTTTGATATTCACACAGCACAGGAGGCCACCCTATGAGTAAC
>DAOTUH010000563.1:0-10091 GCA_034437255.1 Anaerolineae bacterium
CTGTTTGTGTATGCATAAGCACCAACTCTTTTCGTTAATTGCAGTATAATTATGGCAGATTCATCGCCCTCATGGAAAATTCCAGAATTTGAAATCCTTCAAAACGGCTGCTTGACACCACTGAAAAAAAAGTGAGGCCTATCAGGAGTGCCGTTTTACGCTGTCCGACGCCACTCCATTGCACTTTGTGGCCTACTACGAGCCCCGTCACATTATGAAACAACAAAGTAAGGAACCATGGCTACCCTGAAAAAAGGTTGTGCCTCACGCAAAGACGCCGCCGACCAAAGGTCGGACAGTCGCCAAGACTTTTAAGTTTATTATTACTTTTATCAATAATAAAGCCGACCTGGATCAATAAAATTTATCATCTTATGAATTTCCTTTGCGTTCTTGGCGCCTTTGTGTGAGGTTGATGCTTATTTCAGTAAAGTCCCGGTCCCATCTCTAAAAGCCGCTCATTGTCAGGAAATTCATTGTCTTGGAACGGCTACATCTTCCGCTTCTGGCGTCTTGACAGAACCGTCTTGGTGAACCGGCAAGGTAAACGCAAACGTTGATCCCTCCCCGGCCTCCGATTCGACCCAAATAATACCTCCATAATGCGTGACAATCTCTCGACAGATCACCAGCCCCAGGCCACTGCCGCGCGGCTTCTGTCCCGTGACATCGCTGACCTGGCGAAATCGCTGGAACAGATCCTTTTGGGCCGCAGATGGGATACCCACACCGGTATCCTTTACCATCACGTGAAGAGCCCCTCCCTTGGGCACACGCCATCCGTGGATTCGACGTCCCGCTTCAAGTAGTCTGGCAGACACCGTAATCATGCCGTCAGACGTGAACTTGATTGCGTTCGAGATAAGGTTGGTCAGGACCTGCTCAATACGATCGGGATCTGCTTCCAACTGTAACACATCACGGTCAACGCGCAGACGTATTTCCAGGCCTTTTTCCTGGGCTACCGGGCGCACGCGATCCGCCACGCGCTGGAGCAACGCTGGGAAATTATAGAGTTGATCATGCCATTCCATTTTGCCGGCGTCCAACGCAGCGATGTCTAATACATCATCGATCAATTCCGTCAGGCGCCCGCTTTCCTCCAACATGATATCGAGATTTTGCTCAATACGCGCCCTCGCACGTTGCACGTCCGCGTCGTCCGCTGGAAGCGCCCGCGAGATTTCGCCCTCAAAAGCGCGTTGAATCAATTTGGTAAATCCCAGAATCGAAGTGAGCGGCGTTCGCAGCTCGTGGGATACGCTAGAGATAAACTCGGACTTCATCCGGTCAACTTCCACTTCTCGCGTCACGTCCCGTAATATGGTGATGACGGCGGAACGGTCATGTAACGCCATGGTTACAGCCCGAATCACTCGTTGCCGCAGAGCAAACTCGACAATCTCAGTGTTTCCTCGATGTTCCAGCGACCGCTTAAGGGCCGTTTGCAACACATCGGCCTTGATGACCCCCGCAATCGGTTGAGCGACGAGGTTTCGTGCCGACCGATGCACCAAATCTTCAAATGCCGGATTGACCATCATGATTTCGTCATCGGGCGAGGTGACCAGCAGGCCATCTACCATATTCTGCAAGATTGTGTTGAGGCGATTACGTTCCTGCTCCAGCAGGTGCATGCGCCGCTCCATCTCGGCTTCCAGGAATTCACCCCGTTCCTCAAGACGATTGACAAGGCGTGCCTTCTCCAGAGAGACCGCAGCCTGACGCGCCAACGCCCATAAAATGCGTACTTCTGCCGTGGTATAAGGCTGACGCCCATAGGGCGGACCGATTCCCCAGATTCCAAATGCTTTGTCACCGCTCAACAAGATAAAGAGCAAGTCCACGTTCTGCGCTACCATGAAAGCCTGGAGCCCAGCAGGCACCCACTCAGGTAGCAAAGCACGTCGAAGTGGTAGTCCTTCTTTAAGTTTCCACCTGTCCACAAAAGCGCGTGCCTCATCTGGAAGAGAAAAGCCATCATCTTCCACCGAGACGAGTCGATCCTGCAAAGGGTTCAAGACCATAAGCTGGCCAAAAGAGGCTCCTACATAGGATGGAATGGTCTCTGTCAGCAACAACTGGATGTCTTTCATGCGAATTGTTCGGGTCAGTGCAGCACCCACATCATTCAATAAGCGCTGAGGGTCCATAGGCCTGTGATAGATGAGGTTGCCGATCAGATTTGAGAGATGCCCATGATAAGACCAGAATACCGTCCCCACCAGGAATGTAGTGATGAAAACAATAACGAGCTCATCAATGGGATCACTGATAGAGGTACTGAGCTTCAAGATAGTGGACAGGAGGTAATAGATGCCCGTCAAGAATAACGCAAAGACGACCATCAACAAGGTACGTCTGACAACAGCGCCGACATCGAAAACCCAGTATTTGGCAATGGCCACGGCAATGGTAAACGGCACAACCATAATGAAAATAGACGTGATCCCCACGTTGACAATGGCGTGATCCATCAGAGCTTCAGGTAAACCCGTCAGCAAGAAATAGGGCAATGCCCCACACAGAATACCCCACACCATCCACTGCAGTTGTCCTCGGACAAGGCTATCTTGGACCGTCAGGTAGCTGTGCAATACACTGATAGCTGATAATACGATCATCAAAATGTTGAACCATACGACAGTCTTCCAGGCCAGGATAAGCCGCTGAGAAGGCATACGTGCAAACAAGAGCCCAACCAGCAGGGTAATAAGGGGTGGGACAACGTAAAACGCTGGCAGCACGTATCTCTTACGCGCCAGCCATTTTTTCGGGAGCGGAAACATAAGCGTAATGCTCAGGAAAGCGCTGGTGACCAGCAAACGCCCCAACAGTTTGATGATGTTCTGCAGACGAAGTAGACGCGGCGTGGTCAATAACCCCACGTGCATGTGCAGAGCAAGAGGCAGAGAAAGCGCGAGGACGGCCAAGAAAAGGGCTTGGGCTGCCGGCTCATGGGGGAACTTCAACAGCGAATAGACACCAATGCACAGGCTTCCAACGGCTGCCAGATAGACCCCCCACCGCAACACAAAGAGACGATCCGTCTCCAGAGTTCGCAACGGGATGAGGAGGATCTGGGATTCTGCTCCATCTGCAATCTGGTAGGTCAGCGTCTCACCAATCTGCCAGTCGGGGGCACGCTCCCCCCTCAACGCCCGATCCAACCAGGTCTGAACGGGAACGTCATTGATAGCAAGTAAGCGGTCCCCGCCGCGCATCGCACTCTCTGAGCGGAGCACCGCTTCGATTCGGACCGCAGGGGAAGTGTAGTCCATCCACAACGTGCCATCAGAAGGTAACCGACTCTGCTGAATCAGCAAGACAACGACGGAACTTAACGTCGCTAATCCGAAGATTAAAAGCAGAATCGTCGAGATACGTTGTGACTGAGACATCGTTTTCATGAAAGCCCTCTCAGAGAGATGAAAAAGCCTGCATGCTCCATCAAGGAACGACTTCTAGCTCCAGAACCTGCGCAGCACGTTTGAGAAGGTAATCTGGATCGAAGGGTTTGGTGATATACTCGTCAGCGCCCAACGCCTCTCCCTTCTCTCTATCAATCCGTTGTCCTTTCGCCGTCAGCATAATCACGTAAACATCATCATATTCTTCCTTGACGCGGCGACAGACCTCATAGCCGCTGACGTTGGGCATCATCACATCTAGAAAAATCAGATCGGGTTCATGGCGTTCTATCATCTCAAGCGCGATTGCGCCATCGGCCGCCGTCAATAGCTCGACGCCTTCAGACTTTAGGTCCTCCATAGCCTGCACCAACAGAACTCGAATGAAAGCCTCATCATCGACGATAAGGACTTGCTTTTGTGAATGCATCTGTCCTCCTGTTCATGGATCGCGGGTAGACATGGTATAGGTCATCTCGTATCTAAGAATGTATCACGCTTGTATAAAAGTGCCAGTGCAGTTTATCAGACCTGACGGATTTACAGATGCGCCATTTAGATCAAAATCAGCTCTTGTTTCGACGCCGCAGTCGAGTACAATAATAGCCATGGTAAAAAGGGGCAAAACTCTGGGTTTTGGTATTTTGCCCTCCTACATCCGGTGAGTTTGATCGCAAAACTACCCAACTACAGAAAACTCCGCGTTTTGCCATGCTCTCTGCGGTCAATAGGGTTTTTCACCGCAGCCAACTTTGACTCACCTGAAAAAAGGTGGTGCCTCACGCAAAGACGCCGCCGACCAAAGGTCGGACGGGCGCCAAGATTTTTAAGTTACTTATTATTTTTATGAACAGCAAAGCCAACTTGGATCAATAAGATTTACCAGCATTTGAATTTCCTTTGCGTTCTTGGCGCCTTTGCGTGAGGTTGATGGTTATTTCAGTGCAGTCAACTTTCAACCCGTAACTTTCTAACTTTTAACCTATTTCAGAAGGAGGCCCCATGCGCACGTTGATCAAAGACGCGACGTTACTTATAGTGGATGACGAGAACCGCACGCTTCGAGATGCGTACCTGACGATAGACGGCCAACAAATCGTAAGCGTAGGCGTAGGCGAGATCCCCGAGCACTTTGCGCCCGATGAAGTCATCGACGGTCGGGAGATGCTGGCCCTACCGGCCTTCTTCAACGCGCACACCCACGCCGCCATGACGTTGGAGCGCGGCTGGGCCGAGGATCTCCCCTTCGACCGCTGGCTCAACGAGAAAATCTGGGTGGCCGAATCCGCGCTGGAGGAGGAGGACGTCTACTGGGGCACGGCCCTGGCCGCCGCCGAGATGATCCGCAGCGGCACCGTGGGCTTCGCCGATCACTACTTCTGGATGAACCAGGTCGCCCGGGCGGTCGAGGAGAGCGGGATGAAGGCGCTGCTGGCCTGGTGCTACTTCGGCAACGAGCAAGCCGCCGAACTGGGCGGCACCACATTCGAGGAGACCCTCGCCTTTGTCGAGCAGTGGCACGGCGCGGCCGAGGGTCACATTCGCACGACTATGGGGCCGCACTCCCCATACATGGATCCACCGGCCGTGCTGCGGCGCTTCACCGAGGAAGCCCACCGCGTCGGCGTGGGCGCGCACTTCCATTTGAGCGAGTCGGAGGCCCAGGTGCAGAACTCGCTCAAGCAGCACGGTAAGACCCCGGTCCAACACGTCGCCGACCTGGGCCTGTTCGATTTGCCGAAGCCGACATTGGTCGCGCACTGCAACGCCGCGACGGAGGAAGATATGGCGCTACTGGCGAAAAAGAACGTCCACGTGGCCCATGCCCCGAAAACGTACCAGAAGCTAGCCATGAAAATGCCCCCACTCGCCGCGATGCTGCAGCACGGGATCAACGTCGGGCTGGGCAGCGACGGCCCGGCCTCCAACAGCGACCTCAACATGCTGGAGATCATGCGCATCACCGGGCTCTACCAGAAAATTACGCAGGAAGATCCGACGGTGCTGCCCCGGACACAACTCCTGCGCCTGGCGACGCAAGCCTCCGCTGCGGCCCTCGGCTTCGAAGAGAGCGGCGTGCTCGCGCCCGGTCGTCCGGCGGACATCGTGCTGCTGGATACCCGCAGCCCGCACTGGATCCCGCGCCACGATCCTCTGGCAGGCGTCGTCTACACGGCCCATCCCGGTGACGTCGCCTACGTCTGGTGCGACGGTCGGCTACTCTACCGGCGGGGCGAGTTCCTCACGCTGGATATCGACCGCATCCGCTGGGAGGCGGAAAAGCGCGCGTTCCGCATGGTAGGAAAGCCCATGACGTCCATGCGGGCCTATCGCGCGTGAAAGCCATACAGTCAGCGGGGGATGACACCGCGCACCGAGACGCCCAACGCCTCGATCTCGCCGCGCTCGCGCAGCGTGGGATCGAGGTAGTGGGTCAGGAAAGCAAGCCCTAGGCCGACGCCGAAGGCCAACAGCAGGCGCAAGCCCGGTCCCAACAGCTGGGCGCGCAGGGAGGGCGGCAGCGGTCGCGGCACCGGCGGGTCCAGGACGCGCACGGCAGGCCCGACGTCGCCCAACTGCGGATAGTAAGCCGCGCCGTTCTCCGTCAGCTCCGCCGTCATCGCTTCGGCGATAGCCACGATCTGCGCCGCGTCGGGCCAAGTGAGATAGACCACGAGGACGGACTGTGCGTTGTCCGTGACAATGCCACCCTGAATAGCGCTCCCCTCAAGGGCCACCTCTCCGGACAATCGCTGCGCGACGGCGTTGGCGAAGACCCGCGTCTCGGCGACGTCGGCCAATCCGTTGGCGACGTACTCCGACGTCAGCCAGGGATAGTAGCGATCATAATCCTCCGAAAGTCCCGCCGGCTCCGTGCCCGCCGCGTAGCGCATCACGATCTGATAGGTCAACGTAGGCGGCTGATACGTGAGCCCCACGTAGGCGGCGACCACCGCCACGGGCACGAGCACCAGCCACCACCAGCGCAACAACACCTTGAGCACCTTCCGAAAATCCATGATCTCCACCCCGATCGCATCATGATTTTTGATCATCAGGTTCAGGTAAAACCTCCAAGCCTGTTTCGTATAACAAAAAGTTCGTAGTTAGGCACGGAACCCCGTGGAGTGCCGTTTTACGCTGTTCGACGGCACTCCGGCCCCAAGGGCCTGCGCGCCTTACTACAAACCTCGTCACATTATGAAGCAACAAAGCAGGGAATCATGCCAAGAAAAGAAGTGGTCAGTTTTGATAGTCAAAGACGATTATCCAGCCAGAACATGTTACGACATCACGGCGAGAAGACGGAGACCGTCGGCGCATCGTCGGGGCTGCGCTCGCGCCCCACAAAGGCCGGGAATCGCCCCGCGTCGTTGTAAAGTCCCACCCGCACGCTGTACGGTCCTGCACCCCCGTCGGGCAGCGTGACGTAGCGCAGATCGTGCACCCGCTCCTCCTCACGCCACAGATGCAGGGGGAAGAGACCGCCTAACGCGGCACCATCGTCCTGAGCAACCAGCACGCCATTCTGATCCACGACGTGCACAAATATCGTCCCGTCCACCGGACCTGCCGCCTGCCACTCCAGCGCGAGTTGCCAGCGCCCCCCGCCCTGTACATGCACGGACGTCGAGAGCAGCATCGAGCCGCCCTCGAAGTGCACCTGCGGTATCTCCTCCGTCGTTGGATCAGTCTCCGCCGTGACGTGCCCCACCCTGTCCAGCACAAACTGCGCCCGCTCTCTATCGTAACGTCCCAGCCAGAGCGTCTCGTGCTCCAAAACGAACGTGCGCAACGCTTCTCCCTCCAGCCACGGCCCTAGCCCCAGCCACGTCGGGTCTGTCTCGACGTAGAGCGGACCGTAGGTCGCGGCGTGGGCCTCTCCCCACCCAACGTTGACCTGGATGAACTCCAGGATGTTCGTGTAGTCGCCGGGCACGAAGACCACGTTGTCCGTCACCAACGGATAGACGCGCGCCTCCCACGTCAACGCGGACGGGACGTTGACGAAACCCAAGGGCGCGTGCGCTTCCTCCTCGGCGGCGTCCAGCACCTGCGCGTAGATACCATCCAGCAGATCGTAGAGCCGGCGCGCGTGCCGCAGATAGGCCACGTTCTGTCCGATTAGCAGCAACGCCATGGCACAAGCCAAGAGTTGGCCAATCAAGCGGGGGCACACCCGCCAGCGCACCTCGATGATGAGACCGGCCCAGAACATCACGATGCCAGCAGACGCCAGCGTATAGAGCCGCGCACCGACAAAGAGTCCACCGTAGCGCAACGACGCGGCCGCAGGCAGCGCGCCGAAGACCCACCACCACAGGCTGGCAAGCACCCAGCGCCCATCGTCGCCCCGTCGAACCAGAAGAAGCACCAGCGCAGCCACCGGCACGGCGGCGAGGCTCAACAGCGTGAAATCATGCCCTCCCTGTGTCACCAGCACTTGCACAAAGGGCGCCACAGGATAGAGAAGCCCTTGCAGAAAGTACATGAAGTTCTGAGGTAGATCCTGCAGCCCCTGCATCTGCGCCAACGTATGTGCGCCGGGGATGAAGAACCGCGCCAGCACCGCTGCGACGTTGAGCAGGACGCCGCCACCGGTCAGCGCGAGTCGGCGCGCAGGCGCAGGGCGAAATCCCCGCGTGAGCAGCCAGACGCCCCCCACGATGACGCCCGTGATCGCACCGCTCTCGTGGGCCAAGGGGGCCAGCGCCGTCGCCGTCAGGCTCACGGCCCACCAGGTAGACGAGTTCTCGTCATCGGCCCGTAGTGCCGCATAGGTCGCCAGCAGCGTCAGCGTCAGCACCAGGGGATGCGAGAGCGCCGTGATCCACGGGATGCCCTCGACCAAAAAGGGGAAAATGACCAGCAGCACGCCTGCCAGCGCCGCGCGCACCCGTTCGCCGATGCTCCGCCGGACAAGCAGCGCGATCAGCACTCCGCTGGCCCACAGCAGCGCCACGTTCACCGCGTGCAAGGCGACCTGACGCGCGCCCAGCGGCAACCACGTCCCGGCCTTGTAGACGGTGAAGGCCAAGGGGCGATAGTAGCCGTTTTCCTGGGAGAACCAGATATCGCGCCACCCGTGCCGGCGTAGCCACGTCATGATGGGCAGATCGTCGTGGAAAAAAGGGATACGCAGCGCAAACCCGTAACAGAAGAGCGTCAAGGCCGCCAGCAGCGCGGTGATGGCCCTCTCGAAGTGCTCTCGCCAGAAACGTCGTGTCTGCTCAATCAATGCCCACATGCACAACGGAGCATACCATAGAAACGCACAGGAACAACTGGATTCATAACCCCCGTCATTAGAGCTCATAGTGAGCGACGCAGCGCAAACAGAGTCGCGTGTTGATAGCTACGGACGGCACGCCGGCTTCGCTTGCCCTGGGGAGCAACCCTGGGGCATTGGCCCCAGGACAAGTGTCCAAGGACCTGCGGGCCTTACTACCAACGAAGATGGTAACCACGATATTTTGGAGTAAAATGAGGCCATCAACCAACGCAGCATCACAACACATTGGAGGAGACCATGAAAACAGGAAAGACGTTGGGTATCATCCTGCTCGCCGTTGGCCTGGGCATCTGTTTGCTATCCGCGCTATGGGTCGGTGCGTCCGCTATGGGCGAAGGGCTGACTCGGGCCGCCGCCGTCCTGGGATTAGGGATTGCGTTTATCATCAGTGCGCCGCTGGTAGGCATCGGCATCTTCATGCTCGTGCGAGGGCGTCAGGAATCCGCGCAAATGGCGCACGTGGAACAGCAGCGCAAACTGCTGGGCATGGTCCAGGCCCAAGGTCAGGTAGATATTGCCAGTGCCGCGATAGAGATGGACGTCAGCCGCGACGAGATCAAGAATATGGTCTACGATCTGGTCAACAAAGGCTTCTTCGCCGGCTACATCAATTGGGACGAGGGCATGCTCTACTCGGAGGAAGCCTCCAAGATGCGCGAAGGCTCCAAGTGCCCCAACTGTGGCGGCGAGCTGGAGCTCTCGGGAAAAGGCGTGGTCAGCTGCCCCTACTGCGGCACCGACATCTTCTTGAGCTGACGCCCGCGCAGATTCGTTTCCTCAAAGCCACGGAGCGGCTTTCTACCGGCTCCGTGGCTTTCTCTTCGGATGATTTCGGCTTCTGGTATAATACTGAGTCCAATTTCGTTTAACGACAAAAGGAGGGCACACATGGTTATCGACAATTGGACGTTAGTCCTGCGCATCGGCGGCGCGCTGCTTCTCGGCGGCATCGTGGGCTACGAGCGGGAACGGGAGCAGAAGCCGGCGGGGTTGCGCACCATCATGCTGGTGACGGTAGGCTCGGCGCTGGCCATGTTGATGGGGCAACGTCTTTCCGACTTTATGCAGATCGACCCATCCGTCTCCATGACCTTGAATCCCACGCGCCTCCTCTCCGCGCTTATGCAAGGCGTCGGCTTTCTGGGGGCAGGCACAATCTTCACCAGCCAGCGGACCGTGCATGGGTTGACCACGGCCGCGGCCGTCTGGGCCATGGCCGCCGTGGGCGTGGCCGTCGGCGTCGGCGATTGGGTACTGGCCAGCGTGGGCACCGTGGCCGCCTTCTTCATCCTCCGCATCCTGGGACCGTTGGGCGCCCAGATCGGCCCCAAGGAATAGCGTTAAGTTCAGGTTGGTCCATCCCAGCCGCCTCAAAGGGACTGTTAAGA
>DAOTUH010000564.1:0-2795 GCA_034437255.1 Anaerolineae bacterium
AATAACTCCGTCACCCACCTCGACCGTGGGAGTGCCTAGATGCCCGTAGAGAACCACGCGATCTATGAGATACAGTGATTTTAATAACCCGCTTGTGGGACGGACAATAATGTAATTGGGACTGAAAACCGATGCCTGCCTAAATACCCCTACAACTGTGCCATATAGGCCCGCAAAAACCAGTGTACCCGCAGGGGCTAGAAGATCGAAACCGGCATGCAGGCCACGGCTGTAATTGTACCACGCACGATGATTGTATGCGAAGTTTGTATTACCAAGCCATTGCACCGAGCGAGGTTGCGCAATGGGCAGTTGTGATAAACGAAACGTATCAATGTGCAATGGTATATGACAGGGCCAAGGTTCTGGATCAGGCCAGGGGCGTTTTCCGCTTGGATCAGTGAAGTTCATTGGATTTCCCAGCGCGTAGACATACGCATGGAGTGTCTGCGGTTGTCGGTCATCCCCCTCCCACGGATCCTCCGACGTAAACCGCCCCACCTCCACATCATACCACCGCGCCCGCAGGTACTGCAGCCCCACCTCCGCGTCGAACCACTCGCCGGTGAAGCCGAGGCCCGCTTGCGCCGCGCCGATCTCCTCCCCGTAGGGCATCCATCCTTCGGCTACGCTCAGGACAGGCTCGCGGACATCGAGGAGCGTCCCGGCGGCGTCCACGGTCTGGCGCACGCTGCCTAGCGCATCCGGCAGGGGGTAGGTCCAGTTGCCAGCAGCCTCCCAGCCCAGCGTGTTATGCCCCACCAGATACAGGTTGTCGCCGTCGCTCAGGAGCTCCGGCACGCCGGTGGCCCAGTCCCAGGCGTAATCAACGGATTGACCGGAGGGACCGGAGTGTCCCACGCGCAGGCCGGCGGCGTTGTAGGTGTAGACCAGCGTCGCCGTGACGCTTTCGGCGCGCACCAGTCGCCCGGCGGCGTTGTAGGTGTAGGTGAAGGTGCCGTCGGCGAGGAGGGTGCCGCGCGCGTCCCAGGCATACTGGATGCTGGAAGCGGGTTGCTGGATGTGGGTCAGACGGTTCGCTGCATCGTAAGCCTGTCCTGAGCCTGCCGAAGGATGTACGTCGTGACGGTAGTTTCGGCAAGGGCGGTGGTCTGCGTGAACGCTGTGCGATTACCCACGGCGTCGTAGGCGTAGGCGAAGTGCTCGCCCGTCGAGCCTGCCGTGAGCGTAGTCGAACGGTAGTCGGCGGCGGTGAGACGGTTCAGCGGGTCGTAGGTGTAGGTGATACGGCGCTCCTCGGTTGCGGTGATAACCGCAGGCAGAGAAATGACTTCGCTTTCCGTGCTGCGTGTGTCCGTAACCGTGAGGCTCACGGTGTAGACGCCCGGTCGGACGTACCTGTGAGCGGGATGCTGTAGTGTGCTTGTCTCCCCATCTCCAAAGGTCCAACGCCAACGATTCGCTTTCCACAAGGGCGACGAGGTAGCGGTGAAGACCACGGTCAGCGGTGTCGGGCCGGTGGTGGGCGCGGTACGTAGCCCGGCGTCTAGCGGCCGGAAGTAACGCGCCTCGATATGCTTATCGTCCCGATCCCAGACGACCAGATGGCGCCCCGGTTCGGTAAACGTGCTGCTGACCGCAATGTCATCTGTGGCAGAGAACATGGTTTTCTCTAAGCTGAGTTCCCCGGTAAGAGGTTGATTTCCGCCCGAGAGTGTCCCGTTACCGTGCATCACCTGGGCGGTCGGGGTTTGATCCCACCAGACGACCAGCCAATCGTCGGTCGCCCCATTCCCCCCCACGGCGAGTCCTCCGTTAGCCTGGCTGCCAAAAGTCACGACCGGCCCCAGATATCCCCCAAGATCTCCCACCTGCCGTCCCGCTACGGCGCCTCCAGCGGTCACCCAGGTCACCAACAGCCGTCCCTGGGCCGGATTGTACGCCACGGCCGGCCGGTCTGCACCCGTATAGATCAAAAAAGGAGCCGGGGCTTGTTCAGAAACAACGCGACCGTAGACATCTATGTCTCCTTTTTTACCTGGTTGTGCCCAGACTGCCACATACTGCCTCATTTGGGCATCGTACGCCACGTCAGCCGCGCTCACGTCAGCGGTCGTGAGCAAGATGGGAACACCCTTCGGATTTCCCTGATTATCGAGTCTCTGCGCATAGAGGCCGGCTGCTTGCAGGGAACTCTGGTATGTGTAAACCAGTAAGAATTCATTCTCCTTCCCAGAGGCGACCGTCAACACGGGCCGGCTGCCTCCCGCGGCCAATAGCACCGATTGTCCCTGAAGCCGCCCCTCGGCATCTACCAGTTGTCCATGAATTCCCGCTTGAAACCCCGTGTCCTCCTCCCAAGCCACCAGGTACTTTTCTACACTGGCGTTATAGGCCACGCCGGGCTTTTCCCACTTGATCCCACCATTCCAATTCTTCGCAATGGTGAACGTTTTGCCCAATTCGCCGGCTGTCTTAATCAACCGACCCAAAATCTGGGGGTGACCCATACCTCCATGGCTGACCCACACGACCAAGTGTCGGTCGTTTCGGGTATCATAGCCTACCTGCGGCAGCCGATTTGTGGCAATTGGACCGCCACTCGCTACCGTACGGATCGCTTCGTCTACCGGCGCGCCGGGCGCAGGAGAACCGGCTTGGGCCTCTCCCGTGGCGCCCACTCCCTCGGTCACCTCAGTGCGATTCCCGACCGCGTCCAGGGTGTAGGTGTAGCGCGCCAACAGGACACCGGTGGCGTCGCGGTGCGCGATCTCCACCAGCCGGCCGGCCGCGTCGTAGCTATAGGCGGTCTCGACGCCGTTGGGCAATGTGAG
>DAOTUH010000565.1:0-11832 GCA_034437255.1 Anaerolineae bacterium
ATCGAGAGCTTGGCTGGGATCACGCGGTACTGCGCCAACAACACCGGCACCCAGCCGATCCAGGCCAGCCACCATATCCCGTACGGCGGAAAGGCCAGGAGAAAGGCCAAGCCGCTGATCACACTCAACTGCGTTCTTGGCGCCTTTGCGTGAGGTTGATGGTTATTTCAGTGGAGTCAAACTTGATGATCAAAAAACGATCATTCCCCTTCTCAACGATTGAGTGAACAAAAAAGGAGCACATATTGTGTAATCACAATATGTGCTCCTTGCTCCTTATCGACTACATCTTTTTAGAGCAGGTCATAACTCTGCCCACGTAAGATCACCCGGAGCTGCTTACAATGACGTTGAGAATAACACCCACGACCACAAGAATCGACCAGATAACCATCACATTCTGGATATCATACTCGTCCTTATGCTGCCAGCCCCAAATAAAGGTATACAAGGCACAGAGGATTCCCAAGATGCCTTTACCTGTTCCCTCGGCTGGGAAAAGCTTTGTGAGGACAATGATCAAACAAACGAGTGAGCCAAGACCTGCAAGTGCCAACAAAATTGTTAGAAACATCACGCCTCCTTAGAGAGATTAAATATTATGAATTAAACGAATGAACCTACCAGGGTTGATGACCAATCGAACAACCCAATACTCCACAAGAGCCAATAAAATGAAGAGAGAGATACCAGTTTTACGTTCCAACGTCTCCAGATGCCTTAGAAATATCACTCGATACTTTTCAGGTAAAACAGCCGCTAACGTGAAAATTAGTCCTGCGACATATACGAAAGGCGCAAAAAGATGTAGTTCCAACGCTCTACGCCAATCTCCACGCACTAATAGCAGCGCTGCTCTTGAAAGTCCGCACCCTGGACAAGGTATACCCGTCGTATGAAATATGGGACATTGCCAGCCCGGGATATCAAAATAGGTGAAACCGATCTGTAGAAGCACAACGCTAGCTAAGATTACCGCGTCAAATCGCTTTTTTAGTATCGCTGCGAATAGAGGAGAAAACTCTTTTTGATTCAATTTTAGTATCGGTTTAGTCTTCTGAGGTACGACGCACTTTCGCCAAAACTCACGAGCGGGAACTCCTAAACCATGCTCGGAGAACGCGCGGTTTGTTTCGATCTGTAAGTGCGTTGCACCTGGATGTTCACAAACCTAAACGTTTGCCAATTTCACACCTTTGTTTAACAGTACACCATTTTCGTAAAACCGTCAAGCTCCACATAGCATTTTCGTAAAATCTGTTCTGGGGTATTTTATGCGGAATTCGCTCGGGCTCTTTTGGATTTTGCCAGGTAGGGATAGCCAATTCCCCCATTGGACTATCACTCTGAGCGTAGTAGCCTGTCCCGAAGTATTGAGGAAAAGGGTCTCGTTCCCCAATAACGAGGCCCTTCAACAAGTTGAAGGCGCTCACTGCGTTCGGAAACTTGTCCCAAACGCAGTGGGGATGACAAGCTCCCCGCCACCCGGCGAAATGCCAGAGATCCAGATGTGATTGTCCTGGCTCCAAGTCCCCTTGATCCGGGCATCAGGGTCTTATCATTCTCGCTTCGAACGGCTCGATAGATCCGCGGGATCACCAGATCCCTGATGGAGACCAGAAATCACTTTGCACACGTGGATTTGGCGATCCACTTCAAGCAAGCATAGACCCGTAACGAGAATGGTAAAGCTCTAACCGGGGCATGGAACATCGAGCTAGAACGGCGACGGTGCAATCCCCACGAGGTAGCCGAAGCGCGCTTTGAAGGCCTCCGTGGAAAGGTTGGTCTGGGCAGCCATCTGCTCCCATAGCTCGTCGTTGTCGGCGTCCTGAGGTTTCAGCCGGATCATGAGCTTCTGAGCGGAACGGTAGATGAAGGAGTCCAGGTTGACTTGGCGGACCTCGGTGCGGCCCGTGTCCGGGTCCATCATCTCCTCGAAGGGGATGGGCACCATGCGCGTTCCCTGGATCGTGACGGTCGCGTTGGTGCCGTCGTCCAGCATGAATGCGACGGCTGCTTCACCCAGACTCCGCGTGTAATCGATGTCCATGGCGATGGGGTCCGCGCAGCGCAGCTCGTAGCCCAGATCCTTGCTCGTGATGCGGGTGTGAACGCCTAGCCGCTCCAGTTCCCGGTACATGACGCGCTTGAGAATGTCGGAGAAATTGATCTCCGCCAGGCGAATGTGACCGTGGGCGTCGCGCTCCACGTACTCCAGCTCTCGCAGGTCGTCGGTGGACATTTGTTCCATCACGCCCTCGGCTACCAGCGCCACGCCGTACGGTCTGTCATCGACCAGACGACGAACAACCGTTGTCACCAGGATGTCGGCTACTTCCTGGAGCCGGATGGTGCGCTCGCCCCATTCCTCCGGGATCAGCGTGATGGTCGCGCCGGAGCTCTTGCCGATGCCCAGCGCCAGGTGACCGGCTTTGCGACCCATGGTCACGACGAGGAACCAGCGAAATCCGGTCAGCCCTTCCTCCATCAGGTTGATGACCAGCCGCGTGCCCAACTCGCGGGCGGATTCGTAGCCGAAAGTATTGATCTCCTCCGGCAACGGCAGGTCGTTGTCGATGGTCTTCGGCGCGTGGGCCACGCCGATGTCGGCGCCTATATGCTCCTGGGCGTAGCGGGCGACGCGATAGGCGGAATAAGCCGTGTCGTCGCCTCCAATGGCGAGCAGATAACCGATCCCGGCATCGAGGAGCGCCTGACCACAGTTCTTCAGCGTCCGGGCCTCCCGGGTAGGATTGGCCCGCGAGGTGCGCAGGATCGAGCCTCCGTTCCGGTAGATGCGGCTGACGTCGTCAATCGTCAGGGGCTCACCAACGAGTTCTCCTTCCATCAGATGTTTGAATCCATCGTAGATACCAACCACCTCGTGGCCGCTGTTGATGGCTTCGATGGTTGCTGCGTGAATTACACCGTTGATGCCCGGCGCGGGTCCGCCCGATACCAGGATGCCAACTTTCTCGTTTGCCTTGTTCATCTTGTGTTCTCCTCCTTTGTAATGTGCTATGCTCGTGTGCTTTTCGTTTTAAGGGTGCTGTTGAACTGCGCCCGCTTTGGTCTCTGTGTTCGATTTACAAGTTCTGCTTGTTAACGATTGCCTTCTGATATGCCTCTTCGTAACGCTTCGCACTCTCTTTCCAAGAAAAACGCTGGGCCATGGCGCGCTGGATCATTCGCTCTATATGTGCGGGTCGATCATGGTAGGTGCTGACCGCCCATCCGGTGGCATAGTAGACGGCGTGCGCGCTGGGCTCCCAGAATTTGAAGCCAGTGCCTGTGCCGTTGAACTCATCGTACTGCTCCACGGTATCGTCGAGGCCGCCGGTGGCACGTACGATGGGCAGTGTGCCATATTTAAGTGAATAGATTTGGTTGAGGCCGCAGGGTTCGTAGCGCGAGGGCATGACGAAGAAATCGGCGCCCGCTTCGATCCAGTGGGCCAACTCGTTGCTGTAGCCCATGTGACTGCCGATGCGGCCCGGATAACGCCGGGGGAGGTTCCCATAGAAGGTCTCTAGCCCCTTGTCGCCCGAACCCAGCACGACAAACTGTACGTGCATGTCGCCCACGATAGCCTCAATAGCGCGTGCCAGCAGATCGAGCCCTTTCTGGTGAGCCATGCGGCTGACGACGCCGACGATGGGAACGTCGGGATCGACCTCCAAGGCCATCCGCTTTTGGAGCGCACGCTTGCACGTCGCCTTGCCTGACAAGTCCTCGGGGCTGTACTGAGCAGGAATCAGCGTGTCCACGGCCGGGTTCCACTGACTGTAATCCACGCCGTTGAGGATGCCGATGTAGTTATCGCCCTTGTCGTTGAGGTAAGGCGCCATGCCGTGAGCGTAGGCCGGTGTTCGCGTCTCGTCCGCGTATGTGGGACTCACGGTGTTGACGAGATCGGCGTAGTGGATGCCGCCTTTCAAGAGATTGATCTTTCCATGAGCCTCGAATTTGTGCGACGTGAAGTTACTCCACTGCAGGCCGAGATACTCGTAATCGCTGGCGTCGTAGATGCCCTGATAGCCGATGTTGTGGATGGTCAGCACGCTGGCAGCGCCGCCCAGCACCGGATCATCCCAGTGCCAGATTTTTAGGTACGCTGTGGCCGCGGCCGTTTGCCAATCGTGGACGTGGACGATATCGGGCGAAAACGACATGTCCTTGCAGAGTTGCAGCCCGGCCCGCGTCAGAAAGCCGAAGCGGCGAGCGTTGTCCAAATAGTCGTTGAAGTCCGCGTCGTGATAGAGACCTTCCCGGTCGAAGTATTTTTTGAACTCGATGAAGAAAACGGGGATATCCCCCTCCATCGGGGCCGTCTGGACACTGCACCATTCCTGGGTATTGCCCATCCAGACGCCCAGGGGCGTCAGGAAAGGTTCCAGACCATGCTTCTCCACGTCGATAGATGCGTATTTGGGCATAATGACGATCACCTCATGGCCCAGTTCCTTAAGCGCTGCGGGCAACGCCCCGACGACGTCGGCCAGGCCGCCGCTCTTCGCAAAAGGGACGCATTCAGAGGAAATCATGGCAATTTTCATGGTGATCCACTCCTTTGTATTGTTATGGTTGTGATCATAAGGTGCATCGATTCGGCTTTATGAGATCGGAATGGTCAAGCCCACCGCAAGAGCGGCTGATTCTGGAAATAAGGATAGTTCAAGTTGCGAAGTACGCAAGAGAAACCGGAAGCCGATTCCCCGCGCCAACGCTGGCTCTGGAATAAGGGAGGCGGCTTTGTCATGCTATCTGCCCCGAGCGCTTCGCTTTACCTGGGATTTCGAAGCAAGTCGTCCCGCGAAAACATCCTCCAATGCTCCAGAGCCTACTTAGACGTGAACAAGGCAAACGAAGCCGGGGTTGATACTGATACCCGTGATACACGTGTTAAACGTGACGGCGGACCATCTAATGCATCTGGGTTACCCCAGAACTGCTTCGTTTGCCCTACCTTGCCCTAACTTGCTTACTCTCGTGTTCTGGTCTACACTCTAAGAAATCGTTAATCATTGCCGACGAATTGGATACTTTTTCGGCTAAATACTTGGACGATTTACACCTTTCCAGTCTCATCAACGTCCAGACCTCATAAGCCCCGCAAGCTGTGGGGACCCATCGAAATAGATGATTTAAGGAGGCCTCATGGCCCTGATCACCGGACAGATGTTACAAAGCCGTTATCGTGTGGTGACCTTGTTGGGGCAAGGAGGGATGGGCGCGGTTTACCGCGCTTGGGATACCCGCCTCGACGTTCCCGTCGCGGTCAAGGAGTTGGTACCCCAGCCGACGCTGGGCTCCGGAATGTTGGAGCGGCTGCGGGAGCAGTTCATTCAGGAGGCCAAGGTGCTGGCCCGCCTCGACCATCCTAATCTAGTCAACGTCAGTGACTACTTCGAGGAGGAGGGGAACGCCTACCTGGTCATGAAGTACGTGGAGGGTGAGAGTCTCGCTGAGCGGATTGAACGGGAGGGTACACAGCCCGAAGTGCAGGTGCGCTCGTGGGCCGAGGAGTTGCTGGCGGCACTGGCTCATTGCCACGATCGCGGCATATTGCACCGCGACGTCAAGCCCCAGAACGTGATCCTCACGCCGGAGGGCCAGGCGGTGCTGGTGGACTTCGGGCTGGTAAAGTTATGGGACCCAAACGATCCCTACACGCGCACGGCCATTCGCGGCGCAGGGACGCCGGAGTACGCGCCGCCGGAACAGTACGCCGGGGTGAGCGGGCACACCGACGCCCGGAGTGACCTCTACGGGTTGGGGGCGACGCTCTATCACGCCCTGGCGGGACAGGCGCCGCCGTCGGCGACCCAGCGGATGGTCGATCCAGGGGCGTTGCGTCCGCTGCCCGAGTTGAACCCGCGTGTTTCCTCCCGCCTGGCAGAGGTGGTGCACCGGGCGTTGGAGCCCCAACCGAAGCGTCGTTTTCAGAACGCCTCTGAGATGTTGGTGGCCCTCTTTCAGAAGCCATTGAGAACAGCCGGCGCCCCTGCCCCGGCCCCTGCCCCTGCTTCTGCCTTGGACAAGACGCAGAAGATGGCGGAGCCTCGGGCCGAGCGGATCTCGACCCAAGCCCCTGTCGCTCCTCCGCCCGAGGAGACCTCGGCCCAAGCGCAAGCCAAATGGTGGAAGCGGATTCCGATATGGGGGTGGGTGATCTCGGTCCTTCTTCTCGTGATCGTGCTCTGTTGTGTGATACCGGTGACACTGGAGTTTTTTGGGATTGGAGGCTTCGCGGTGGAAGATGAGTCCGCAACGTGGACCGCGGAAGCGAAGGCGACGGAGGCGCTCGTCGAGGCGCCTTCCTGGCCCTATCTATCCGGCACGCCGGTGCCCCAACCGACCGTTGCCATCTCCTCGGGAAACGCAGAGCGGGTGACCGAACTGGCCCGCTGGGGAAAAGGGGCGCTGCAGAAAATCGCGTACTCGCCGGACGGCACGCGGCTGGCGGTGGCCTCGTCTCTGGGCATTTACGTCTATGAGAGCCAGACGTTGAACGAGATACGCTTCATCGAGATGGCTGTCGAGGTGGATACAGTGGCTTTCTCGCCCAATGGGGAGACGCTGGCCTCTGGCTCGCGAGATGCCATGGTGCGGCTCTGGCGGATGACAGACGGCAGTCTTCTGCATACCTTGAAGGATCACACGGATCCTGTATGGAGCGTAGCCTTCTCCCCAGATGGAACGATGCTGGTCTCCGGCTCAGCCGATGAGACGGTACGGCTCTGGGATGTCACGGACGGCAGTCTCCTGCGCACCTGGGAGGGACATGAGGATGGGGTAACGAGCGTCATCTTCGCTTCGGATAACACCAGGGTGGCTTCAGGATCCCTGGATAAAACGGTGCGCTTGTGGAACGTATCGGAGGATGATCTCATTCGTACCCTGGAAGCGGGGCGAGGGGACGTGTTTAGCGTAGACTTCTCCCCCGACGATAAATTCGTCGCCGCTGCCTTAGGCGAGCAAGCGGTGGGACTCTGGGAGGCGGAAGATGTGGACTCCTTACGCATTTTGGAAGGTCAAATGGGCCCTGTGTTGAGCGTGGCATTCTCCCCGGATGGAACGACGCTGGCCTCTGGATCGTATGATGGGACAGTGCGCTCATGGCAAGTGGCGGACGGCACCTTGCTCCACACCTTGGAAGGACACGAGGGTGGGATAAACAGCATGGCTTACGCTCCCGATGGAACGCTGGCGTCAGGATCGTGGCAGACCGGCGTCCTGCGATTGTGGGACGTGGAAGAGGAAAACCTCTTGCGCACCCTCGAAGATTTCTTCCCGCGCGTGACAGATGTGGCTCTCTCTCCCAACGGTGCGGTTCTCGCTTCCGGCGATCAAGTCGGTACAGTGCGTCTCTGGGATGCGACGGACGGCAGGCTACTCCGCACTCTGGAGGGACATACCGACTGGGTGGAAAGCTTGGCTTTCTCTCCCGATGGAAAGACCCTGGCGTCGGCGTCGTGGGATGATACAGTGCGCCTCTGGCACGTGGCAGACGGCGCATCCCTGCACATCCTGGACGAACACACGTCGTCGGTCTATGGTGTCGCGTTCTCCCCAGACGGAACCATCCTGGCCTCGGCCTCGTGGGATAACACGGTGCGCCTGTGGCGGGTGGTGGACGGCAGCCCGCTACGCACGTTGGAAGGGCACACGGACTACGTGGAGAGCGTGGCTTTCTCCCCCGGTGGGACGACCTTGGCCTCAGGAGGCTACGATAAGACCGTGCGCATCTGGCAGGTCGCCGACGGCACGCTCTTACGCACGCTGAAGGGGCACAAAGGCGTGGTGTTGAGCGTGGCCTTCTCCCCCGATGGAACGATGATAGCCTCAGGGGATGATGACGACGTTGCGCGGCTGTGGGACGTGGAGGAGGGAAGTCTCTTGCATACGTTGAATCATCCTAACTGGGTGTGGAGTGTGGCCTTCTCATCTGACGGGACAACGGTGGCTACCGGCTCCGGTGACGGCGCGGTGCGATTATGGGCGGCGGCAGATGGTGACCTTTTGCGCGTCCTGGGTCGCCATACGAGACAGGTATGGAACCTGGACTTTGCCTCCGATGGAACGGTACTCGTTTCAGGGTCGGGCGATGGCACCGTGCGGCTATGGGCCGTGGCACCGTAACGACGGGCTCCAGTCGGTTGTCTGCTCACAAGCTCCCAGTTTCTTGAACAGACCGGTAGGAACTACTAAGAAACTCTGCCGTCATTTCGACTGAGCGAAGGAGTGTAGCGACGGAGCGAATGGAGACCCTGGCCCAGAGGCCCAGTGGCCGGTGAATCTCTCTTGGCTCTTCTTTGCAGGCGCCCGTGGTTTTCAAGTCAAGCGGGGAGATCCCTCGACTCGCTGCGCTCGCTCGGGATGACGGGGAAGTAGGGTGTTCTCGTGTAGGGATATGTGTACTCCAGTTTCTTGCCTCTTGAGTGGTGCGTAGCACCAGGGCGTAACTCGGAATGACGAAGAAGAGGATGGTTCTGGAAATCAAAGTGATAGGCTAAACCCCAGACATCACGCATTCTCGCTCCTGAATGCTGCCCGTTGACTTTTGTGCCGCTCATTCTATAACTGTGCCTGTCAGTCAGACCTCAAAGGAGGGACCGCGATGCGCGTTGATCTCAACTGCGACATGGGAGAGAGTTTCGGTCGATATCGCCTGGGCCAGGATGCCGCCATGCTGGATGTGGTCACCTCGGCAAACGTCGCCTGCGGGCTGCACGCGGGCGATCCCCTGGTCATGCAGCGGACGGTGGCAGAGGCCGCGGCGAAAGGCGTTGCCATTGGCGCGCATCCCAGTTTCCCGGATCGACAAGGCTTTGGGCGGCGGTTCATGGATTTGACATCCGACGAGATTGAAGCCTTCGTTCTCTACCAGTTGGGTGCGCTGGCTGGATTTGCCCGAGTGGCTGGCACGCGCCTGGTCCACGTCAAGCCGCACGGCGCGCTCTACAACTGGGCGGCGAAAGACCGCGAGAGCGCCACTGCTATCGCCCGCGCCGTCGCCGCTTTTGATCCTGCGCTCATCGTCGTGACGTTGCCCGGTTCGGCCTTGGCAGACGCCGCCCGCGCCCACGGCCTGCGCGTCGCGCGGGAGGGCTTCGCCGACCGGACTTATCGGGTGGATGGCAGCCTGGCGCCCCGGAGCGAGCCGGGCGCCGTCATCCACGATCCGGCCCGCGCGGCGGCCCGCGCTGTACAGATGGTCACGCAGGGCGCGATTGAGACCATCGATGGCTCTGTCATCCCATTGGAGATCGACACGCTCTCCGTGCACGGTGACACGCCGGACGCGGTGGGCATTGCGGCAGAGCTGCGGGACGCGCTGGAGGCCGGCGGCGTGACCATCGCGCCGCTGGCGGAGATCGTGCCCGCGCCGTGAGCCCTTACCCGCGCATCCTGCCCGTGGGTGAGGCAGCCTTCACCGTCGAATTCGGAAACCGCGTCGATCCGGCGCTCACAGCGCGCGTCCACGCCCTCGACGCCCGGCTCACGCCCGATACGTTGCCCGGCCTCATCGAGACGGTGCCCACCTACCGCACGCTCCTGGTGCGCTACGATCCCTGTGTCTGTCCGGCGGACGAGATAGAGGCAGCCCTCGGCGCTCATCTGGATGCACTGGTGGAGATCGAGCCGCCGGAGGGTCGTCTCATCGAGATCCCCGTCCGCTACGGCGGCGACGCCGGTCCCGATCTGGCGAGCGTCGCCCGGCACACGGGCCTCTCCCCGACCGACGTGATCCGCCTGCACACGGCGCCCACGTACCGCGTGGCGATGTTGGGCTTTGCGCCGGGCTTCGCCTACTTGCAGGGCCTTGATCCGCGTATTGCCGCGCCGCGCCTGGAGACACCGCGCACGCACATTCCGCCGGGCAGCGTCGGCATCGCGGGCGAGCAGACGGGCGTCTACGCGCTGGATACGCCCGGCGGCTGGCGCATACTGGGGCGCACGGATCTGGTCCTCTTCGATCCGGCGCGGGAAGCCCCGTTCCTGCTTCAGGCCGGAGACAGGGTGCGGTTTATCGCGGAGGATGGCTGACCATGCGTGGCCTGCTGGAGATCTGGGAGCCAGGTCTGCTTACCACCGTGCAGGACGGCGGTCGTGTCGGCTGGGCGCGGTTTGGCGTGCCGCCCTCCGGCCCCCTGGACGCAGCCGCTTTTCGCGCTGCCAACCGGCTCGTGGGCAATTCGCCCGGCGCGGCGGGCCTGGAGATCACGCTTACCGGGCCGACGCTGCGCTGCTCGCGTCCTAGCCTCGTGGCTGTCTGCGGCGCCGACTTCGAGCTCTGGGCGGGGACGCTCCGCGTTCCCACGTGGCACGCGGTCTTTCTCCGGGCCGGGCAGTGGCTGCGTTTCGGGGAGCGACGACGAGGTGCGCGCGCCTATCTCGCCATAGATGGAGGCATCGATGTGCCCCCCTTCCTCGGCTCGCGCAGCACCTATCTGGCGGGCGGCTTCGGCGGGCTGGAGGGGCGCGCGCTGCGCCAGGGCGACCAGCTGCCGCTTGGCGACGGCTTCCCGCATCCGGCGATGCAGGCGGGGCGAGCGTGGTCCGCGTCCCAGCGCCCGCCGTACACGGCAGCGCCCACGCTGCGCGTCGTCCTCGGCCCGCAGGACGACGCCTTTACGCGGCGGGGCGTCGAGACCTTCCTGAGCGCTGCCTACGAACTCAGCCCCGATTCCAACCGCATGGGCGCGCGCCTGCAGGGGCCGCGTATTGCCCACCGTGACGCGACCGGGATTATCTCCGACGGCGTCGTCACCGGCAGCGTGCAGGTGCCCGCCGACGGTCAGCCCATCGTCATGTTGGCCGATCACCAGACCACGGGCGGCTATCCCAAGATCGTCACGGTGATTCGCGCCGATCTGCCGCTGCTGGCGCAGTGCCTGCCCGGTGATTCTGTGCGCTTCGAGGCCGTGAGTGTCGCGGAGGCTCAGACGCTCTGGTGCTCCTCTCATGCTGGCTGGGGTGAAGAATTGTAAGCTTCACGCAGAAGCGCCAAGACCGCAAAGACGATGTGAATGTGCGGTTGTTGCTCTGCCGACTTGAAAGGGATCACCAGATTCCCGGGAAGCCGAAAGACACGGGGCAATCCTCTTCAGACAAAAACGGCAATGCCACAAGCCTCAACCGTCAGTATCCTCGATTCTTTGCCGCAGTGGGTTAACAGCAACGGGAACTTACACTTTTACGCCCCCTCACCGTCATTCCGAGCGAGCGGAAGGCGCAGTTTGCCTGGAGGGAGTCGAGGAATCTCCCCGCCTGAAATACGAATTCGTGGTTGACTTTGCCTTCACCCTGGTTTTTAAAGCTAGCGGGGGAGATCCCTCGACTCGCTGCGCTCGCTCGGGATGACGGAGAAGCCGCGGGAAGGTGACCTACTCCCAAGAGGGAGACTATCCAAAATTAAAAATCTGTGGATAAAATTAAAATCGCTTTTAGTCACCCTGCGGAATCCAAGACGGCTAAAACCCTCTTGACATTCATGCAATACTAATTTATTCTTTAGATAGCTTTACGTGCTCCACGGGGAAGCGTGCGCACCCACGTCTTTTATCTTCAACCTCACTTCCGTAGGGAAAGAAGACGGCTTCACAAAGGTTTTCTGTAGCAGCCCCACCGTTGCTCTCACAGGTTGTATGGAAAAGGGAGGTGATGCAGCGCAAAGACCATCCTCTGAGGTGTGAACCTAAATTTGTAAGGTATCTCTCTTTAAAGTATGAGTATCCTATGCCCTAGGAGGGTTTCCAAATGAGGACGCAACGTAACGCTTTGTTCAGTATCTTGACCGCCGTGAGCATCGCCGCTCTGAGCCTG